>JBEIHY010000001.1:0-104833 GCA_040381035.1 Hyphomonadaceae bacterium
CAGTGGGCGTCTTCGTAAGCATTGAAAAGCGACAGCTGCTGGCCGCCATGGACCTCATCAACCGTGTCATCGATGTCGAGCGTGATCGACGCGGGCGGTGCGGTAAAGCTTTCGCAGAATTGCGCGATCAACGCATGGGCAGACGCACCAGCGTTTTCCTGTCTGGAGCATTCTCGAACCGGGAAATCGTGGGCTGGAAACATAGATCGAGCCCGGTCTCGGGCAGCCGGCCACAGGCCAACTTCAAAGCAGGGTCGCTGCGCAGACGATCGAAGTCATTGCCATCCTCATAGCCGCTTGCGATCGCTAACATGCGTGCGCGTATGATCGAAGCGTGGGAGTGTTGCACTCGGCTCGGGCAGCGTCGATCGGTGAGCGCGCCGGCGAGCCTATCGCAGAACCCTTAGGCCCGATCCGCCGCCGCGAGAAGGCCCATGCCGCCGTCCGAACTGATGACGCCGCCATCGAAGGCGGGGCTGACTTTCTTGCGCGACACGCTTGGCAAATCAAAAGCAAGTTCGGTATCCTTGACCATGGTGAGTGCGCGCCCCAATGGCGCGCCAGATTTGAAATTTGACACCTAAAATCTACACCAAATCAGAAACTTGCGCCATGCTCACCGGCGTTTTTCCGCCGCCCCGATGCATAATCCGGGTTAGCTCTCTGTTTTGTCAGTGGCGCGGGCGCTGGGCTTGTGATGCACTGCGCGCAACGGATGGAGAGTTTGATGCGCCCTTTATTGATCGCTTGCGCCTTGGCGTTTTTGGCCGCGCCGGCCTTGGCTGCGCCGGTGCAAATCACCCCCGCCACCGCCGCACCGGAATTCCAAACCAAGCTGGCGCGCGATATTGGCGCCAAGGAGCTGGCGGTCCTGTCCGATTATGCCGGCGACCTTTTGACCCGCGAACTGAGCGCCCGCGGCGCGCAAGTCGGCGCGCCCGGCGGGGTCACGATCTCAATCCTTGTCCATGACGCCACCCCGAGCAAACCAACCTTCCAACAATTATGGAAAAAGCCCGGGCTGTCTTACGGTTTGAGCTTTGGTCTTGGCGGCGCCGACCTGGAGGCGACAATCACCAACGCCGCCGGCGCCAGCCAGACCGTGCGCTACAAATGGTACGAGTCTGATATCACCCAGAGCTTCGCCGCCTGGACCTGGAGCGACGCCCATCGCGCCATCCGGCGTTTTGCGGTTCAAGTGGCAAAAGCCTATGCCGCAGCGCCGCCGGTCGCGCCGGCGGCGCAGGGCTGAAACGCCAGGTTCACGGTATGCCCAAAAGCTTGTGGGTTTGCAGGCTCAAGCGCCATTGCGGATGGGCAAGGCAATAGGCCAAAGCGGCTTGGGTGTTTTCGGCGCGGCGCGGCCCATCCATCGGCTGCAAGCTGAAACGCGCGAATGCAAGATGGGCAAAGTCTTCCGGATCAGCGCCCGCCTGGGGAAATACCAGCTTCAATTCATCGCCGCGGGTTTGTTTCAAAGCAGCGCCGGCCTTTGGGCTCACCGTCAGCCAGTCGATGCCGGCCGGCGCCGCCACCGTGCCGTTGCTCTCCACAGCGACTTCAAACCCGGCCGCGTGCAGCGCCATGATCGCCGCCGCGTCCAACTGCAATAAGGGCTCGCCGCCGGTGCAGACAACCAAGGGCGGCCCGCCGCCCGGCCAAGCGGCGCCAACCGCGGCGGCGAGATCCTGCGCGCGCTCAAACTTGCCCCCGCCCGGCCCATCGGCTCCAACAAAGTCCGTGTCGCAGAATTGGCAGACAGCGCCAGCGCGGTCGGCTTCGCGCCCGGTCCACAGATTGCAGCCGGCAAAGCGCAAGAACACTGCCGGCCGGCCGACCTGCGCGCCCTCGCCCTGAAGGGTGAAATAGATTTCCTTGACGCTGTAGGTCATGGCCCGGCCTGGTAGGCCGCCCAGCCGGCGGCGCGCAAGTCACACGCCGGACATTGGCCGCAGCCATAGCCCCAGTCATGGCGTTGGGTGCGGTCGCCGACATAACAGGTGTGGGTTTCTTCGCGAATGAGATCCACCAGCCCTGCCCCGGCCAAATGCTCCGTCAGCCGCCAAGTTTGCCCCTTGGTCAGATGCATAAGCGGCGTGTCGATCTTAAAGCCGCGGCCAATCCCCAAGCTCAGCGCCTGCGCCATCGAAGCGATCGTGTCGGCGCGGCAATCAGGATAGCCGGAATAATCGGTTTCGCAGACGCCGGTGACCAGCCGCTCCAGGCCGCGCATCTCGGCCACCGCCGCCGCATATGTTAAAAACACCAGGTTGCGGGCGGGCACAAAGGTGTTGGGCAGACCGTCGGGGCGCAGACCGAAATCACCGATGCCGGTCAAGGCCGTCTCGGCGATCGCGCCGAAGCTGCGAATATCGATGACATGATCGGGCCCCAACCGGGCGCGCCAGGCCGGAACCAGCGCCCCGATCGCGGCCAGCACGAGCGGCCGCTGAACCAGCTCAATCGCGTGGCGTTGGCCATAATCGAACCCGATCGTCTCGACCCGCTCATACCGGGCCAGCGCCCAAGCCAGGCAAGTGGCGCTGTCCTGGCCGGCGGAGAATAAAACCAAGGCAGTATTTGCGGCGGGCGTCATGGCGCCTAGATAGGCCGACACAGGAGCAAACGCCATGGACGAGGTCGTGATCCTCTACACCACTTGGCCCGACGCCGAAGCCGCGCTGGCCTGCGGCCGGGCGCTGATGCGCGAAGGGCTGGCGGCGTGCGTGAATGTGCTGCCGGGCATGCGCGCGGTCTATCGCTGGCAAGGCGCCGTCGCGGAAGGCCAAGAGGCGGTCATGCTGGTCAAGACCGTCCGCGCCCAGGCTGATGGCGTGCGTGACCATCTCGCCGCCGCCATCGGCTATGACGTGCCCATGATCCTCGCCCTGCCCGCCGATCCCGACCTTAGCCATCCGGCCAGCCTCGCTTGGATCGCCGCCGAAGCGGTTGGCGCAGGGTGAGCCTGTGGCCGGCGGGCCGCAGCGGCGGCGAAATCACAGTGAACACCGCCGCCAACACCATTGCACGGTTGACAGGCAGCCCGGTCCGACATGCTATGGAGCGACTGTCTTGGGAGCCTTGATTAAGGTTTCTCAAACCATAACCGAATAGCTGAGCTTTGCCCGCCAGAGGCGACTCGGCAGGGGAGGAGTACCTAATGTCTTTCAAATCACGCTCGAAATTTCCCATGTTCAGCGGCGCTTCATTGGCGGCCTTGTTGTTGGCCCCTGGCGCGCTCGCCCAGCAAGCGGCGCCGGCGCCGAAGCCGGCCGCGCCGTCGACCGGCGGCATTGAAGAAGTGGTCGTCACCGCCGAACGTCGCGAAGCCGCCCTGCAAAGTGTGCCGATCGCGGTTTCCGCCTTCACCCCGGAAACGCTGGACAAGCTGCAAATCGCCGGCGGTCCTGATCTGGTCACCGCCGTGCCGAGCGTGTCGTTCTCCAAGGGCAACTTCACCGGCTACAACTTCGCGATCCGCGGCATCGGCTCCAAATCGGTTGGCGTGGCGGGCGACGCGGGCACCTCGGTTCACCTCAACGGCGCCCCGTTGGTATCGAACAGCCTGTTTGAATCCGAGTTCTTCGATGTCGAGCGCGTTGAAGTTCTGCGCGGCCCGCAAGGCACCCTTTATGGCCGCAACGCCACGGGCGGCGTTATCAACGTCATCACTAAGAAGCCGAGCAACAAGTTTGAAGCGTTCGCGCAGGGAACCGGCGGAAACTACGGCTCGTACCGCGGCGAAGGCATGGTCAATGTGCCAATCGGCGAAATTGGCGGCCTGCGCGTCGCGGGCGCTTATCTGAAGCGCGATGGCTTCGCCAAGAACGCCACGACCGGCAACGATATTGACGGCCGTGATTTATGGTCGCTGCGCGCCACGCTCGGCATCAACCTCGGCGACGCCGCCGATGTTTGGGTCTCCTATGAGAAATTCAAGGAAGACGACAACCGCCTGCGCTCCGGCAAGCAATACTGTATCAAAGACCCGACCAAGACGAACCTGGCCGGTGTGCCGGTAAGCGGACTGGTTGCTGGTTTTATCAACCAGGGTTGCTTGCCGGG
Source organism: Hyphomonadaceae bacterium (assembly GCA_040381035.1). Classification (GTDB taxonomy): domain Bacteria; phylum Pseudomonadota; class Alphaproteobacteria; order Caulobacterales; family Aquidulcibacteraceae; genus REEB506. Next base: position 4,066 of record JBEIHY010000001.1, read on the forward strand.
CGACATGCTGAAATCGCGTCAGACACTGAACAGCCAAGCGACGCTGGGCGGCCTGCTTGGCAACGTTACTGGCAACCTGATCACGGGCGACGCCTTCGCCGGTAAGTTGATCCCGGCCGATATCCGCACAATCGAAGCGGCTTTTGACCCGCGCTATCGCGCCGATTCCGAAATCTATCAGCTGAACTTCAAGTGGGACCTTACGGACAACCTGCAGTTTAACCTGAACGGCACAAGGTCCACAGGCGGTGTGTTCTCGAACGAAGATTATAACAAGGTCAACGCGCCGGGCACCTTTAACACGATCCCGGGCTTGGCTCCCGGCGGCGTCGTTTCCGATCCACAGCTCGGCGCCTCCAATCGCTTCCGGACCTACGATATTTCACAAGGCAACAGCAGCCAGACCAGCGTCGAGGCACGGATTGCCTCCTCGTTTGAGGGTCCGTTCAATTACAGCCTAGGCTACATCAATATTAAGGTTGAAAATAAGGCTGATTATTATGTGTTCTCAAATACACTGACGGCGAATGCCCTGGCGACCGGCACCGCGGTGGATTTCTCAAATCCAACTGGGCCCACGATTGAATCGCGGGTCAATAACAGCGGTCGCAACTACTACTTGAACTCACAGCCTTATTTCTTGAACGCCTCAGCGATTTTCGGCGAAGTCTATCTCGACCTGACGGACACGCTGAAATTCACCGGCGGCTTGCGCCAAACGTCTGACGCCAAGCGGGTGGTCAACAATCAGCCGGCCTTGCTGGTGTCCAATGCAACCCTGCCCTTGGCCGTCACCGCGCCCACCAACGCGTATTTTACCAGCAACGCCCTGCCCGATCGCGCCAGCTTCAGGGAAATGACCGGCCGGGCCGGTTTCGATTGGAAAGTCGCCGACGACAATCTTCTCTATGCTTTCTACAGTCGCGGCTACAAAGGCGGCGGTATCAACCCGGCCCCTTCGCTCGGCGTCGCTCCGGTCAAACCGACCTTCGACCCTGAGTTCGTGACCTCCTACGAGGTCGGATCGAAGAACAAATTTGCCGACGGGAAAGTCCAGCTGAACCTGACCGGCTTTTACTACGACTACCAAGGCTATCAGATCTCGCAGATCATCAATCGCACCTCGCTCAACGAAAACGTTGACGCTAAGGTCCAGGGCCTCGAAGTCGAGTCGATTTTTGCCCCGAACGACAAATGGCTGTTCACCTTCAATGCTGGCTTTAACAAGAGCGAGATTTTGAAGGGAGCCTCAGTCAATTCGCTTGATATGACCCAAGGCGATCCGGCTTTCACCGTCATTAAGGCGGCGAACACCTCCAACTGCATGGTGCCGACCGCGGCATTGGCTCAATTGATCGCCATCGGCCAGACTGTTCCAGGGGTTGGCGTGCCGAACCCGACAGGCCTGAACGGCTTCTTGTTAGGCGCCGGCGCCACGAACCTGCTCGGCGCGTGCGACGGTGCGTTCAGAGCGCTCGGCGTTGTGCCCTCCGCCGGTAAACCCGTACAACTGACGGGCAAGGAATTGCCGAACGCGCCGTCTGTGACGGCTTCGTTCTCGGCAAACTATGTCCAGCCGCTGAATGACACCTGGAACATGGTGTTCAATGGCAGTTTCTATTATCAGGGCGAAAGCTTTGCACGGATCTACAATTCGACCTCGGACGAGCTGCCGTCTTGGCAGACCGCAAACTTCTCTCTCGCGCTTGAAAACGGCAGTAACGACTTGACCGTCAAACTCTTTGTCAAGAACGCGTTTGAAGAAGAAGCCGTCACCGACAAGTACTATACCGACGCAAGCTCGGGCTTGTTCACCAACGCCTTCTTCATCGAGCCGCGCACCTATGGTCTGACCGTTTCCAAGAAGTGGTAAGATCAAGCCAGGATTGGGGATCGATCCTGAAGGGGAGCCGCGAGCGGCTCCCCTTTTTCTTTGTCCCGGTTCTTTGTCTCCCGGGCTTGCTGCGCTGGCATTGGACAGCGCCCCCGCCGGCATGGGATTCTGCGCTACTGATTCCCGCCGCCTGCGGCGCCGCCCCCGAAGTGCCTTGTCCCATCCGCTCCGCCCCGTTCTGCTGGCCGCAAGCCTCGCCGCAATCAGCCTCGCCGCCTCCGCTGGCGAGGGCGCAAGCCCGGTCCGCGTTGAGGGCCTGACCGACAAGACCCTGCGCGCCAGCTTCCTCGCCACCCTGCCCGCCCGCGACGACCCGCAAAGCCTGTTTGAAGCCGAACGAATCGCCGAAGAAGCCGCCACCATCGCTGCCGCCTGGCTGCGCGCGGAGGGCTTCTATCAGGGCGAAGCCGCCGCCATCGCCGATGACGATCCCCCGCGCGCCACACTGAAAATCTCCACTGGCCCGCGCTTTACCTTCGACGAGCCGGCGATCACCTTCGCCACCGCCCGCCCGCCGCCGGCCGCCACCGCCGCCCTCCTGAAAGCCGTGGCGGCTCATGTCAGCGCCGCTGCGCCTGCCCGCAGCGAAGCGGTGCGCGCCGCCGAAACCGACGCCGTTGCGGCGTTGCGTGCGGCCGGTTTCGCTGACGCCAAGGCAGTCCCGCGGCGGGCCGTTGTCGATCACGCCCGCACCGCCATGGCGCTCACCTTCACCTTCGATCTCGTCGCACCAGACCCGGTGCGCCTGGGCGGCGTCACTCTCGACCCGCCATCCGCCTTGACCCCGCAGGCCCTTGCCGCCGCCACGCCGTGGCGCGCGGGCGATCGCTACAGCCCTGAAGCGCTCGCCGATCTGCGCCGCGCCTTGCAAGCCAGCGGCGCGTTTTCGCGCGTCGATATCCGCCTGGCCGACTCCGATGACGCCGCCGGCCTGCGCCCGATCCTGGTCAGCGTCGACCGCGCCCCGCCACGCACGCTCGATCTTTCGGCGTCGTGGTCGTCCAGCGAAGGCCCCGGCGCCACCGCCGCCTGGACTTATCGCAACGCCTTGAAGCGCGGCGACACCGTTGGCCTTGGGGTCACGCTGGCGGAAAACGAACAGCAAGTGCGCCTGTCATTCAGCGAACCGCGCGGCGCCGATGTCACCCGCCGCGCCGGCCTGACGCTGTTGCGCGAAGACGCCGAACCTTTCCGCCAAACCGGCGCTGAACTTGGCGTCTCGCTGGACACGCTGGCCACCGCCCGGCGCGGCTTCAGCCTCGGCGCCGCGCTGAGCGCCAGCCGCTTTGACGCTGCCGCCGGCGTTGGCGACGCCACCGTCCTGAGCGGTTATGTCGAAGCCCGGCGCAACAGCGCCGATGACCGCTTCGATCCCACGCGCGGCGTCATCCTGTCGGCGCGGCTGGAGCCGGCGATTGCATTCGCCGCCGCCGCCACAGGTTTTGTGCGCGGCCTTGCTGAGGCCCGCGCTTACGCCTCACCGGGCGCAGCCGATAACGCCCGCCGCACCCGCGCCACACTTGCCGGCCGGCTGAAACTCGGCTGGGTCGCGCCGGTCTATGGTGAGGCCCGCGATCTGCCGCTGGACCGGCGCTTTTATGCCGGCGGCGGCGGCTCCGTGCGCGGTTATGGGTTTCGCTCGATCTTTCCCGCCCCAGACGCTGCCCGCGCTATCCCACCCGGCGGGCGCGGCTTGATCGAAACCTCCGTGGAAACGCGCCTGCGCGTGGCGCAGAATTGGGGCCTCACCGCCTTTGTCGATAGCGCAACCGTGTTTGACAATGAAGGCGCCGCCCCTGGCATACGCTTCGGCGCCGGCATCGGCGTGCGCTATGATTTGGGCTTTGCGCCGCTGCGCCTGGACGTGGCGGTTCCCATCGATCGGCGCGCACAGGATGCGCCAGCGGCGGTTTATCTCAGTCTCGGTCAGGCGTTTTGATGCGCGGGCGGGCCAAAGCCCTGATCGGCGCCGGATTGGCGGGGGCAGCTTTGCTTGGTGTCGGGGCCCTCATCCTTGGCCCGCTCGGCGCGCCGCTGGTGGGCGCACTGGCGGATGGGCGCCAACTCGGATCGCTCGGCCGGCTTGATCTGGACGGCGTCACCGGCGCGCGCCTCGCCGATCTCCAAATCGCACGCGTGACGATCACCGACGCAGACGGCGTCTGGCTCGATGCGCGCGACCTCGCCGTGACATGGCGCCCGCTCGCGCTGCTAAGCGGCGCGGTGCGGCTGACCCGCGCGCATGCCGGTGACGTCACCCTGGCGCGCGCGCCAGACCTCACCCTCAGCGGCGCCAAAGGCGGGGTCACTTTGCACGCGCCAGATCTCGCCATCGACACCTTGCGCTTCCCCGCCGTCCTGATCGCGCAACCCGCCGATGCGCTGTTTGCCGTGACCGCGGCGGTGAAAACCCGCGCCGGCGATCTCACCGCGCTGACCCTGAACGCCGCCCGCCGCGATGGCGGCGCCGATCGCCTGACGCTTGCCTTCGCCGCATCACCGTCGCCAAGCTTCCAGCTTGCCCTCGACAGCACCGAAGGCGGCGCCATGGCCGGTTGGCTCGGCGCCCCAATCCGCGCCACCGGCGCCAGCGCCGACGGCGCAGGAACCCTCACCGCCACGCTTGCCGGGCGTAAAGCGCTCAATGCAAGCGCCACCTGGCGCAACGGCGCCCTGAACGCTGAGGCCCGCTTTGACATAGCCGCAGCGCCGCGCCTGCGCGCCGTTGGCGAACGCTTCGGCGCGCGCGGTGTTGTGCGCCTGGATCGCCCTAAGGCCACAGGCCCCTTCACCGCAAGCGCGCAAACCGAGCGCCTGACATCGTCGGTATCGGGACGATTCAACCGCGCCGGGCGCCTCGACGGGCCCGCCGCCGTGCAATTCGATGCGGCCGGCGCCTTGGCCGATTTCGACGCGGGTCGGATCAAGACCGCAGGCGAATTGCGCCAAACAGAAAGAGGTTGGCGCTTTGCCGGCGAGACCAACCTGATCGATGTGCACCGCTTTGGCCTGACGCTCAACGCCGCAGGCCCCCTGACGGCGGAAGTGAACGCCAACACGCTGCGGCTTGAGGCCAACCTCGCCGCCAGCCGCATGGCTGGGCCACAGCCTGCCGCAAAGCTCTTGGCCGGCGCGAAACTCGCGCTCACCGCCGCACGCCAAGCGGAAGCGGATTGGACCTTTCCAAGGCTGCGCTTTACCAGCGCCGGGCTTGATGTGCGCGCCGACGCTTCCGGCCAAAGCGGCGCCTGGACGCTCACCCGCGCGGATCTTTTGATTGACGAATGGCGCGGCGGCGCACGCGGCGCCTGGCGCCTGGCGCCAACACCTACGCCAACACTCACCATCACCGGCGCCGGGGCAAATCTGCGCGCACCGGGGCCGCTCGATCAGTTGCTGGGTGCGGCCCCGAAACTTTCCGCCAGCCTTGGTTTTCGAGGCGATCGCATCGATGTGCAGGCCGCGCGCCTGGAAGGCCCGAAGCTGCGCCTCGGCGCAGGCGGCGCAATTCGCGGTGAGGCGTTGGATCTGAACCTCGAAGCCGCTGCCCGCGGCCCGCTGCGACTGGGCGATGTCGAACTAGCGGGTGCGGGAACCGCGACAGGCAAGTTGACCGGCCCGGTGAGCGCCTGGCGCCTTGATGTCGACGCCGCTTTGTCCCGGCTCGACCTCGCCGGCGCGACATTCGCTGAGCCGCGCGTCAAGCTGACGCTGCGCCCCGGCCCGCAAGGCTTTTCCGGCCCGTTGCAGGCCAAAGCCCTGTTCGCCGGCCAAACCGCCACACTCAATGGCGCTTTCAGCGCTGACGGCGATGGTCTTGCCCTCAATGATTTCACCGCGAGCCTTGCCCAAGCGCGCGCCCGCGGCCGTAGCCGCATCAACGCCAGCGGGCTCACCATTGATGCGCTGTTGAATGGACGGCTTGACGGCATGTGGCCCGGCGCGAAGGGCGTGATCAATGGCGCATTGCGATTTGCGCCGGGTCTGGACAATCAACCGCAGATCGATCTCGACGCCGCCATTGCTGACGCCGTTTTTGGCGAAGGGTTCAGCGCGGGCGCTGCGCGGCTCACCGCCCGCGGGCCGTTGCAGGCTGTTGCCCTCAGCGCCGCTGCACGCGGCGGCCTGGGCGCAGCCGGGCCATTTCAAGTCACCGCCTCCGGCAGCGGCGACCTTTCCGGCCCCGCCAAGATCGCCTTGGCGGTCAACGGCGATCTCGCCAGCCGTCCCATCGCCACGCGCGGCCAGGCGACATTCTTGTGGGACGCCGCCGGCCGGTTGAGCGCTGCAGCGCCTCTGCAACTCGGCGATGGCGGCGCTGATCTCAACCTGACCAGCGACGCAGACGGATGGCGCGCCGCCATCACCGCGACCCGCGCGCCAGTGGCGTTGCTTGCGGGGCGGGCCGCGCGCCTTGCCGGGGATGTCAGCGGCCAAGCCTGGATCGCTGCGCGCAATGGCGCCATCACAGGCGCAGCCGCCATGCAGCTCAACGGCGTTGATTTGGCTGCGCGCAATCGCGATCCCGTAAACGCGACCCTCACTGCAGACCTCGCGCCACGCGCTTTGAACTTGACTGTCTCGGCGCGCTCCGCAGCCGGCTTGGCGCTCGACATCAAGGGCCTTGTGCCGATCGACAGCCGCGCCGCGCCATTGACCATCGCGCGCGCCGCAGAACCCGCACGGTTTGACTGGTCGCTGAATGGGCCGATCGACAGCGTGTGGCGCATTGTCGGTCCGCTGGGCGTCAGCGCCGGCGGGCGCGTCGATGGCGCCGGCCAGTTGGTTCTGGCCCCCCCCGGCGGGGCCGGGGCGCCATTGTCCGGGTCCGGATCTTTGCAGCTGACCGGCGCCCGGGTTGAGGACCGCGCCAGCGGCGTGCGCCTGGTCGACCTCTCAGCCACGGCCCGTCTGCGCGCGGATGGATTGACCATCGAGAACATGCGCGCCAGTGACGGCGTTGGCGGCAAGCTGTTTGCCCAGGGCCGATTGGGCGCGGCCGGCGACGGGGAACTGGCCATTGATCTCGACGATCTGCGCCTCATTCGCCGCCCGGACATTACCGCCCGCGGCGATGGCAAGCTGACTTTGGCTTGGACACCGAAAGGCGCCAGGCTGTCCGGCGCGATCGATCTGATCGACGCCGATGCGCGCCAGCCGCAAAGTGCAGCGCCCATGCCCGCCCCGATCGCAGTAGAGGAAATCAATCGTCCGGTCTCGGAGCAATTGACTGCGCCCAGACCTGCCGCCAGCCCGCCCGTGACATTGGACCTCAAACTGACCGGCGCGCGCCGGCTGTTCACCCGCGCGCGCGGACTGGAGGCGGAATGGGCATTGAACGCCCGCATCGCCGGCGGCGCGCAAACGCCGCTGATTTATGGCGAGGCGCGTTTGCTGCGCGGGCAAGCAACATTGGCCGGCCGCCCGATGACGTTTGAACGCGGACTGGTGCGGTTTGACGGCCCCATCGAAGCCGCAACGATCGACATGCGCGCGCGCATCGATGCGCCCAAGATAACCGCAACGCTCGCCCTGTCAGGACCGCTGGCCGACCCGCAATTGGACACAACATCGACGCCGCCGCTGCCGCAGGATGAGATTCTGCCGCAAGCCTTGTTCGGCGTGAATGCGGAGCAATTGAGCCCGCTGCAGGCTGCGCAATTGGCGGCAACGCTTGCCGCTTTGACCGGCCGAAGCGCCTTCGATATTGCCAATATCGCGCGCGCGGCAGTCAATCTCGATCGCCTGGATGTGCGCGAGGATGGCGGCGGCTTGTTGCTCACTGGCGGCAAATACATCACGCGCGATGTGTATCTGGAGGTGTCGCGCGGGGCGCTCGGGCAAACCGCGTCCTCGGTGGAGTGGCAGGTGCGGCCGCGGCTGTTCGTGATCTCCAGCTTTCTGGCCAATGGCGATCCGAAGCTGGCGGTCCGCTGGCGGCGTGAGTATTGAACCGCCATGACTTCGCGCGTGACCATCCTTTACATTGGCGGCGGTTCGGCCTCGGGCAAGACCGAATTGGCGCGGGCTTTGGCGCGGGCGCGGCCAGACACGCTGACGCTGACCGAAGATGACTATTATCGCTGCGCCACGACCATTCCGGGATTTGACGCGGCGCGGCATAACTTTGATGAGCCGGCGGCAAAAGACCTGGCGCTTCTGGGCGATCATCTCAAAGCCTTGCGCCGCGGCGATGCGATCGCACGGCCGGCCTATGATATGGTGACCCATTCGCGCCTGGCGCAGAGCGTGGCCTGTGCGCCGGCGCCGCTGATTGTCTTGGAAGGTCTGCACGCGATGAGCGATCCGACGCTACGGCCCTTGTTTGACGTTTCAGTGTTCGTAGATGCGCCGGAGGAGTTGCGCTTGTCGCGCCGGCTGATGCGCGATGTGCGCCAGCGCAGCCGCAGCCTTGACAGCGTGATCGACCAGTTCCGCGACACGGTGCGACCGATGCATGATCTCCATATTGAGCCGCAGAAAGCATTTGTCGATCTGGTTCTATCATCCGAACACGGAACGCCGGAAGAGCTGGCGGTTCAGGTTTTGGCGCGCCTCGCTTAAAGAAACAAAGTCTTCGGATTGTCGATGGCCAGTCCCCGGAACGCCTGCCACAGCCCTGCGATGGACCGGATCAGCACCCAGCCGAACACCGCAAAGGTCACGATAAAGGTGATGGTTGCAGCGATCATCCCAGCCAAGCCGCCCAATGTCCAAGCGACGGCGCCCATAATGATCGTCCGCAGTATGAACTCAAAATGGCGCGCCGCCCAGGACGGGCCTTCGGTGCGCTTGGAGGCCGAAATCAGCAGCGCCGCGCCGCCCACGGCGTATCCGAGATAAGTCCATGGCGAAGACAGCAGCAGGAAAATGGCAAACCCCAGCACTGTCAGCGCATGGGTGGCCACGACGATGCGGCCGGCCTCGCCGCCGCCGCGGATGGGCGGCTTGGGCTCTTTGCGCTGGGTTGGAAAGCGGGTGACATTGTCCGACATCGGATCATCCTACAAATTCAAGAGCGCGGGGTCGCCGCCTTGGGCAGCGATGTTGACAGTGAGCGTGCGTTCGTCGGCAAAGCGCAGCAGATAATGCGGCCCGCCGGCCTTTGGGCCGGTGCCGGACAAGCCGCGCCCGCCAAATGGCTGCACGCCAACCACCGCCCCGATCATCGAGCGATTGACATAGGTGTTGCCGGCGGGCACGGCGGCGCACACTTCGGCCGCGAAACTCTCCAGGCGCGAATGCACGCCGAGCGTCAGGCCATAGCCCTTCGCCGCCAACGCAGCGCCAACAGTGGCGATGTCTGCGGGATCATAGCGCAGCACATGCAGGATCGGGCCAAACACTTCCCGATCCAATTGTCCAATATCGGACAATTCCACGATGGCTGGCCCGACGAAGTGACCCGCAAGCCCTGACACGTCGCGATGGGCATGGACTTTTGCAGCCGCGCCAATGGCGGCTAGATGGGCTTCCAGCATCGCGCGGGCGTCAGCGTCGATCACCGGGCCGATATCGGTGCGCGGATCGGCGGGGTCGCCGATGACGAGCACATCCAACGCGCCGGCGAGCGTTTCGATGATGGCGTCGGCTGTCTCGTGCGGCAGCAGCAACAGCCGCAGCGCCGAACAGCGCTGGCCGGCCGAGCCGAAGGCCGACTGGATCGCGTCATCGACCACCTGCTCTTTCAGCGCGGTTGTATCCACGAACATCGCGTTGAGGCCGCCGGTTTCGGCGATCAAGGCGGCGATCGGGCCATCCTTGGCGGCGAGCGTGCGGTTGATCTTATGCGCCGTTTGGGTAGAGCCGGTGAAGGCGACGCCCGCAATGGCCGGATGGCGCACGATCGCTGCGCCAACTGCGCCGTCGCCGGGCAAAAACTGCAACACCGCGCCCGGCACGCCGGCCTCATGCAAAAGCCGCACGGCGTTAAAGCCGACAATCGGCGTTTGCTCGGCCGGCTTGGCGATCACGGCGTTCCCGGCGGCAAGCGCGGCAGCGATCTGGCCGACAAAAATCGCCAGCGGGAAATTCCACGGACTGATGCACGCAAACACGCCGCGCCCGCCGAGTTCCAAATGATTGGTCTCGCCGGCCGGGCCCGGCAAACGCTCGGGCCCGCCAAAATGGCGTTCGGCCTCCACCGCGTAATAGCGCAGAAAGTCGACGGCTTCGCGCACTTCGTCGATGCCGTCTTGCAGGGTGCGGCCGGCTTCGCGCGCGAGCAGCGCGATGAAGCGATCGCGCGCGGCGTCCAGGAGATCAGCGGCGCGGCGCAGCACGCCGGCGCGCGCGGCGCCGCCTTGGGCGTCCCAGGCTGGTTGGGCGGAAACGGCGGAAGAGACCGCGCGATCAATCTCAGCTTCAGTTGCGCTGCGCACCTCGCCGAGGACTTTAAGCGTGGCCGGATTGCGCACCGGCGTTGGTTTTTCGCCGGGCGCGGCGGCGGCGTCGATGACGGGCGTGACGTGCTCTGGGGGCTCAGCGTCCTGCGCCGCGACGAGGGCCGCTATGATGGCGCGATCGGTGCGCATGGACAGATCGCGCGCCGAAGAATTGCGCCGGCTGGCCCCGAAAAGAAGCGGCGGCGCCGGCAAGCGCGGATGACGCTTCGGGCCGCCTTCCAGCCGCGCCAACGGATCGGCGGCGACGAGATCGGGTGAGACATCATCGTCCAGAAAAGAATGCACGAACGAGGTGTTGGCGCCGTTTTCCAGCAGGCGCCGCACGAGATACGGCAACAAATCCTCATGCCCGCCGACCGGCGCATAAACCCGCACCGGCGCTTTGAAGGCGCCCGCGCGATAGAGCGCCTCGCCCATGCCGTGTAGGCGTTGGAACTCAAACTTCGCGCCGCGCGCTTCCCCGATGCGGGCAATGGCGGCGGCCGTGTGGGCGTTGTGCGTGGCGAAAGCGGGATAAACCGCATCGGGCGCCGACAGCAGCACGCCAGCGCAAGCAAGGTAGCTGGCGTCGGTTGCATGTTTGGTGGTCCAGACCGGAAAGTCCGGCCGGCCCTGCATTTGCGCGCGTTTAATTTCACCGTCCCAATAAGCGCCTTTGACGAGGCGCAAAAACAGTTTGCGTTGCGCACTGCGGGCAAGCGCCACGAGACGCTCCATCACCTGCAGGCTGCGCTTTTGGTAGGCCTGCACGGCAAGCCCGAGGCCCTGCCAGGCTTTCAATTCCGGCTCACGCGCCAGCCGCTCAAACAGCTCCAGCGTGAGCACCAGTCGATCGGCCTCTTCGGCGTCGAGCGTCAGGTGAATATCGTGGACCGCAGCAGCGCGGGCCAATTCCAGCACTTGCGGATACAGCTCGCGATGCACGGCCTCAGCATGGCGGGCCTCAAAACGCGGATGCAGCGCCGACAATTTCACCGACACGCCAGATGCCGCTTGCGGCCCCTTGCCGGCCTCATGCGCGCCAACCTCTGCGATCGCATCGGCGTAGGATTTCAAATAGCGCGCCGCATCCGCCCGCGTGCGGGCGCCTTCGCCGAGCATGTCGAACGAGAAGCTCGCCGCGTCGTCAGCGCGGATCATCGCCTTGCCGCGTTTCAGGGCGGCTTCAATCGTGCGGCCAAGCACGAATTGCTCGCCCAGAATGCGCATCGCCTGCATCATGGCGGCGCGGATCACCGGCTCACCCGCGCGCGTCACCAGACGGCTCAAGAACCCGCCGGGATCCTCACGCATGTCCGATCCCAAGGACACCACGCGCCCGGTCAGCATCAGGCCAAAGGCGCCGGCATTGACCAGCCAGGATTCGGCGCGGCCGAGATGCTCTTCCCAGTTCCCGGACCTGATCTTTTCCGCGATCAGCTTGTCGGCGGTGGCTTCGTCGGGAATGCGCAACAGCGCTTCGGCCAGGCACATCAGCGCCAAGCCTTCCGAATTAGACAGGCCGAACTCCTCCAGAAAACTTTCCATCACGCCCTTGCGCCGGCGCAGCGCACGGGCGCGCAGCACGATATCGCGCGCCTGCGCCTCAACCGCAGCGCGGGCGGGCGCATCGAGCGGACTTGCAGCGAGGAGCGCCTGGGCAGCCTCAGCCTCATCGGCATATTTCCAGGAATCGAGCCCGTGCCAATCGGTGGTCGGCGGCGCGGCGGTGTCGGGCATCTCAGTCTCCTTCAGGCTATGTAGATGATCCGGCAGCCCCGCGGGAGGGGTTGCGCGGGCGCCTTGCGAGGCGGCGCGTTCACGGGCATGTGAGACCTTGGACTGTTTCGGAGCCCGCTTTGGCCCCCACCCCCTCGCCCATTCCCGCCGCGGCCGATGAACTGCCTAAGCGGATCATGATCGTCACCGACGCCTGGGAGCCGCAAGTCAATGGCGTCGTGCGCACGCTACAGCGCACGATCAAAGAGCTGAAGGAAATGGGCTGCGAGGTTCAGGTCGTGTCGCCCAATGACGGCTATATGACCATCCCGCTCATTACCTATTCCGAAATTCGCTTGGCGCTGTGGGCCAAAGGCGATGTTGAAGATCGGTTCCTCGAATTCGCGCCGGATGCGGTCCATATCGCCACCGAAGGGCCGCTGGGTTGGGCGATGCGGGCGATTTGCATGGCCCACAAATTTCCATTCACAACCAGCTATCACACGCAATTTCCGGAATATGTCACCGCACGGTTTTCTTGGATTCCGTTGTGGACCGGCTACAAAGTCATGCGCACCTTCCACGACAAAAGCGGGCGCATCATGGTCGCCACGCCAACCATGATGGAACTTTTGCAAGAGAAGGGCTTTCGCAATGTGACGCCGTGGAGCCGGGGCGTTGACACCGACATGTTCACCCCCGCCAAGCGCGGCGCCGATGGCGGCTTGTTCAAAGACTTGGCGCATCCCATTTGGGTTTATGTTGGCCGGGTGGCGGTGGAAAAAAACATCGAAGCTTTTGTCGAATTGGATTTGCCTGGAACGAAGGTTGTTGTGGGCGATGGGCCCCAGCGCGAAGACTTGCAAAAGAAGTATCCGGCCGCGAAATTTGTCGGCGCCAAGTTCGGTGATGAATTGGCGCGCTATTACGCCGACGCGGACGTGTTTGTGTTTCCCAGTTTCACTGACACGTTTGGGCTCGTGATCCTGGAGGCGATGGCTGCCGGCACGCCAGTGGCGGCCTTTGTCGCGCCCGGCCCAAAAGACCTGATCCCCGGTTCGAATGCCGGAGCCATCAATACCGACCTGAAAGCCGCCTGCCTGGAGGCGCTGAAGATCGACCGCGCGGCTGCACGCGCCTATGCGGAGAAATTCTCCTGGCGCGCCTGCACCGAGGATTTCCGCCGCAATTTGCAACCGTTGCCGGTGGTCAAGCGCAAGAGCTTTTGGGTCAAGCTCAAGCCGCGTTTGCCGCGGCGGCGACGGTCGCCGCAGATTGGGGCTTGAGCTGAGCCACACGGAGCAGCCTTACCCGCTTTGCCGGCAGCGGCGATCTGCTAAACTCGGCCCTTCAAGCGGGGGAGTCGAACGGCCATGAAAGACAGTCATATTGCCCTGATCGGCGGCGCAGCCAGTTGGGTTGTTCTGGTCGGCGGCGTCTTGGGCGTGCCGGCGGCCGTGGTCGGCGCGCAGAAGGCCGCCCACCAGCGCGTGCTCGATCAACGCGGCATGACGGCGGATGTGGCCGCCACGATCGGCGATGTGGCGACGCTGAAAATCCCCAAGGGCTTCGTTCGCGACGGCGCCGACGACATGAATCTGACGCCCGAAATGCATGAAGACCCGGACGCCGCCGCGCAATCCTGGGTTTTGGGTCCGCGCACGCGGCCGTTCTGGGCGCCCGATGCCCAGTTCGGCCCGCCGCCGCAGCCGGCCGCGACACTGACGGTCACGCTTGCGGACCCGATGTCGAATGTCATGGAGATGCAGCGGCTGGATTTTGAAGCGGCGCCGTTTTCCAATGTCGGGCCGGTTGACATCTTGAAGAGCGCCGTCATGACCGCCGAAGATGTGGAGAAGCCCAGCGACGTGCGTTATCTGGGCCAAAACGCCGCCGCCGGCTTCAGTGCGGATCTGATCCTCGACGATCCGAAACTCTATACCGACGCGCAAGCGCGCGACCTGCTGGTCAGCGTGCTCGGCTCGCTGCAGGTGACGCCGTCCAAGTTTGACGCCCTGCTGGCCGGGCCGCGCCAGCGCCAGGCGGACGAATTGGCCGCCCGTGAAGAAATGCGGGCGCAAGCCGTCGCCCAGGTCACCAAACAGCTCGGTCTCACGGCGCAGAAAGATGAATCGCTTCTGTCGCCGGCCGGCGATGTGCTCGCGGACGGCGTGCTCTATCTGCGGCTTGATACGCGCAAGGCGCCGGCCGGGGCCAAGCCGGGCGCGGCCAGTTATCGCCTGGCCGCCCCGATCAGCGATGACATGACGACAACCTATGGCGAGCGCGATGAAGCCATGCTGCAACTGTTTGCCGTTAGCGGCGACGGCGCCGGCGGCTTTCTCAGCACAATGGTGGTGAGCAATGCTTATGCCGCCGAAAACGGCCCGCTTGAGCCGGAACCGTTTGCCCCGCCGCCGGCCCTGGCGGGCAAACTGAAAGCCAATGAGGTTACGCTGCTGCGGGCAATCTATCTCGACGACATCGCGGATGGCGATGGCCTTGAGGTGGTTATGAACATGGTCCGCCAGTCACAGGAATGGCGGGCGGCCAAAGTCAAAAAGTGGGTCGCCCGATAACGGCGCCTACGACTGCCATCCAGCCGCGCGGACTTTCTTTTGCCGTTCGCGCGCGACAGGCGCGGTCAAACCATTGCGCAAGATCAGCTCCAGGTTCTTGCCGTCGCGCCGCCAGCCGGTCACGGCGCTGCGCGCCACCCACCAGCTGCGATGCAGCCGCAGGCCTTCGATGGCGGTGAGCTCGGCCTCCGCGTCGCTGATCTTCATCAGAATCAGCGCGTCGCCGGCCGAGGAATAGACGTGCAGATGATAATCCTCCATCCGCAGGCAGATCAGATCACCGCCCAAGCGTTTGGGGACGCGGTCGAAGAACGAAGACAGCGCGCCCGGCGCCGGTCCGGCGGCGGCGAGCGGGTCCAGTCCGGGCGCAGCGGTCGGCGCGGCTGGCGCCGGCGGGTTCGCCCGCGCGGCCCGATGCGTCCTCTGGCCAGCCAAGAAATGGCTGATGATCTGGATCGGCAGCGTGATGACCAGCACCAGCGGATAGAGCTCTGTGAAAGTGTCCGTCACGGTCGTGCGCAACAGCGTAACCGCGACGCCATTGACCAGGATCGTGATCGAAACCGCCGCCAGCGCGGCGGTGGCCGGCGCCCAAATCCAGGCCGGGATATGCCGCGCGCGCGCGAGCCAGTCGCCTAGCCAATAGAGCGGCGCTTGAATCAGCGCCCCGCCGAAAATACAGGCGAGCCAGAAGCTGAACGCTCCAAGATTGGCAGCCGCTCAAAGGCGCCAAACGGGCCAAGCGCGCCCAGCAGCAACCCGATCAGCAGCAACATCAGCAGGGTGCGCGTCAACTCGCCCCGGATGCGGCGGCCATTCACGACGGACAGTTCACGAAAATCTTCCGACATTTCAGGGCATCCGTGAACCGCCTTGGCGCTTGGCGAAGGCCTCTGGGCGGCTGACGTCGTTTGCGATGCAGGCCGGGGCAATTGCCGCCAGTTTGGCGGTGTCGATGGGGTCGGCGGCAAGGTCTGCCGCTGAACGCCACCCGCCAGGAAACCCATGATCCGCACAGCCCTGCTCGCCGCCGCCGCACTCGCTTTTCTTAGCGGACCGGCAAGGGCCCAAACCGCCGCCGTGGCGCCCAGCAGTCATACCCTGACGGTCACGATCGAAGGCGTCCGCTCGGCCAAAGGCAATCTGATGGTCGCGCTGCTGAAAGCCGATCCCGCCGCCGGCGTCGCCAAACAAGCCGGCGCGGCCATGATCCCGGCGAAGCCCGGCGCCGCCACTGCGGTGTTTCCGGGCCTTGAGGACGGCGCCTATGCCGTCCAGCTGTTCCACGATGAAGACGCCGACGGCAAAATGGCGACCAATCTGTTCGGCATGCCCAGTGAAGGCTACGCCTTTTCCAACCGCGCCAAAGCCAGTTTCGGGCCGCCGAAATTCGCCGACATGAAGGTCAATGTCGCTGGCGGCGACGCCGCCAGCGTTGCGGTTCTGGCCTATTAAGCGGGGGGATGGATCATGAACCGCCGAACTTTCCCGACCGCCGCCGGCGCCGCCAGCTTCGCCGGCTTGCCGTACAGCGCCGCCGCCGCCGATGACGACATTGCCGCCGCTTTCGCTGCGGCCCGAAAGACCAATCCGCGGCTCGCCGCCTTTGACAATGCCGCAGGCGAATTCGACTTCGCCAGCCTGCGCCTGGAAGGCGGCGTACCCGACGGGCTGACCGGCGTGTTCGACCGCAATGGCCCGGCCCAACATGAACGCAATGGCGAACGATACCGTCATTGGTTCGATGGCGATCGGCTCGTTCATCGCTGGTCGATCGGGCCGCAGGGCGTCGGCTATCGCGGTCTGTTCGGGGATACGCCAAAGCGCCGGGCCGAGAAAGCCGCCGGGCGGTTTCTATTCCCGGCGGGCGACGGCGGGATTCCGGCGCGGGCCGCCATGAATGGGCCCGACGCCATCAATGTCGCCAATACCAATGTCTTGCCGATCCAGGGCGAGCTATGGGCCCTGTGGGAGGGCGGCAGCGCCACCCGCAAGGACCCAAAGAGCTTGGCGACCAAAGAGGTCGTCACACTGCGCGATGATCTGCGCGGGGCGCCGTTCAGTGCGCATCCGCGCATCGGCCAGGACGGCCGGGTTTGGAATATCGGCATCATGGGCGACAAGCTCGCCATCTATCGCCTCAGCGCGACCGGGGTGTTGGACGCGGTCAAGCTGCACGCCGTCGCGCCCGCTGGATTGGCGCATGATTTCCTGCTGACGGAAAAATCGGTTGCGGTCGTGCTCCCCTCGACCCGGATCGGGGCGATTACCGATGGCTTTTTCGGGGCCATCAAAGGCCGGCCGGACGCGCCGATGGCGGTGAAAGTGTTTGATCGCGACACCCTCGCGCTCGTGCGCGAAGCCGAATTGCCGGCCGGATATGTCTTTCACTTCGGCAATGCCTGGGAAGAGCGCGACGGCACGATCCGCTTCGACATGGTGTTTGGAGACAAGACTGATGAAATCCAGGAACTGCGCAAACCCATGCGCGGGGAGATGCCGGCTACAGCGTCGCGCGCCGTCCTCGTGACGTTGCCGGCCAAGGGGGCGCCGCGATCGGCGCCGTTGCGGGCGGCGGTTGAGTTTCCGCGGGTGAGCCCGCAGATGAACACGCGCCGGCGCCGCTTCACTTATCTGGCGGCGCAAGCCACGCTTCGCCAATCAGCCTGGTTTGACGCCGTGGCCAAAATCGATTTGGAGCGCGGCCGCAACAGCTTTGCAGCCTATGGCCCAGATTGGATGGTGGAAGAGCATGTGTTTGTGCCGCGGGCGTCCGCGCGCAGCGAAGATGACGGCTGGCTGATTGGGACCGCGCTGAACTGGAAGGCGCAGAAGACGGCTTTATCGGTGTTTGATGCGCGCCGGCCAGACGCAGGGCCACTGATGCGGGCGTGGCTGGATGTGGCCATGCCACTTGGCTTCCATGGCCAATTCACTGCGGCTTGAGCGCGGCTTCTCTTGCCTTGCGCCACCGCAAGACAGGAGGAAGCTCGGTCTTATGTGTTGGTTATGACCGCGCTCGCCGCGGCGTGGGCGCAAAGCCGCACGCGGCAAACACGCCCCCTACCAGCGGATCTTCTTGCGCATATTGTAGCGCAGCCAAATCGCAAAGCCGTTCATCACCAAAGTAATGGCGAGAAGCACGATGCCGGCCGCAGCGGCGTTCTGCTGGAATTCCGGCTCGGGGCGCTGGGTCCAGTTGAACATCTGCATCGGCATGACCGTGAAGCTCTGCGACAGCCAGCCATTGGCCCCAAACGGCAACCAGCTGGCATAGACATCGCTTTGCGCAATCATCGCGGCATTGCCCATCGCATCATAGGTTTCTTGGCCGGCTTGATCTGGCGTCAAGACCGGCAAGAAGGCCACGAAGGTCGGCACGCCAATGACGATCAGCGGCGCGGTCTCGCCCAAAGCCCGCGACAAGCCAATGATCACGCCGGTGATGATGCCGGGCGTGGCATAGGGCAGAACATGGTGAGACGTGCTCTGCCAGGGCGTCGCGCCAACCGACAGCGCCGCTTCGCGAATGCCGCGCGGCACCGAGCGCACCGCTTCGCGCGTGGCGACGATGATGATCGGCAAAATCAGCAGCGCCAAAGTAAGGCCGGCAGTGAGGATCGTCTGGCCAAAATAGACCGCAATGCCTTGGCGCAGATCTTCGGAAAGGAATTTCGGATAGCTTTCCGGATTACCGAAGACATACACAAACAGGCCGAGCGCCAGCAGGCCATAAACGATGGAGGGCACGCCGGCGAGATTGTTCACGGTGACTTCGATGAAGTCGGTGATCGCGTTTTTCGGAGCGTATTCTTCCAGATAAAGGCCCGCCGCGACGCCAATCGGAATGGCGATGATCGCCACGGTCACGATCACAAAGATGGAGCCGACCCAGGCGGACAGGATCCCCGCCTCCATTGCGTCAGTCGCTGGGAAATTGGTGAAAAACGCCGCCGTCAGCTTGTCGCCAGCGTCGAAGAACAGATCAACGACCAGCGTGCCGAGGACCAGCAAACCAACAACCGTGGCCAGAAAGCCCCAAAACACAAAGAATTGGTCAGAGCGCTTGCGGGCGGCGAGATTGGCCGGCGGCTCGAAGCGATTTGCGCCGGCGGCAGCGGCCGCGGCGGTTGCATCTAAAGCGGCCATCTCAGTATTCCTCACGGAATTTGCGGTTGAGCCAGAAGGCAACCAGATTGAACACGAGCGTGATCGCCATCAGCGCCAGGCCGGCGGCGAAAATGCTGTAATATTCGAGCGAATGGTGCGGCAGATCGCCCTTGGCGACCTGCGCAATATACGCGGTAATGGTGGCCGCCGGCTCCATCGGATTGAGCGTGAAGTTGGGCTGCTGGCCGCCGGCAATGGCAACCACCATGGTCTCCCCCACCGCCCGCGACATGGCCAGAACAAAGGCCCCGGCGATGCCTGATGTCGCCGCCGGCACCACGACATTGAACGCGGTTTCCAGCTTCGTGGCGCCCATGGCGATTGAGCCTTCGCGCAGCGAATTCGGCACCGCCCGCATGGCGTCTTCCGAGACCGACGCCATATAGGGGATGATCAAAACGCCGATCACCAAGCCGGCGGAAAGCAGATTGAAACCCGGCAGCCCAGGAATGATTTTCTGCAACAGCGGCGTCACCAGCAGCAGCGCGAAATAGCCGTAAATCACGGTCGGCACGCCGGCGAGCAATTCGAGAATTGGCTTGATCGATTCCCGCGCCCGTACGCTGGCAAACTCGGACAGATAAATCGACACCATCAAGCCGAGCGGCACGGCCACCGCCAGCGCCACCAACGTCGACACCAGAGTGCCGCACAGGAGCGGTGCAATGCCATAGCGCGGATTGGCGAAAGTGGGGGTCCACACGGTGTCCGTGAGGAACTGACTCATCGGCACCTGCTCAAAGAAGTGCCAGGATTCCGACAGCAGCACATAGAGAATGCCGACCGTCACGATGATCGACATCGCCGCGCAGATAAACAGCAGCGATTCAATCACCGACTCGCCGATGCGCCATTTGCGCTTAGTAAAGTCCCGACCGGCCGCCATCCGCCCCTCTCCCGCCGCGCCAACTCTGTGCCCGGCCAAACTGTCTGCGCCAAAATGCGCGGTGTCGATCAGTAATTGAAAAACACAAGACACAAAGCGGCGGGAGAGGTTTCCCCCTCCCGCCGGCCAATGGGCTTACTGGGTCGGCAGCTTGACCAGCTTGCGGCTCATAACTTCCTCGATCGAGGCGCCAATGTCAGCCTTGCCGCCGAAAGCGGTGCCGGCGTCTCTGCCCTTCACGCGGGCCAAGCCGGTGGTGTAGGCGGAGGCCGGCAGCGGCACATAGCCAACTTGCTTCGACAGCGCCGGGCCGTTCGTGACATAATAGTTCACGAAGTCCGCGACCGGCTTGCGGGTCAGCGCGTCAGCGTTGACATAAATGAAGATCGGACGGGCGAGCGGGACATACTGGCCCTTCGCGACCGCATCAGCTGACGGGTAAACGCCGCCCTTGCCGTTGTTCACGGCCAGCGCGCGCAGGCGGTTCTTGTTGGCCTCGTAGTAAGCCATGCCGAAATAGCCCATGCCGCCCCGGTCGCCAGCGACGCCTTGGACGAGCACGTTGTCATCTTCCGACGGGGTGTAGTCGGTGCGCGAGGCTTTCGCTTTGCCGTTCACCGCTTCCGTGAAGTAGTCGAACGTGCCCGACGCGGCGCCCGGGCCATAGAGGCTGAGCGGCAGATCCGGGAACGCGGCGTTGACTTGCTTCCAATTGGTCACCCGGCCCTGGGCTTCCGGTTGCCAAATCTTCTTCAGATCGGCGACCGAGATTTCCTTCAGCGGGTTGCTCGGATTGACGACGACGGTCAGCGCGTCGAACGCGACCGGCACTTCGACGTAGCGCACGCCGCTGTTGGCGCAGCTGGTCATTTCCGAAGCGGTGATCGGGCGCGAGGCGCCTTGCAGGTGGGTTTCACCGCGGCAGAATTTACGGAAGCCGCCGCCGGTGCCGGATTCGGCAACCGTCACGCGAATTTTGCCAGCCGCTTGGGCTTGGAACTTCTCAGCCGCCGCTTCCGAAATCGGAAACACGGTCGAGGAACCGTCGACGACGACGGTGAAGACACCGCGCGAAGCCGCGTTACGTTGTTGGGCGTCGGCGACGCCCGCGATGCCGACCAGAGCCAGCGCCGAAACGGCGCCGACGGTCAGCCGCGCAAAGCCGGTAAGACCTTGGAATTTCACGGAAACCCTCCATCATGTTTGCCTTGGGGAGAGGTCTCCCGAAGACACTGTGCGAACTGCATTCGGGCGAGACGACCGAACGCACTCCCCCGCACGGCGGTGCTACTCACGGCGTGTTAAACCCACACGACAAGTTTGCGACGTTTTTGTTACAATCGCAGTGATGACGAGGGCGTCGCTACATGGACGCGCACGCATACGCCAAAACGCAAACGGGCGGGGACCAAAGCCCCCGCCCGTCGCATTTTCAAATGACGCGTTCGATTAGAAGTCGAACTGGACGCGCGCCTGGACAACGTCAACGCTGCCGTCGCGACGGTTGGTCGCGCTGGTGTTGTTGCCGCCGCGCACCGTGGTGGTGGCGTATTGGCCGGTCACCTTGATGAACTCGACCGGCTGCCAGTTCACGACCGCGCCGACCGTGTTGTACACGCCGCCGCAAATCGCACGTGCGGCCACTGTGACGCCGGCGCCGAAACAATTGCCGCTGCCGTCTTTCAGATCGAGCACTTCATAGCGGGCGCCGACTTGCCACAGGCCCGGGCCGCCTTCGACGATCGACTTGCGCGGAACCATGCGGCGGATTTCGCCTTGGCGCACGATCCGGTTTTCACCGGTGATTTGCCAGAACGCATCCACATAGCCGCCCGAGAAGTTGAACTCACGCCGCGCCGTCGGAACAACGATCGTGGTCGAGTTCGGGCGACGGGCTTGAACTTCGGCATACTCGGCAACAATGCCGACCGGACCGCGGATATAGGCCGTTTCAAAGTTCCAGGTTTCGTCAGCCTGGAAGCCGGAATTGGCCGCGATCGGGTTGGTCGCGCTCAGACCGGTGCTGATCGTTTGAGCGGCGTAGTTCGAGATGCCCGGACGCGCGGTGTAGGTCAGCAGACCGTCATCGCCTTGGTTACGATATCGATACAGCAGGCCAAGATGCAGGATATGCGCGCCTTCCGGGGTGACCGAGAAGATCGGCGCGTAGGTGGCGCGAACGCCAGCGGCGTAAGCTTCCGTGGCATTGGCGCCTTCGGCCTGACCGAGCCCGTTCGTGCGGGCCGAGGTTTCGCCGTTATTGATGCTGTCCCCATAAAGGCCCGCATCGAACGTCCAGTTGGCGCCGCCCTTTTTGAACAGCACGCCAAGACGACGATCGCCGAGGGCGAACGCGTTTTGATAGGCCGCACGCTCATTGAACAGGTTGACCGGATCCGACGTCACTTCGTCGAGCGCAGCGATGCCCTTTTGGTTGCCGAGCACGACCGAGTAATCACGGCCGATATATTCCATGACCAGGTCGGTCCAGGCGATGGCGCCGCGGTTCGATTCAAATTCCACGCGATAGCGGAACTTGCTATTCATCCGGCCATCAACGCCCAGACGAACGCGGCGCGACGCCGTGCGGGTGAACTCTTCGTTGATGTTGCTCAACCCCGCAACGCCCAGATTGCGCTGCTTGTAGGAGCTGTCGACACTGGCAATGTCCATTTGGACACGGCCACGCACTTTGAATTCAAAGGCGTTGTCGCCGCTATTGAAGCGCGGCGCCGGCGAGCCGAAGTTCGGCGGCGGCGGCGGCGGCGGCGCCGGCGGCGCCGGAGCGGCTTGAGCGGCGGCGGTGACGCCCGCGGCGGCGAGCGCCAGCAGGGCTGCGCCACGGTTCGGCTTGAAAATCCGCATAGTGTGGTCCCTCGAGTAGATTAATCCCCACCGGCGCGCGACGCGGCGCCGGCCCGGTGCGGCACGCCATACCCCGGCCACATGACGGCTCGTTGACGGGTTTGTGACTGTTTTGTTTCAGCACATTAACCCGCCAAACTATGGCGTGGGCGCCACACCGCCTGCGAGCCGCTTGAATTGTGAAAAAACCTTGAAGGGCTCGCACGCTAACCGCGACCCGTGGGGCGAGATTTCCGCTTTACATGCGCGACGCTTTGCCCTAGGTGCCGATTACCGGCGGACCTGGAAACAGCGTCCACTAACGCCCCCTCGGCCCAGGCCACACGGGACCGACTTCTGGAAACAGAGGCACGGCCCCGGCGTAAGCACCCCGAACCGGCTCTTTTGAGCGCGGTCGGCGAGGATGGCGGACCTGACATACGAGCATGTCCGACTAACGCCGGCCTGGGTTTAACAATGCGACGCCGCCTTAGGTGGTTAGCGGTTTTGCGCCGCGCGTCGCTTCGAGATACGAGGGGGGCGCCGGATGGATATCCGTCAGTCTACTTTCGCAACGCCTGAACAGGCCGTCCGTGCGCTCGCGCCGGAAGGACCCTTGGCGATTGCGCGTCCACATCGGGTCGCGGCTGCGGCGACCTGGTTCCGGGAAAACTTCCCGGGCGATGTGTATTATGCGGTCAAAGCCAATCCGTCCGAATGGGTGCTGCGCGCCTTGTGGGACGCTGGCGTACGCGGTTTCGATGTCGCTTCGGAAGCCGAAGTGGCGCTGGTGCGCGGCCTGTTTGGGCCGGAGGCGAAGCTCGTCTTCATGCATCCAGTGAAATCGCGCCGGGCGATTGCGCGCGCCTATCACGATCATGGCGTGCGCACCTTCGTGCTCGATTCGGCTGAGGAACTCGCCAAGATCCTCGCCGAGACCAATGGCGCGAAGGATCTGACGCTGATCGTGCGCCTTGCGGTGTCGAATGACGGCGCGTCCTTGCCGCTGGCGGCGAAGTTTGGCGCCTCGTTTGCCGAAGCGCCCGCTTTGCTGCGCCAGGCCCGCGGCGCGACCGAGGAGCTGATGGGGGTCAGCTTCCATGTCGGCAGCCAGTGCATGCGCCCGCTCGCTTACAAGGCGGCGATGCTGGAAGCCAATCGCGCGATCATCAAGGCCGGCATCGTCGCCGATGTCGTTGATGTCGGCGGCGGCTTCCCGGCGATCTATCCAGGCATGGAGCCGCCCGAAATGAGCGTCTATATGCGCGAAATCCGCGACACGTTTGAGCAGATGTTCGTCGCCCAGAACGCGAAATTGTGGGCTGAGCCCGGCCGCGCGCTGGTTGCTGAAGCCGGCTCGATCGTCACCCGCGTTGATCTGCGCAAGGGCGATGCGCTGTATTTGAACGACGGCGCCTATGGCAATCTGTTCGACGCCACGCATGTGAAATGGCCGTTCCCAGTCAAGTTGATGCGCGACAGCCGCGCCAAAACCGCGCCGTTCCGCTTCTATGGCCCGACCTGCGATTCGATCGACGCCGCCCAGGGCCCGTTTGACCTGCCGGCCGATATCCAGGAAGGCGATTATATCGAGATCGGCATGCTCGGCGCTTATGGCGTCGCCATGGCGACGCGGTTCAACGGCTTTGGCGATACCGAACTGGCGATCACGCAAGACGCACCATGGGCGAGCATGTTTGCCGCACCCGAGGCGCAGGCGGAATCAACAGTGGTCCAGATGTCGAGCGCCAAGCGCAAACCGAAACGGAAATAAGCTCCAGCCAAATCGCAAACAAACGCCGCGCCAACTCTTGTTGGCGCGGTGTTTGTTTGCGCCCAGGCCGATATTGCCCAAGCGCAGAGCGGCCCGCTTTGCGCCTTTCGGCTCAAGCCGCATAGGGCTCGTTTCGATCGTTCAGCAGAACCACAGTCGGGCTGTAGTTGCGCGCCTCTTCAGCCGGCAACTGGCCATAAGCAACGACAATGATCCGGTCGTCCTTCTGTACCAGCCGGGCGGCAGCGCCATTAACGCCGAACTCGCGCGAGCCGCGATCGGCCTCGATTGCATACGTGGTGAAACGCGCGCCGTTATTAATGTTCAGCACATCAACCTGCTCATGCGGTAGGATGCCGGCCTGATCGAGCAGGTCGCGATCGATCGAGATCGATCCTTCATAGGTAAGGTCCGCACGGGTAACCACCGCGCGGTGCAGTTTCGCTTTCATCAGTGTGAGCAACATGATTAGAATCCGGACAATTGCCGCCCGGAGAAGCAAGACGCACACCAAAACGCGCTCGCTTTGCAGTCAGTCGATCACGAAACCGAGAGCCGCTTGAACAGTCCGCGATTCATCATCAGCTCAGCGATCTGCACGGCGTTCAGGGCCGCGCCCTTGCGCAGATTGTCGCTGACGCACCAAAAGGCGAGCCCGTTTTCGACCGTGGAATCTTCGCGAATGCGGCTGACATAGGTGGCCCATTCGCCGGCGGCTTCGACCGGGGTGATATAGCCCTCATCCTCGCGCGTATCGACGACCATGATGCCTGGCGCCTCGCGCAAGATCTCGCGCGCTTCTTCTGCGCTGATCGGATTTTCAAACTCCACATTCACCGCTTCGGAATGGCCCACAAACACCGGCACGCGCACGCAGGTGGCGGTGAGTTTGATCTTGGTGTCGAGGATCTTCTTGGTCTCGACATTCATCTTCCACTCTTCCTTCGTGTAGCCGTCCTCCATGAACACATCGATGTGGGGGATGACATTGAAAGCGATCTGCTTGGTGAATTGCTCCTTGCGGATTTCGTCATTGACGAAGATGCCGCGGGTTTGCGTCCACAGCTCCTCCATGGCCTCTTTGCCTTTGCCGGAAACCGATTGGTAGGTGGCAACGACCACGCGGGTGATCTTGGCGCGGTCGTGCAACGGCTTTAGCGCCACGACCAATTGCGCGGTGGAGCAGTTCGGATTTGCAACGATATTGAGCTTATCAAAGCCCATCACTGCATCGGGGTTCACTTCCGGCACGACCAGCGGCACCCGCGGGTCCATCCGCCAGGCCGAGCTGTTGTCGATCACCACGCAGCCGGTCGCGCCGATCTTGGGCGACCATTCCTTTGAGACCGCGCCACCTGCGCTCATCAGGCAGATATCGTAGCCGGTGAAATCGAAATGCTCGAGGTCCTGGCATTTCAGCGTCTTGTCGCCAAAGCTGACTTCGGTTCCGACCGAACGGCGCGATGCGACCGCCGCGACATGGTCGGCCGGAAACAGCCGCTCATCCAGAATCGCGAGCATTTCGCGCCCGACATTTCCCGTGGCGCCGACCACTGCAACCCGCAAACCCATCGCCAACTCCTTCGCCGGTCCGCCGCGCCGCGCGCCCCCGTCTCACAAACTCTTCACTTAAGGTTCATGTTGTTTGGATGCAAATCCAACCAGTGGATCACCGCGTCGCGTGGGCGACGTGATTGAATTGAGCAAAAGCCACGCTTGAGCCGCGTCCGATGCGCGACTTCTGAGGAGACATATAAATGACCACTCGTGCGATTTCCGCCGCCGGCCTGGCGCTGGCTTTAGCCCTAGCGCCGCTGCCGGCTTTGGCTCAAACCGGCGCGCCCACCGGTCAAAGCTTCATGCCGGGCATTTTCGGCTGTTCGGCCTCGGGCGGCAAGCAAACCACCGGCGCTGTGCTTGGCGGTGTTCTGGGCGGCGTGGCCGGAAATCAAATTTCCAAAAAGAACAAGACCCTGGGCACGATTCTGGGCGCAGCCGTTGGGGCCGGCGTCGGCTCCTGGATCGGCTGCAAGATGCAGCGCGGCGATCAGGAAAAGGCCCAAGCCGCCGCTGAACGCGCCATCGCCAATGGCCAAAACCAAACCTGGTCCAATCCCGAAACCGGCGCCCGCGGGGCCGTCAATGTCGTGAATGAGGGCGGCGGCGCGGTCAGCCTGTCGAACCTGAAGTTCGCGCCGGGCGTGACGCCGGTTGGCAGCTACACTTCGGTGTCGGGCGCCTATAAGGCTGCCTCTACCGCCAATCTGCGCGCAAGCCCGAACACCAAGGCCAAGATCACCGGCAAGCTGGCGCCCGGCCAACAGGTCGATGTGGTTGCAGGCGTTGCCAACTCACCGTGGCTGCTGGTCAGCCAGGGCGGGCTCGCCACCGGCTATGTGTCGGCCAGCCTACTCCGCAGCCTGGATGGCGGGATGGTGCAGGCGGCCAATACCTG
Organism: Hyphomonadaceae bacterium; assembly: GCA_040381035.1. GTDB lineage: Bacteria > Pseudomonadota > Alphaproteobacteria > Caulobacterales > Aquidulcibacteraceae > REEB506. The sequence continues at coordinate 30,771 of JBEIHY010000001.1, forward strand.
CCGGCTGGTGACGGAGGAAATCTCCACCGCCGATGGCGGCACGCAACAGACCCGCTACCGCGCCTGCCGCACGCCAGACGGCGGCTGGCAGCTTAGCGACGCTTAACACAGCGACGTCAGCGCAGGCGGCGGCCCCGTCGCCTGCGCTTCGCTTACAGCCCAAGCAGCTTTTGCGTGGCGCCCCACAGCACGTCATAACCGAGCGCGCCAATCGCAACCGTTGCGGCTGAGACAAGCGCCAGCAGCACACCGTCCTTGGCCACCAGCCCCAGCGCAAACAGCACGACCGCCACGCCAGGGATCAGCGGCGCAAGCGGGATGAATCCCAGCGGAAATGTGACGAGCGCCGCGGTGCAAATCAGCAATCCAACCAGAATGACAAACGGCGCCTGGCTCATGAACCGCCAACGCGGCTTCAAGATTTTGTCGATCCAGCGCGCCGTCGGGCGCAGCGCCTTGACCGCACGGACCAACGCGCCAGACCCGATTGAAATGTTCTGCACGCCGCCCGGCAGCCACGGCTTGTGCAGGCCCAAGGCAAGCTGCCCGGCGATCACCAGCGTCAGCCCTGCCGTCGCCCAGGTCAGGCCCGGCACGGCGGTGAGCGGCGAAATCGCGAACACGCCGAGGAACAGAAGCAGCGGCCCATAGGCCCGCCGGCCGATTGTATCGAGCACGGCGCGGATGGTGACTTTTTCCACCGTTTCAGCCGGCACGGTCTGGCATTCGACCAGCGAGCACAGCCGATCGAGCAGGCCGGTGAGATTTTCAATCGGCGGCTGCGGCTTGCGGGCGCGCTTTGGCCTGGCGGCAGTCGGCAGGGCGGCAGTGTCTGTCATTGCGCCAGCTTGCCCCAATTCGGCGCCGTGGAGAAGCCGGCCTCGGCTTTACAGTTCCGCCTTGCCCTTGCCGGCGATGATCTGGGCGCGAAACTTGGCGATCCGTGCAGTGCGCGTTGCGGATGCCTTGGCGGAGCTGAGATTGATGACGTAACTGCGCTGTCGGCCAGGCGTCAGAGCGTGAAAAGCATCCGCCAGATCGGGATCGACGTCGAGCGCCTCGATCAACTCATCTGGCAGGACAAACGCCGCCGGCGGCTTTGGCGCTACAATGCCTGCGGCGGCATAGTTCATCGCTTCCATGAGATAAGCGCGGATCGTCGGGGCAAGCGCACGCGATTGGGCCTGCGACGTCATACCGATCATGGCGGCGATGCGTGTGTTCGGCCCTGGCCGCTCCACCCCCGGCGGGGTCTTTCATCAAGGCTGCGTTGAAGAAAGACAGACGAAGATCGCCCTTAAAGGCGCCGAAGACGGCGATATTGCCTCGCGCATGCATGTAACCGGGATGGCCCCACTTCAGCATCTCCGCGAGCTCGACTGCCTGGCAGATGGCGCGCAAATCGGCCAGGCCTTCGGCCCATTGCCGCGTTGAGCAGGTGGGCGTGGCGAACCGATCGCACCGTCTGCACCCTTTGGCGAAATAATCCTCAATCGCGGTGATCATGCCGCCAATCTGGACCCAATCCGGCGGCAGAGCACCGGGGGATCAAATTACTCAACCGCCCTTGCCTTTAGCCCAGGCCTGTGGCCTATGCGGGCCTTCGCGTGAGGTGCGGTCAGCGCCGGGTATTGGCCTGGGGCGTGATCCATCGTTTGTCCGGTTCTTCCTCCGGGCAGGCGCCGCAGCTCCATTGGAAGGGACAACAATGCCTTATTACGAACACGTGCTGATCGCACGGCCTGACATTTCGCCCCAGCAGGTCGATGCCTTGATCGAAGACATCATCAAGACGCTCGGCGAACAGGGCGGCAAAGTCACCAAGAACGAATATTGGGGCCTTCGCAATCTGTCCTACCGGGTCAACAAGAACCGCAAGGGCCATTATTGCCTGCTTAACATCGACGCGCCGGCGCCGGCCGTGCATGAATTGGAGCGCCGCGCGCGGATCAACGAGGACGTCATGCGCTACCTGACCGTGCGCGTTGAAAAGCTCGATGAAGAGCCCTCACCCGTGCTCGCCCGGCGCGACCGTGACGAGAAGCGCCGCCAGCGCCGCGAAGGCCGCGAAGATGGTGGTTTCGACGGCCCGATGGGGATGGATTAAGCCATGACCGCGAAAATGAACATCACCAATATCCCGGCCCGGCGTCCGTTCGGTCGTCGCCGCAAGGTGTGCCCTTTCTCCGGCGCAGGCAGCCCGCCGATCGACTATAAGGACGTCAAATTGCTCCAGCGCTTCATCAGCGAAAAGGGCAAGATCGTCCCGGCCCGGATCACCGCCGTTTCCGCCAAGAAGCAACGTGAACTCGCCCGCGCCATCAAGCGCGCGCGTTACCTCGCGCTGCTGCCCTACGCCGTTCAATAGGAGGGCTTGAGCCATGAAAGTCATCCTGCTTGAGCGCGTCGACAAACTCGGCGCCATTGGCGATGTGGTCACGGTGAAGCCGGGCTTTGGCCGCAACTTCCTGTTGCCGGCCCATAAGGCGCTGCGCGCCACCGACGCCAATCTGAAGAAGTTCGAAGCCCAAAAGGCCGAGATCATCGCCCGCAACGCCGCCGCTAAGGAAAAGGCCGGCGGCGCCGCCGCGAAGCTCGAAGGCCAGGTGTTCGTGCTGATCCGCCAGGCCGGCGAATCCGGCCAGCTCTATGGCTCGGTTTCGGCCCGCGATATCACCGATAGCGCAGCCGCCGCCGGCTTCACGATCGAGCGCAACGCCATCGTACTGGACAAGCCGATCAAGACGATCGGCATGCACCCGGTGAAGGCGCGCCTGCATGCCGAAGTGGTGGTCAACATCACCGCCAATGTCGCGCGCAGCGCCGATGAAGCCGAACGCCAGGCCAAGGGCGAAAACGTCATCGAAGCCGCGCTCGCCGAGCAACGCGCCGATGACGCCGCCGCCGCCAAGGAGATCGCGGCCAACTCGATCGCGAACGAGATGCCGCTGCCGGAATAATCGGTCTTCTGCGCATCGCCCTCACCCCTTGCCCTCTCTCCCCTGCGGGAGAGGGGGCGTTTATTCTGAGCCATAACCCTTGAACATCGCGATCGCCGCGCTTGCCGACCGCCCCCGAATCCCCTGATTTGTTGCGCTGTCGGAACAAGGGGCGTGTGACATGGCGGATGGGGAAGGCCCGGTTCAAACACCTGCACCGACCAAAGCCGCGCCGCATTCGATCGAGGCCGAACAGGCTTTGCTCGGCGCCATTCTTTACGACAACGAAACCTTCAACCGCCTCGGCGACAAGCTGAAGCCGGAGCATTTCTACGATCCGGTCCATGCGCTGATCTATGAGCGCTGCGCGCGACTGATCCGCGCCAACAGGCTCGCCGACGGCGTCACCCTGAAAGAGCAATTCCAAAAGGAAGGCGCACTCGCCCAGATTGGCGGAGCGCAATATCTCGTCACCCTGATCGAGAACGCCGCCCGCTTGCCGACCCACGCGGTCGAATACGGCGAGATGATCTATGATCTGGCGCTGCGCCGCGCCTTGATCCGCATCGGCGAAGAAATCGCAGGCCTTGCCCGCGATCCGCGCGAGGGCGACAGCGGGGAGGTGCTGCTGTCGACCTCCGAACAGAAGTTGTTCAATCTCGGCGCCTTCGGCACGGAGAACAAGGGTTTTGCGCCGTTTTCGCGCGCACTCACCGCCTCGATCGAAATGGTCACGGCGGCGGTGAAAACCAAAGACGATGTATCGGGGCTGAAAACTAATTTCGACGATCTTGATCGGATGCTGGGCGGCTTGCACAAATCCGATTTGATCATCCTGGCCGGCCGGCCTTCGATGGGCAAAACCGCGCTCGCCACCAATATCGCCTTCAACATCGCGCATAATCGCTTGAAGGATACGCGTGATCCGAAAACGCTGGGTCCGGACGATCGCCGCCAAGGCGGGGTCGTTGCGTTCTATTCGCTGGAAATGAGCGCCGAGCAGCTTGCCTCCCGCTTGCTGGCTGACTTCGCCTCCATCGAAAGCGACCGCATCCGCCGCGGCAAGCTTTCCAAAGAAGAGTTCGAGCGCCTGAAGGACGCCTCCGTCACCCTCGCATCCCTGCCGCTGCACATTGATGAGACCGGGGCCATCCCGATCAGTTCGCTGCAGGCGCGCGCACGCAGGCTGCAGCGAACCCATGGCCTGGATTGCATCGTGGTGGATTATCTCCAGCTCGTCACCGCCGGCGAACGCAAGAGCGAGGGCCGCGTGCAAGAGGTCAGCGAAATCACGATGGGGCTGAAAGCGCTGGCCAAGGATCTGAAAGTGCCGGTCGTTGCGCTGTCGCAGCTGTCGCGCCAGGTGGAGCTGCGCGAAGACAAGCGCCCGCAATTGTCGGACCTGCGCGAATCCGGCTCGATCGAGCAGGACGCTGACGCGGTGCTTTTCGTCTACCGCGAAAGCTATTATCTGGAACGTCAGGAGCCGCAGGCCGGCACCCAAAAACACTTTGAATGGCAGCAACAGGTTGAAGCGGTGCGCAATCAGGCCGAAGTCATTATCGGCAAGCAGCGCCACGGGCCGATCGGCAAGGTGAGGTTGCACTTTGACAGTCGCTACACCCGCTTCGGCAACCTCGCCCAGACCGGCCGATTCAACAACGATCCCGACGAGTGAAGCCCCGCGCCTAGCGCGGCTTACCGTTAATCTTGGCGCGCTGGTTGCGAACTGGCGGTTCTTCCAATCGCAGGCGGAGCGCGCCGAGTGCGCCGCTGTGGTAAAGGCCGACGGCTATGGCATGGGCGCGTCCCGATGCGCGCAGGCGCTGGCGCAAGCCGGCGCGCGGACCTTCTTCGTTGCCTGTCGCGGCGAGGGATTGCAGCTTCGCGCAGCGCTTGGCCCGGGCGCAGCGATCCATGTTCTGGGCGGGCTTGAACCTCATGACATGCCGGCCGCGCATGCCGCCGGCTTGTCGCCGGTGCTCAATCGCCTCGACCAGATCGCCGCTTGGGGCGAGCGCGGGCCCTGGGCCTTGCAGATCGACACCGGCATGGCCCGCCTCGGGCTGCCGCTGTCGGAGCGCTCTGAAGTGCCGCAAAGCGCTCAACCGGCGCTCGTGCTGAGCCACCTCGCCTGCGCCAGCGATCCCGACAACGTAATGAATCGCGCCCAGCTTGACAGCTTTTCCGCCGCACGGGCGCGCCTTTCTGCCCCCGCTTACAGCCTTGCCGCCAGCGCCGGCGCGCTGCTCGGGCGCGCGTATCAGTTCGACCTGATCCGCCCCGGCATCGGGCTTTTTGGCGGCGCGCCGCTCGATGTCGGCGGGCCGAAACTGGCGACCGTGGCGACGCTCACCGCCCCGGTGCTCCAAACGCGGCCGATCAAAGCCGGCGCAGCCGTTGGCTATGGCGCGACTTTTTTTGCCCCGACAGACGGCCACATCGCCACGATCGGCGCCGGCTATGCCGATGGCGTCTTGCGCTCCCTCTCCGGCAAGGGCTACGCCGCTGCCCATGGGCGGACATTTGCGTATGCCGGGCGGGTGTCGATGGATTTGATCACGCTGTGGGATGAAACGGGCGCGCTCAAGCCCGGCGAAGACGTCGAACTGCTCGGCGCGTTGGCGCCCGTCGATGACCTCGCCGCCCGCGCCGGCACAATCGCCTATGAAGTGCTGACCCAATTGGCGCGCACGCCGCGCAGCTATATCGGGCTGGCCTGATGCTCGCCGCCATTGGACGCACCACGATCGGCCTGTTCGCCGAGATCGGCGCCGCCAGCCGCTTCACCGCGCGCGCAGCCGCCGCCGTGTTTTCCGCGCCGTTCTTCTTCAATCAGTTTGTCGGCCAGCTTTTGCGCATCGGCTTTCTGTCTTTGCCCTTGATCGGCCTGACGGCGATTTTCATTGGCGCGGCCTTGGCGTTGAACATCTACACCGGCGGCGCGCGCTTCAATGCCGAGCAGTTCGTGCCGAATATTGTCGTGCTCGGCATCACGCGCGAACTTGGGCCGGTGCTGGCAGGGCTGATGCTGGCGGGACGTGTGGGCGCTGGGCTTGCCGCTGAGATCGGCGCGATGCGCGCCAGCGAACAGATCGACGCGCTCTCCACGCTGTCCACCGACCCATTCAAGTTCCTGATCGCGCCGCGGGTGGCGGCGGCGGTGCTGACGCTGCCGCTCCTGGTGATCGTCGCCAATATCATCGGCGTGATGGGCGGCTATCTGGTCGCCACATCCAGTCTTGGCTTTAATGGTGTGATCTATCTGCGCAACACGCTCAATTTCCTGGAAGGCGCGGATGTGGCGCTGGGATTGGTGAAAGCGGCGGCGTTTGGATTCATCATCGCGGTGATGGGCTGCTATCAGGGCTATCGCGCGCGCGGCGGTGCGCTCGGCGTCGGTCGGGCAGCGACCTATGCGGTGGTGTCAGCCACAGTGCTGATCTTGGCAGTGAATTACGTCATCACCAGCCTTTGGCCGTGGGGGTGAGCCGTGAAGCTCAAACTGGAGAATGTGCACAAGACGCTGAACGGCCGCGCCGTGTTGGCGGGCTTGAGCGTCGACGTCGCCGCCGGCCGTTCTCTGGTGATTATCGGCGGCTCAGGCGTTGGCAAATCGGTGACGCTGAAATGCGCGCTCGGCCTGATGGCGCCGGACCAGGGCCAAGTGCTGGTCGATGGCCTAGATGTCACGGCGCTCAAGGACAAAGACCGCGCTGCCTTAATGGGCAAGTTCGGGATGTTGTTTCAGGGCGCAGCGCTGTTTGACAGCCTGAGCGTGTGGGAAAACATCGCCTTCCGGTTGCTCTATGCCGATGGCGTTGCGCGCGCCGATGCGCGCGCGCGGGCGCTGGCCGCCATGGCCCAGGTTCGCCTGCCTGCCGACTTCGCCGACCGCGCACCCAATGAGCTTTCCGGCGGGATGCAGAAGCGCGCGGGCCTTGCCCGCGCCATCATCGCCCGGCCCGACATCCTGTTCTTTGACGAGCCGACCACCGGGCTTGATCCGATCACGGCCGACGCGATCAATGATCTGATCGTGGAGATGGTCAAAGACTTGGGCTGCGCGGCCGTTTCCATCACCCATGACATGGCAAGCGCGCGCAAGATCGCCGACGAAATCGCCATGCTCTATGCCGGCAAAATCATCTGGCGCGGCTCCGCCGCGAGCATTGACCAAAGCGGCAATCCTTATGTGGATCAATTCATCCACGGCCGCGCCGAAGGCCCCATCCAAGCGACGATTTAGTCCGATTGCGGACGATCAGCCGCCGACCTCAGCAGGCTTGCGCGCGCAAGACGCGCTTTGTTGAAGCCGGAAACTTCGCCAAGGCGGCGCCCGATCGCACCGGGCGCAAGACCAGGCCGCCGCCGCAGTTCGGGCAGCGTCCGGCCAGTTTGTGGTCGGCGCGAGCAACGCAGAATGTGCACTCAAACAAGCAGATCGGAGCGTCCGTCACATCCGGCGCCAAATCGGTATCGCAGCATTCGCAGTTGGGGCGCAGTTCCAGCATAGCGGCGCTCCGCCCCTTAGGCTGCCGCCGCTTCAGCGCTCAGCCGGGCATAGCGGTTCAAGTGATAATCGACATTGCCGAACTGGCTGTCGATCATCGTCAGGCGCTTAAAGTAGTGGCCGATACGCATTTCCTCGGTCACGCCCATGCCGCCATGGATCTGCACCGCGTTCTGGCCGCAGAAGCGCCCGGCGCGGCCAATCTGCACCTTCGCCGCACTCGCCGCCTTGGCGCGCTCGACGGTTGACGCATCAAGCTTCAGCGTGGCGAGATAAGCCATCGAGACGCACTGTTCGGTGGCCATGAACATATCGACCATGCGATGCTGCAGCACTTGGAAAGTGGCGATCGGCACGCCGAATTGCTTGCGGTTCTTGGCGTAATCGAGCGTTAGCTCATGAGTGGCGCGCAGGGCGCCAACGGCTTCGGCGCTGAGCGCAGCGATCGCGCGATCGCCCAGCTCTTCGATCAAGGGCAGCGCGCCATCGGCGGCGCCAACGAGATGATCGCCGCCAAGCGCGACATTCTCGAAATAGACTTCCGATGCGCGCAGGCCGTCCACGTTCGGATAATCGCGCGTCACCACGCCCTTGGCCGATTTCGGCACCAGGAACAGGCTAATGCCGCCGACATCGCGCTGGGCGCCGCCGGTGCGGGCTGAGACCAGCAGCGTGTCGGCCATCGGCGCGCCAATCACCACAGCCTTATGGCCATTGAGCACGAAACCGGCGCCGTCTTTCTTGGCGGTGGTGGCGACGTCATTCAGCGCGTAGCGGCCTTTCGGCTCAGCATAAGCAAAAGCCATGATCCGTTCGCCCGCCGCGATCGCGGGCAGATGCTCTTCCTGCTGGGCGCCACTCCCCGCCAGCGCCAGCGCGCCGGCGCCAAGAACGACCGTTTGCACATAGGGCTCAGTCACCAGCGCCTTGCCGAACTCTTCCATGATAACGAGCACATCGACCGGCCCGCCGCCGAGACCGCCATGCGCTTCGGCCAGAGGCGCCGCCATCAGACCCATCTCGGCGAACGCTGCCCAAGCGGCGGGGTTCCAACCGGCTTCGGATTTCAAGGCCGCCTTGCGCTTATCGAAATCATAATTGGCCGCGGCAAACTTCGCGATCGACTCGCGCAGCATGGTTTGTTCGTCCGTGAAATTGAAGTCCATGGCGATTCCTCGAAGCTACCTGTGCGGCGTTTGAACGCGATTTAGCGGGCCGACGCAACGGCAAGCAAGGGGGCGCGCGTCCGCGGCCATTTTGTCCGTCGCCAGGTTTAGTCTCGCCGCCAAAGGAGCCGCCAAGGACCGCCTTTCGCCAACGCGATGTCGCCACGCGCCTGTGGTTCAAAGGCCAGTCGAAACGTGATCGCGTCTGGGCCGGCCTGACCGCAAACGGCGGCGAAGAAGGCGATTGCGGCTGGCGCCAGGATCGTTTCGGCTTTAGCTCGCAGATCGTGCCGCGCCTGCTCGGCGCCTGGATGAAGTCTGCCAGCGCGCCACACATGATCGCGGCCTTCATGCCGATAACCAAGCGCGATATTGCGACATGGGACCATGCAGACCAGGCAGGAGCTGCCTCATGAGCCGGGTTGAGGTCGTCCAAACCTTCACCGACAAAGTTCAAACCGTTCTACGCCATTCCGATCTGCGCGCCCTCACCATCGACACCGCGCGCGAGCTCGGCTTCGATTATGTCGCCCTTCTGCATCATGTTGATTTGAATTTGGCTGCGCCTAAGGCGGTGCGCGTATCCAACTATCCCGAAGCCTTTATCGCCGCCCAACGCGCCAACCGCCATTTTGTGGATGACCCGGTTTTCAGCCTGGCCCAGCGCAGTGTGCGCGGCTGCCGCTGGACCGATCTTGCCCAGCAGATTCAACTCAGCCCCAGCCAAAGCGAGGTTCTGCGCCAAGGCGCACGCGCCGGCCTTGGTGAAGGTTACACGGCGCCGCTGCATGTGCCGGGTGAGTTCGCCGCCTCAGCATCGTTTGTGGTGCGCGCCGGTAAGACGATGAACCCAGCTGCGCTGCCCTGGCTGCATCATGTCGCCAGCTTTGCATTCGAATCCGGGCGCCAGATTGCGCTCACCAAGACCATGCGTTCGCGGCGAACCTATAAGCTGTCAGGCCGGCAATTGGATTGCCTGGTTCTGGTGGCGCGCGGGGCCACCGCGCGAGAAGCCGCCGCGCGGCTGGGGCTGAAGCCGGACACGGTCGAAAAACATCTTAGCGCCGCCAAGGCCAGGGTTGGCGTGCGCGCCACGCCGCACTTGCTGGCTCATTGCCTATTCGACGGCAAAATCACATTCCAGGACATTATGTACGACAACAAGCTTAGCCGCATCCTGAAAACAGGAATAGGCGGCGCGTGAGCCGCGCGCCAAAATCTCTTCGTCATGTTGGGCCTCGGCCTGACTGGGGACGCACCCGAACAAGCGCCGCGACACCCCGCGCGGCGCTTGTACGCAGCGGCCGATCCGGAGTGTCGGCCGCATTCGGACGCAAAGCCGGACACACTTTCCCTGAATGCGTGTTCCCTGAGTGCGTGACCTAGCGCTTCATGCCCAACAGCGGCTGCACCCGCTCCAAGTGCTGGGGATAGTCTACGTCCCATGGATAGAACCCACCTTCGACAGTTGGCAGAACCGCCTGCACGGCGGGGAATTGCTCTGGCGGGCGGGTGTGATGGACGTAAAACCAGACCGCCATGTCGAGGGCGTCTTCGTAGAAATCCTCATTGATCGCAATGAAGGTCACGCTTGCGCCCTCAACAAGATCATTGGCAACGGTTTCCGGCATAAAGCCGCGCCGAGCTTTGGCGATGTCGGCGCCGATGCGGTCGATCAAGGCAATGCCAGCTTCTTCGCTGAGCGCACACACCGCCACTTCCGGATGGCGAAAATTGCGCCACAGCCCGATCGAATAGGTGATCGCCGGCCCGACCATATCTTCCGGGGTATGCACGATGTGGAAGCCGCCGGCGTCAACATCGCGGGCGATGAGCGCCATCAGGGCGCTGTCGGCGGCCAATTCCGTCATCGGTCAAAGCCCCAGCACCATTTTCGCGATGATGTTGCGCTGGATCTCGTTGGAGCCGCCATAGATGGAGGTTTTGCGCATGTTGAAATAGCTCGGCGCGGCGTGGGCGGCATAGTCCGGGCCGATCGGGAAGGCGTTGTCGCCGTCTTTCGGGAAGCCGCGAAAATAAGGCGCGCCATAGTGGCCGGCCGCCTCCAGCGTCAGCTCCGTCAAGCGTTGTTGGATTTCGGTGCCCTTGATTTTCAGAAGCGAGCTCTCCGGGCCGGGGCCGTGGCCGGACTGTTCGCGCGCCAGCGTGCGCAGCTCGGTATATTCCAGCGCGGTGAGATCAATCTCAAGATCAGCGAGCTTGCGGGTGAAGTCAAAATCCTTGTCGAGCGGCAAGCCGTCATCTGCGATTTCCGTGGACGCGATCGCGCGCAGTTTTTCCAGCCGACGCTTCGACATCGCCACGCCCGCAATGCCGGAGCGCTCATGCGCGAGCAGGAATTTGGCGCAGGTCCAGCCCTGGTTTTCCTGGCCGACCAAGTTCTCAACCGGCACTTCCACATTGTCGAGATAGACCTCGTTCACCTCATGCCCGCCATCGAGCATGATGATCGGGCGCACGGTAACGCCCGGCGTTTTCATATCGACAAGGATGAAGCTGATGCCTTCCTGCTGCTTGCGCGCGCCCGGATCGGTGCGGCACAGGAAGAAGCCCCAATCGGCATATTGGGCCAATGTCGTCCATGTCTTCATGCCATTGATGACGTACTTGTCGCCCTTGCGCTCCGCCTTGGTGCGCAGGCTGGCAAGGTCCGAGCCGGAGCCGGGCTCAGAATAGCCCTGGCACCACCATTCTTCGCCCGAGAGAATCTTCGGCAGGAAGCGCTGCTTCTGTTCGGGCGTGCCGAACGTATAGATCACCGGCCCGACCATATTGATGCCGAACGGCAGCGGCGGGATCGTCTCGGCGCGGGCGTTTTCTTCCGACCAGATGTAACGCTGCGTCGGGCTCCAACCGGGGCCGCCATATTCCACCGGCCACGCGGGCGCAGCCCAGCCCTTCTTGCCCAGGATTTTATGCCAGGCGAGGAAATCGTCGCGGCTCAAGTCGTCGCGGGAAAACTTGCCGCGCAGCTGTTCGGCTGGATAATTTGCGGCGATGAAGGCGCGCACTTCGTCGCGGAAGGCGATTTCTTGCGGCGTAAAGTCGAGATTCATCGGAGCATCCTGGATCTGCGTCATCGGCGACTGCGCCGCAGCACAGGATGTATAGACGCACCGCCCGCCGCTTCAAGGCGCCGCTAAGGCAGCCGACCGCACAAAAATCCACGCCGGTCGGAGCGGAATTCGGTCAGACCGGCGCGGCCCGAACCGGCATCGCGAAGGGTGGAAACAGCAACGCCAGCGTCACGCACAGGGGCCTCGCCTCGGGAACGACGACTGGCGAAAAAGCCCAATATTGTTTATCAATGCGCATATTGCATATCAATATTGATTTATTGATTTTCAATTAGGGCAGTAGGCGGTGCGATTGCCGCGGGCGCGGTCATGCGATAGGTCAACGCCATGAGCCTTTCCGCGCAACCGATCTCCAGCCCCTGTATGCGGGTATGCGCCGTCGATGCCCGCACGGGCTTGTGCGAAGGGTGCGGGCGCAGCCTGAAAGAGATCGCCGGCTGGGCGCGTCTGAGCGAGCCGGAGCGGTTGGCGATCATGGTCGACCTTCCGGCCCGAATGGCCCGCGCCGGCCTCGTGCGCAGCGTTTAGCCCGACCATGCGCCTACCCCGTCTCGACGTGCTGATTGGCGACGTGGTCAAGGTGCAGCTGTCGAATGAAACCCATGTCGCCGGCAGCGCTTCAGAAACGGCGCCGCTGCAGGTGCGCTCCTCTGTGGTGCATCGGATGCGGGTGTTTGTTCGACTGAAAGACGGCAAAGAGCGCGACATCGTGTTCGCCAACGCCAAGATCGGTGTGCGCGAAGGCCACCATGTCGCGATCGCTCTGGCCAAGCCCCCAGGCGAAGGTTTGCGCCCGGTATTGATAGCCAATCTTACGACCGGCCAACGCGAAGAGTATCCCGAAGCGTTCGCCGCCGCGGTGCGCCAAGAAACCGTCCAAGCCCGATTGCGGGCGGGCGCGGCGGGGCTGATTTTGGGCGTCGGGTTCTTCTTGTTCGCGCATCTGTTTCAACCGAATGGCCAGCACATATTGCCCGCAATCGCGGTGACGCTTGGCGGATTTGGCGCGCTTTGGGGGCTTTTTGCGGCGATCGATGCAGTGCTGTTGCCGCGCGAGGAAAAGCAACTCACCGACCGTTTGCGCGCCGAGATCGAAGGCCGCATCGCCATCGCGGAGCGCAAACCAGCACCGCCAACATTGGATGCAGGCCCGGCATGATCGAAGTTCATCAATTCCCGGTTTTGAACGACAATTACGCTTTTCTGGTCCGCTGCCGCGCGACCGGCGCAGTCGCCACGATTGACACGCCTGATGGCGAGGCGATCCTTGCCGAAGCCGCCCGCCTGGGCTGGACGATCACCGATATCTGGAACACCCACTGGCACCCCGACCATGCCGGCGGCAACGCCGCCATCATCGGCGCGACGAAAGCGCGCGTGACCGGTCCGGCGGAAGTGGCGCGGATTGGCGCCATGCCGGACCAAGTTGTGGCCGGTGGCGAGACGGTGCGGTTTGGCCGGGCGCAGGCGAAGGTCATTGACGTCGGCGGCCACACGCTTGGACATGTCGCGTTCTGGTTTGAGGGCGCCCAAACCGCGTTTGTCGGCGACACCATCTTTGCCCTTGGCTGCGGGCGCCTGTTTGAAGGCACAGCCGAGCAAATGTGGGCGAGCCTTCAGCGCCTGATGGCCCTGCCGGACGAGACCACGCTCTATTGCGCACACGAATACACCGCGTCGAATTTGCGCTACGCCTTGCATGTCGATCCCGACAACGCCGAGCTTCAAGCCCGCGGTGAAGTCATCAACCGCTTGCGCGCGGCCGGATTGGCGACGGTGCCGATGACCCTGGCGCAAGAAAAGGCCACCAATCCATTCCTGCGCGCCGGCGCCGCGGCGCGGTTTGGCGAACTGCGCGCCGGCAAGGACGCGTTTAGAGGCTAGCGCTTGCGCCCGCGCGCTTTCACGGCGGCGTTGGCCTGCTCCAACACATAGCGCGTCGCCCGCCCGCTCGGCTCCAATCCCAGTGACCGCTCAAAAGCCGAGACCGCCGCGCGCGTGCGCGGACCGGCTTTGCCATTGGGTTTGCCGATTTTATAGCCCAGCCGATTGAGCGCGGTTTGCAACGCCGTGATGTCGCTGCGGCGCGACAGATCACGCGACTGCGCTTGCACATCCGACGGGCTCGGGCCAGCATCAGGCTTTGGCGCGCCGCGCAGACGATCAAGCAAAATCTTTGTCGCCCAGCCATCGGCCGGCAAACCTTCGGCCTGCTGATAGGCCCGCACCGCGCGGCGCGTATTGGCGCCAAACATCCCATCGACGGCGCCGACCGCAAAGCCCTTCTGGGCCAGCAGCGTTTGCAACTCGATATAGTCGCCGCGCTGCAGCGCGCCTTGCCCGCGTGGCCAGGTCGCCTGAATGCTTGGCCGGCCTTCAAAACCGCGGCCCAACAGCGCCACCGCCAATGCATAACGATCAGACGGGTTATAGCTGCGAATCACCGCGAAATTGGGAAACAGGGCAAGCGCCGGGCCATCGGCGCCGGCTGGCAAGAAGATTTGCACCGCAAGCGCCTTCGAAGCCGGCGCCCAAACCGAGCCATCCATGCGGGTGACGCCAAACGCCTCCCATTCGGCCACCGGGCGCTGGGTTCCATCCGCCAACGCATAATCAAAACCGCGCGGCAAGCGCACTTCTTCAAACACCGGATCGCCCGGCGACCAACCGCGGCTGGCGAGATAATTGGAGATCGAGGCCAGCACATCGCCGGTATCGGTCCAGATATTGCGTCTGCCGTCGCCGTTCCAATCCACTGCATCGCGCAGATAAATGTCAGGCATGAATTGCGGCTGGCCGAGCGCGCCCGCCCAGCTCGATTTCAGCTCATTGGGTCCGGCATAACCGCGCTCGACCATCTGGATCAGCGCCATCATGTAGCCTTCAAACGCCGCCCGGCGGCGGCCTTCGGCGGCGAGCGTGGCGATCGCCTGCGGCGCATCATAAGGCAGCGTTGCGGTTCCGAAATTCGTCTCGATCGCCCAGATGCCGCCAACGATATCGCGATCGACGCCATAGCGCGCTTCGATGGCCTGAAACAAAGCCGCATTGTCGCTCAATGCCTGACGGCCCCGCGCGATCCGATCGGCGCTGACGGCGCGGTCGATATAGTCCCAAACCGGGCGGACAAATTCGGCCTGGTTGCGATCATTCTGGATCACCCGCGGTTCGGGCGCGACGCCTTCCAGCAGCGACTGCACGACCTTGCGATCGCGCCCAGCGCTCACTGCGCGTTCGGCGAAATCGGAGCGCCAAGCGTCAAACTCCGCATCGCCGGAGGGCGTGAACGCAAAGCTCTGCGCGCTTTGGGCCTGCGACCAGGCGATGCGGGCCATGCCGGCCATCGCCATCAGCGCCAGCACAAAAATCAGAATTCGCCGCATCACAACCCCATTCCTGAGCGTCACCCTAACCGACAAATGCGGCAAGACCCCGACCGACCGAAGCCGCCGCCGTTAATGCGGTTTGGCGGGCGTGTCTATCAAAGGGCGGCGCGCAGCCGCGATGTGGTCATTCCCACTCGATCATAAACGAGCCTTTGCGGCCCTTTGTTTTCAATTGTCAGCGGACAGCGGTTTTTCTCCGTACCGTCAAGCATACCGTTACGCGTCAGCACAACCCCGGCTCACGCGCTTGGTCTCAACCATGGGTTCAGCACTGCAATGCCCATCGGTTCGAAATCGACCACATTGCGCGTCACTAAGGTCAATCCGTGCGTCAAAGCTGTCGCCGCGATCAGGGCATCGCGCTCAGGGCGAGGATCGGGAACATGCAACTTCGCGCACCGCCGTGCGATTGTGGTGTCGATCGGCAGGATGCGATCAGCAAGCGGCGTCAGGATTTCGTGCTCTAGCCAACGTCTCAAAATGGCCCCTTGTACTGTGTCACGGCGCTCCATGAGCAGGGTTCCCAGCTCAAGCTCCAAGACTGTCACAACTGAGATTGCATAGAGTTCTGCAGGCGTGCTGGAAGCCCAAGCGCGCACATTTGTGTCCGCGCGCTCGGGCCGGCGAAGTTCCGACACGACGTTCGTGTCCAGCAGGAACATCAGCCAAGATCCACAGTACGCGAAATGTCATCGCCCATGCGCGGCGGATCGAAATCGAAGTCGCCATCTTCCTTTTGTGCGAGCGCCTCGAGAAGGCTCGGGCCCGCGCCCAGCAGCTTCTGATAATCTTCAAAGCTGAGCAGGACATGGGCAGGTCGCCCGCGGTCTGTAATAATGACCGGCCCCTTCTCGGCCGCCTTCTTGGCGCCGCCAGTGTCCTGATTGAACTCCCGGCTCGAAATGGTGGTGGTGCTCACGGACGATCTCCAGTTGCGCGATCCTACCATCATCGGCGCCGCAAATCAAGAAATTGTATCAACGTTTCTACCTACTCCCATTCAATCGTTCCCGGCGGCTTGCTGGTGACATCATACACCACGCGATTGACGCCCTTGACCTCATTGATGATCCGGGTGGCGGCGCGGCCGAGGAAGTCCATTGAGAAGGGGTAGAAATCGGCCGTCATGCCGTCGGTGGAGGTAACCGCGCGCAACGCCAGCACATAATCATAGGTGCGGCCATCGCCCATCACGCCAACCGTGCGCACCGGCAGCAGCACCGCGAACGCCTGCCAGATCACGTCATACAATCCGGCCTTGCGTATCTCTTCAAGATAGATCGCGTCGGCCTGCTTCAAAATGTCGATCTTCTGCATCGAGATCGCGCCGGGGATGCGGATGGCAAGGCCCGGGCCGGGGAACGGATGGCGACCGACAAAGGCGTCCGGCAAGCCAAGCTCGCGCCCCAGCGCGCGCACTTCGTCCTTGAACAGCTCACGCAGCGGCTCAACCAGCCGCATGTTCATACGTTCGGGCAGTCCGCCGACATTGTGATGCGATTTGATCGTGACGCTCGGGCCGCCGTCGAACGCAACGCTTTCGATCACGTCGGGATAAAGCGTGCCTTGGGCGAGGAAATCGGCGCCGCCAATGCCGCGGGCCCTTTCCTCAAAGACATCGATGAAAAGTTTGCCGATGGTTTTGCGCTTGGCTTCGGGATCATCGATGCCGGCGAGGCCGGCGATAAAGCGCGCGCTTTCGTCGGCGGCGATCAGCGGGATATTGAAGGTGTCGCCGAACAGCTTCACAACCTGCTCGGTCTCTCCCACGCGCATCAATCCGTGATCGACATAGACGCAGGTCAGTTGGTCGCCGATCGCCTCATGGATGAGCACGGCGGCGACGGCGGAATCCACACCGCCGGACAAGCCGCAAATCACTTTGCCGGCGCCGACCTGGGCGCGAATGCGGGCAATCGCTTCGTCCTTGAAGCTCGCCATTGTCCAATCGCCGCGGCAGCCGCAGATCTTGCGCACGAAGTTCGCCAGCAGCTTGGCGCCATCGGGCGTGTGGACCACTTCGGGATGGAACATCGTGGTGTAGATGCGCCGCGCCTCATCGGAAGCCACGGCGAAGGGGGCGTTCTCGCTGACCGCCTTGACGCTGAAACCTTTGGGCAAGTGCGTGACGCGGTCGCCATGGCTCATCCACACGGGATAGCGTTCGCAGATGCGCCACACGCCGTCAAACAGCGCCGAGGATTCGCGAATTTCGACGTCCGCACGGCCGAATTCGGCGGCGTGGCCGCCCTCCACCGTCCCGCCGAGCTGCACGGCGGTGGTTTGCTGGCCGTAGCAGACGCCGAGCACCGGTACGCCCAGTTCAAAAACCGCCGCCGGCGCCCGCGGCGAGCCTTCGGTCGTGACACTCGCCGGCCCGCCGGAGAGGATCACCCCCTTGGGCGCAAAGCCCGCGTCCAGAATGTCCTGGGCCTTGTTGTAAGGATGGATTTCGCAATAGACGCCAGCTTCGCGGACGCGCCGTGCAATCAGCTGCGTCACCTGCGAACCGAAATCGATGATCAGGATGCGGTCATGAGAATCGTGAGCCATGACGGGATTTGGACTGCGCGGGCGGCTTCGTCAACCAGGCGCTGCTGTTCATTCATTGCCAAAATCCGCGCGCTTAAGGATCACCTTGCCGCCTTCGATATCGGCCACCGGAATCGCGGGATAGCCGACGCTCATCGTCGCGCTTTCGCGCCACGCCATCACGATCATGTCGCGCAGTTCGCTGGCGCCCCCAGCGAGGCGCGCGGCGGCAAAGGCCCGCCCGGCGGCGAGCGTCTCTGGGGTTGGCGGCTCTGGCGGCGGCGGCGGGGCCTGCACGCCGGGGGCGAGCGGCGCGCCGGCGGGCTGGGGAAAGGCCGCTTTCTTCTCCAGCTCATACAGCGCCACGACCTCGCTATGGGTGGCGCTCAGATAGGCGCCGACGCGGACGCGGATCGTGCAGGCGCAATCGCGATACGGCCCGATGCGCGCAGCGACCTCAGCCGGCGCGATATTGGCCTTGACGAACGCGCCCTCAAACCGCGCATGCAAACCGCGCACGGTCTGATAGTTCATCGCATTGGGCCCAGCGCCCCAGCCGTCATAGCGACTGCTGACATGCAGCGGTTGGCTCGCATCGCCGACAAAATGGCTCCATACGCCGAGATCACGAATGATCAGCATTTCGCGCAGCTTGCGATCTTCGCGAAACCAGCGCCGATCCGCGGCGGATTTTGCTGTGCGCATGGCGACGCCCGTCGCGCGCCAATAGGCGAAATCCTTTGCGAGCTGCTGCCAACCGTCGATCATCGCGTAAGGCAAATAGCCCTGGCGATACTGATCGAGCCCGGTTTCATTCAGTTTGGCGTCATAGGCTGCGCGGGTTTCGGGAAGGTCGGCGATCGTGATCGCGCCGCCGACTTTGCCGGAATCATCGACATTGAGGAAATGGCCGGCGTCGCGCTCCACACCATGCGTCAAGCCCGCCCCGCGCGAGCGATCCATTTCGCGCCCGAGCACACTGATCCGGGCGATGGTTTTGGGCTGGCGCAGAAAGGCGGGCGTTTCGGCCGGCAGCGCTCGCACCGCCTCGCCGCTGACCATCTCATGCCCATGCGCGCCCCACGCAAAAGCCGGCAGCGGCGTGAACGCAACCGACAACGCCGCCAGCGCAGGCACGCGCGAACCGACACGCATAGGCAATCTCCTTACCGCGCAGGGTCTTTCATCTGCGCATCGAGAAAATCCAGCGCCATCGCCCAATCGCTGCGGCGCACCCCGTGGGGGCCGGGGCGGATGTAATAGGCCAGCGGCAGGGCCGAATTCCATGAGTCCAATCGCGCCTGGGCAAACGCCGGCCGGCCAGCCAGTTCATAGACCGGAGAGGCGCCCCGCACCGCGAGCAGCGCGCCCTGCGGGTCAGCCCAGCCGTCGCGCCGCGCCGCCGCAATCAACACCGGGCGCGGAGCGATCAGCGCAAGCAGCTGATGCTGATCGACCGGCAGCGCGCTTTGGCGGCCGCCAAAGGTGGCGAAGTGCGGCGAAAACCAATGCGGGAAGCTCTTGGTGATTTCGGCAATGCCTTCGCCGATTTCGTCGCGGTCGAGGCTGGCCCCGGCCGTTCCCGATTGCAGCGCGATCACCGCCGCCGGGCGCGGGTCCATGGCGGCGGCGAGTAATGCGGCCTTGCCATTGCGCGAATGGCCCCACAATGCGATCCGGCGGCTTGCAATGCGCGGATCGGCGCTGAGCGCTTCGGCGGCGGCGAGATAGGTGTAGGCCCAGGCGGCGATGGCGCCGGTGCGCTGCTCCGGCGGGGTTGCCGGCGGCGTGAGTTTGGCGAGCTGCACGGGCGCGGTCGCTGCATCATCGGGAACCACATCGCCAGCATAAATGCTGACGACGCCGTAGCCGCGCGGCAGGATCATGTCCCAGGGCGGCGTTATGATCGCATTGCCAAAGATCGCCGTGACGACCGGTTTCATCGCTTCATTCTGGCATTCCTTTGGCGGGCCAAAGCGCGGGCCGGCAACGCCGGCGACGCCTTCAAAAGCGAGCGCATTGCCGCAAAAATTCTGCGTCACGATCACGGGCTTGGGGCCGTCTCCCGGCGGCAGGATCAGCACCATGGAAAAGCGGATGTCTTCCTCCGCCGCGCCGATCTGAACGCTCCACTGCTCGGCGCTGGAGCCCGCCAACAGGCCTGGAATGGCCAGCGGTGCGCGGGCGGTCACCGTCACCAGGCGCGGCGCTGGAAAGCGGCCGAAGATTTCCGCCTGAAACGCTTCGCGCAAAAGCGGCGCGCGACGCGCCTGCCAATCGCTGAAGCTCGTCACCGGCGGATCAGCGCCGAACGCGCCCAATGCGGCGGGGGCGGCAACCTGCGCCCGCGGCGTCAGCGCCACATTGCGCAGCGGCCCGAACGCGCAAGCCGACAGGCCTGCCGCCGCAATCAAGAACACAACGCCAATCGCCAGCCACCGCAGCCATTTCATGAGCACACCCCCGCAGCGCCCATAAACCATGCCGCCGCGGCGGCGTCGAGATCCGCTTAAGCGGCCGGCGCGGTGCGCCAGTCGCCGATGCCATGATAGCGCCGGATAGTGCTCCCGCCATCGGCAATCGAATGCAACCGCACCCAGCCATTGTTGAGCAGATCGGCCACGCCCTGATGCTTAGCGATGACGCCATCCATCGCGGCCTCGCCGGCCTCGATGAAGACATTCAGACGATGCGGCTCGTGGATATAGTTCACGCCGTCATGCACCGATTGCCACGGCAGGCCGACGCGCAGATCGCCAGCATTGCCTTCCAGCACGCCCAGCTGGCCAACGACATTGTGCAGCACCTTATTGCCGGAGCCGAACGCGGCGTTGTTCACGGTCGAGCCGTAATATTGCAGATTGATCCAACTCGCCACGACCATCGGGGCGGTCATGATCAGTTCGAGCACGCCAAGGCTGGTGTCCTGAGCGTGATCATAATCATGCAGGAAGCTGCGCCCCTTCAGCTCCAGCCCGCGGGTGCGGGCCCGCGGCGCGGCGATGAAGGCGGCGTTGCCGGCGAGGCCCCATTCCGGGCGGACCTGCGACCAGTCGCGCGCGCGGTCGAGCACCTTGTCGGTGATCGCCATGTCGTCCTTAAGGCCGAGCAGCGCGGAGCGCTCCAATCGCGACAGTTCACCTGCCTGGGCGAGCCATTGGCGCAGCTGCGCCAGATCTTGCGACAGTTCCGCCGGCACGTCTTCCGGGTTGTAGAGCGTCACTTCGTCGGTGGTCGTGTCATGCAGCGCGCCAAGGAACCAGGTGTCGGCCGGCACCGGAATGCCGCGCTCCGCCAGGCCCAGACGCACGCCAGGATCATTGAGGATTGCTGCGGCCACGCGGGCGTTGGCTTCCCCCGTATGGCCCCCGCACGCGCCGCAATCCAGGCCCGAAGCATGCGGGTTGTTGACCGTCGTGGAGCCATGGCCGGCAAGAACGACGAGCCGCGCGAACGGCCCAGTCATCGACATCGCCTTCAACACCGCTTCGGCCATGTCGACGCGCTGTTTCGGCGTGAAGCCGGTGGCGCGGCCGTCAATCTCGCGCGTTTCCAGGCGCGGGCCGATGCGGCTGAGAATATCGCTGTCAAACCCGTCGCGCATGGGATCGGCGACGGGGCGCGTGGCATGCAGGCTGTCGGAGATGATCTTGCCGGCAAAGCCAAGCCCGATGGTCTCCACAAAGCTGAACGACGACACCGCCGAGAGCTTGAACGACTTCCACGCTTTGCCCGCGCGCCGACGCATCAGGCGCAGGCCCAGTACTTCGGTTTCTTCCTCAACGCCGGCGCCTTTCACCGCTTCGCACACCGTGAAAGCCGGCGTCAGCAGAACCGGGCATTGCGCCCCGCCCTTTTGCTGGCCAATCGGAACATATTCGATCGGGAAGCCGAAGAAGCCGGCAAAGCCAACCGTTTCCGCGCCCGGATTGACCGTCTCCAGCGCGCGGCGGAAATACTCAGACCGCACATCGATGCAGAACGCCGCCTGCAGTTTCGGCCGACCGATCTTGGCGCCCGGCGCGATTTTCACATTGGCCTGAAGCCGGCCAACCAGCCGGCGGCGATAGCTGGCTTCATAGGCTTCCTGCAGCACCGCATCGATCGCCAGTCGCGGATCAAGGCCCATTTGGGCGTCGACCGGCAGGCGGCGGGCTTCGGCCATCGCGTCGGCCCATGCCTGTTTCAAGGCGGCGTCCTGGCGGGCGGCGAATAGTCCGTATCCCCATACAATTCGGATCGCGAGCAGGTCGATCATCAGATCGCTGCTGCGGCCGTAAAGCTCTTCTTCCCAGACGAGGTAGCGGGCATAGGCCGCCCAGCCGCCGATATCGAACAACGCCCGGTGGAGATAATCTTCCACCGCGCGCGGCGGGATGGCGAGGCGCTCAACCACTTCGGCGATCGCGGCGACTGGATCTGCCGGCATGGCGAGCACCGATTTGCGGAAGTTCTTGACGCCCATCATTTCAGGATTGAGGTCGTGGCGGGCGCCCGCGCGCCAGGCGGCGTAAAGCTTGTCGCCACGCAGCGGCATTTTCCAGCTGGCCTGGCCGGCGTCAAAATACGCCGCGCAGAAGCGGGCGATTTCTTCGATCATGAAGGCAACGCGGCTGGCCTGGCGGTTGCCGCCTTCCACGCGGTCAAGCACTTCGGCCACTGTCGCCACCACAGAAGGCGCAGCCCCGGGCGCAGCGTCGATCTGCGCGGCGGCCTTCAAGGCGCCAACAGAAGCCGGCAGTCCCGGCAGATGGGCAAGCGCTTTCAGCGCTTCGGCCATGCCTTCATCGCTGATCTCGCCCTTGTCGATCGCATCGCGATAAAAGGTGCGCGGCATCAGCATGCGGGTCT
Source organism: Hyphomonadaceae bacterium (assembly GCA_040381035.1). Taxonomy (GTDB): domain Bacteria; phylum Pseudomonadota; class Alphaproteobacteria; order Caulobacterales; family Aquidulcibacteraceae; genus REEB506. The sequence continues at coordinate 53,256 of JBEIHY010000001.1, forward strand.
TGGCGACGCGCTCGAAGGTGGCGCAAGTTTGCTCGAATGTTTGGCCGGTGAAGCCGAGGAACGGGTTGACCGCCACGAAGTGCTTGAGCGGCCAGAGCGGCGCGATCTTGCGGGTTGCCGCGTGGGCCAGGCCGGCGATCTGGGCACGGGAATTATCCGTGTTCGGAGTGGTTTTGAAAGCGAGAGCTGCAGACATATCGGTGTCTCCGGATTGAGTGGTCATGGGTCAGCGCGCGCTCTTGGCGGCCAGCGGCCATAGCGCAAAGATCCAGCGATTGATGATCGTGTTGAGATAGAAGCCGTTGGCGACATGGGCGTGAACGCCTTGCCAGAAGGCATTGAGCGTGCCGCGCTGCATGAAGCTCTGGAACAAGGTGAGCGCGGCAAACGCCGCCACCACCAGGCCAAGCGCCACTGCGGCAAACGGCGTATCCAGGCCTTGGGTTGCCGGCAGAGCGCCGGCCGTCACCGCTTCCGCCCCGATCTGCAGACCGATCCAGGCGAGCGCAACCCCAATCGCCAGTGCGATCGTGCGGCCAATGACATAGGCGTTCGGCCGCTCGTCTATCGCGTTGGCGACGAAGTGGACAAGGCCCATCATCAGGATCGCGCCGAGGACGAAGACGCCCGGCTTGTCGGCGATGGTGACGCCAAACAGGCGCGCCGCGGCCAGGCCAATCGCGAACACCAGCAGGATCGCCATCAGCACGCGCGCCGGGTGCGGCTGGCCGCCGGGCGAGGGCGTCCAGGAGGTGCGCGCCAGATCGATCACGCTGCCAGAGCTCAAGAAGGCGTGCGCCTTGTAGAGCGAGTGCGCCACGATATGCAGCAGGGCGGCCGCGAACGCGCCGAGGCCGCATTGCAACATCATGAAGCCCATCTGCGCGACCGTGGACCAAGCGAGCGCGCCCTTCACCGAGGTCTGCGTCAGCATCACGATTGAGGCGACGATGGCAGTTGCCCCGCCCGCCACAATCAGCAAAGGCAAAGCCGCGCCCGACAGCAGCACGACATCGGCCAATCGTAACACCAGAAAGCCGCCGGCATTGATGATGCCCGCATGCAACAGCGCCGAAACCGGCGTGGGCGTCTCCATCACTTCAATCAGCCAGCCATGCAGCGGCAGCTGGGCGGAAGCAAGCAGCGCCGCGATCACGATCAGAACGCCCGCCGCGTTGAGGCTCGGCGCGATTTCGCCGGCGGCGAGCGCCACTTTGGCTTGGCTCAAAAGCGACGCGATATCGAGCGTGCCGAAGGCTTGATACAGCAGATAGGCCGCCCCGATAAGGGCTGCTTCGCTCAAGCGGCTGGCGATGAATTTCTTGCGCGCAGCGAGTTTGGCGTTTTGCCGCTCAGCGTAAAACAGCAGCAGCTGATTGAGGCCGATATTGGTGACGATCAAGGCCACGATCGTCAGCGCCAGATTGCCCGACACGATCAGCGTCAACACCGCCGCCAGCGTGATCGCCAGCCAGCGCATGAAACGGTTCTGGCCGGAATCGCCATCGAGATAGGCGCGGCTGTAGCGCAGCACCACAACCCCGATGAACGACACCAGCACGACCATGATCGCCGACAAGGCATCGATCCGCAAGCTCGCGCCGACGCCATTCTGACCGATCGTGGCAGTGGTCCAGGGGCCATAGACGGCCAACCCCGCGGCCGTGGCGAGTGCAATCAGGAAAGCGATGACGCCAGCGGACGCGACTTGGTCGCGATAGGCTTTGGCTGGCCCGCCGGTGGCGGCGACCAGAAGCAGCAGCAGCGGGCCAAGCAAGGCCAGCCAGGAAGCAAAATCAGACATGTACGCCTCATGGTTGTGTAACGACCTGGGGCTTCTCTAGGCTGACTTATGCGTTGAGAAAATTTCAATGATAAGATAGGATCGTTCTGATATACAGAACGAATCCACTCGTCGGCCACCCTATGCCGCAATTGAACTATCACCATCTGCGCTACTTCCGCGCCGTGGCCGTTGCCGGCAGCTTGAACGAGGCGGCGCGGACCCTGAATGTCTCGGCGTCGTCCTTGTCAGTGCAGCTCAAGGCGCTGGAAGGCCAGCTTGGCCAGCCGCTGTTTGCGCGCACCGGCCGCAATCTGACTCTCACCGAAGCCGGGCGGATCGCGCTTGCTTACGCCGACACGGTGTTCCAGTCCGGCGAGGCGCTGATCAATACCTTGCACGGGCGCGGCGCCGAAAACCGCCCACGCCTTGCGGTGGGATCGGCCGCCACTCTGTCGCGCAATTTCCAGCTCGAATTGTTGAGCCCGCTGATCCGGCGTAGCGATGTGGAGCTGTCGATCACTGCCGGGCCGCTGCCCGATCTCTTAGCGCAGTTGACGCTGCAAACGCTCGATCTGGTATTGTCGAACCAGCCGGCGGCGCGCGATGATGATCCGTTGCTGCGCAACACGCTGGCGGCGACCCAAGCCGTCATCATCGTTTCGCGCGCCGACAGTTCCATTCAAAGCCTGAACTTCCCGCACGATCTGGCGCGGCTGCCGATTGTGCTGCCGGGCCGGGCCAGCGGCATTCGCGCCGGCTTCCAGCAGCTGATGGACGCCGCCGGCATTGCGCCGCGCATTCATGCCGAAGTCGACGATATGGCGATGCTGCGGCTTGTTGCGCGCGAAACCGATGCGGTGACGCTGACGCCGCGGGTGGTGATCGCGGGGGAACTGAATTCCGGCATCTTGGTTGAGCGGTGCATTGTGCCCAATCTCGAAGAGGCGTTCTATATCATCACCCGGGAGCGGCGGTTCCCCAATCCGCTGGTGGCGCCCTTGCTGGCCGGCGCCGCTGCGCCCTAGGGCCGGAACCGTAAGGCTTCGCACCGCAAAGACGGATCCGGCGCGGCGGCGTTGGCGCCGCGATAGCCGACCAGCGTGATCGCGCCTTCGCCATCGACCTGCTTCAGCACAAATGCAGGCGCGCCATCTCGGCACAGGCCGTTGCGATCGTTGGCGGCGCGCTTGTCGACTGTCACCGGGTGCAAGACCCAATCGCCGACAAGGCCGAGAGGCGCCGGCGAGCCGGGCGGCGGGGCGGCGCTCAGTTGGAGCCGAATTTCGGCTGTGCTGATTGAGCTGTCATCGACAAACACGCTGAGCACGACCCGATCTTAAGAGATCAAGGCGGGAGCTGGATCGCCGGGCGTTGGCTTGCGCTCCAAGGTGTAATCTCGATCAGCGTTGGGCGCGGCGGCGGGCGAAGCCGGCGGGGCGCACGCGCTCAGCCCCGCAACGACGACAAGAGCGAAGATGGATTGCTTCAAGGCGATCTCTTTTCGCGACTTTCGGCGCAGTCCGCCACAGTGGCGTTGGCGCGCGCGCCAGTCTACACTGCACCGAACGCGGAGTAATCCATGGACGTCAGCCAAATCCCGCCCGGCCGCAATCCGCCGGAGGAAGTCAATGCCTGCATCGAGATCCCCCAGGGCGGCATGCCGGTGAAATACGAACTCGACAAGCGCTCCGGCGCCTTGTTCGTGGATCGCTTCCTGCACACCTCGATGATCTATCCGGCCAATTACGGCTTCATCCCCAATACGCTGGGCGAAGACGGCGACCCGATCGATATACTGGTCGTGACCCCCACTCCAGTGACGCCCGGCGCCATCATCCGCGCGCGGCCCGTGGGCGTGCTGCTGATGGCCGACGAAAAGGGCAATGACGAAAAGGTGCTGAGCGTGCCAATCGACAAGCTCAATCCGTTCTACACCAATGTCCGCACCCATCTCGATCTGCCGCCGCTGCTGATCGAACAGATCGCCCACTTCTTCGCCCACTACAAAGACCTGGAGCCCGGTAAAACCTCCACCAAGGGCGAATGGGCCGGCCCCGACCCGGCGCATGTGAAAATCATGGAAGCGATCGGGCGCTACCAAGCGAAGTGGCGCACGGGCGAAGCGTAAAGCGGCGCGCGGCGCTCACAGTTTTTGCGCCACGGCCTCCAGCTGTTCCCTCGCCCGGCCCCAGCCTTCGTGAAATCCCATCATCTCGTGCTGGTTGCGATCGGGCACGCTCCAATGCAGCGCGCGCGCCGTGTAGAGCGCACCGGCGCCGGCGGGCTCAAAGCTCAAGATCGCGGTCATGAACGGCTTGTCGCTCGGATGCCAGGCGCGGACAAAAGCGTCGGTGAACACCAGCCGGCGCTGCGGCTCGACCTCCAGGAAAACGCCGAGATTTTCAGCTTCCTCGCCATTTGGGCCCTGCATCAGCACGAAACTTTCCCCGCCCGGGCGCACATCCATGCGCGCCTGAGTTACCCGCCAGGGCGGCGGACAAAACCATTCCTTGATCAGCTCTGGTTCGGTCCAGCAGCGCCACACGGCCGCCGGGCTTGCCGCCAGCCGCCGACACAGCGCCAGCTCACGATCCGACCCTGCTTCGATCGCAACGACTTCAGCCATGCCCGCCTCCTGAGCCGTTTCAAACCAAATCAAAGTCGCTGTTGGGTGTGCAATCGCGCGCCTGCACTTGCGCAAAGCTGACGCTGGCGTCACGATCATCAAAACGGAGAATGCCCATGACCATCGCCGCCTTGCGAACGCCCGAAGACCGCTTCGCCAACTTGCCCGGCTGGCCCTATGCACCGCACTACGCCGACGATCTGCCAGGCTATCAGGGGCTGCGGATGCATTATATCGATGAGGGCCCGACCGATGCGCCGCAGACATTTCTGTGCCTCCATGGCGAGCCGAGTTGGGCTTATCTCTATCGCAAAATGATCCCACACTTTCTGGCCACCGGCGCGCGCATTGTGGCGCCAGATTTTTTCGGCTTTGGCCGCTCCGACAAACCGATCGACGACGCCGATTACACCACCGAATTTCATCGCGGCTCCTTGTTGGCGCTGATCGATCGGCTGGGCCTCAAAAACGTGACCCTGCTGGTGCAGGACTGGGGCGGATTGATCGGGCTGACGCTGCCGCTCGCCAAGCCGGACCTCGTTGCGCGGCTGTTGATTATGAACACGGCCTTCGCCACCGGCGCTGAGCCCTCGCCCGGCTTCATGGCGTGGCGGGCCTATGCGGCCGCGACCCCGGATATGGCGGTTGGGTCGCTGATTGCGCGCGGCACGCCCCAGCTCAGCGATGCCGAAATCGCCGCCTATGACGCCCCCTTCCCCGACCAGCGCTACAAGGCCGGCGTGCGCCGGTTTCCCCAACTCGTGCCGCTGACGACGGACAAGGACAGCGCCTTTGCCGGGCTTTCGCGCCAGGCCCGCGACTGGTGGTCAAACCAATGGTCCGGCCCGACCTTCGCCGCGATTGGAACCGCTGATCCGGTGCTGGGGCCGGCGGTGATGGAGAAGGTTCTGGCCGCGATCAAGGGTTGTCCGGCGCCCTTGATGATCGAAGGCGGCGGCCACTTTGTCCAGGAATGGGGCGATCAGATTGCGCCCGCAGCGCTCGCCCACTTCGCCAAGGCTGGCTGATGCGGGATGATCCCGAAGCGCTGATGGCGCTGACCTTGGCGCGCGCTTTGAAGCGGGAGACCGCTGCCGCAGCGCGCGCCGAAACCTCGCTGGTGTCAATCACCTGCGATCTAGTAAATCGTCCGGATATGGACGAAATGCAAACCGCTGCGGTGGCGATCACGCGGGCGACCAAATCGCTGGTGTTTGCCCAAGCCGACCTCACCGGCCGCGACGGCCGCGCCCTGATGACGGCGTCGGCTGTGTATCGAATTTTGGCGGTCTGAAACGAGGGCTTTTGCCCTTCAAGGCTGATCCCAATCGCGCGCTTGTTGCGTCAGCTCCAGCGCGCGTTCGGCGGTGACCTCCATCAAGCAATCGCCGGCAATCACACCTGCCAAAGTCCCGCCCTCATAGCGGCTGGCTTCAAAGCCGCAGCGCGCATCGCGATACGCGATCCAGGCTTGCTGGGCCTGCTTCAAGGCGCTCGCTTGGCTCGGCGTGGTTTTGCCTTGCAGCATCTTGTAGCTCGCGTTCAAATGCTCATCCCACAACGCCCGCTCGCGTCCTGTGCATGCCATCATGCCCATCGTGGTTTCACCGCCTGGCGCGGCCTGACACGCTTTGGCGATCTTGCCGATGCAGCCGCGCGGTTTCTTGTCGGTCAGGCATTTTTGAACGACGGCGCGGTCCGCAACGGGCGCGTCTTCAAGCTTGGGCGCGGCCGTTGCAATCGCAGCGATCGCAAGGGCGGCGAACAAGAAGAGGGCGTGTCTCATGGCTGAGTCCTTTGAACGGGCGGGCGTTGGATCTGCGAGGGTGCGACCAGATCGGGGCGCACCTTCCGCGTCGGCGGCGGTTGCACACAGGCTTCTATGATTTCTTCGTCCGTCACTGCGCCGCCATCGGCTTTGGCCTTGTTCAGTGTGCTGCAGGCTTCGCGGGTATCGCCTTGCTGCAATTGCGCACGGGCGAGTTTGGAGGCTTCCACCCCAATCGCGCCGATATTGCGATCCATCCGGTGCAGCTTGACGGCTTCGCGATAATGCACTTCGGCGCGCTCCCAATTGGAGTCGGCGGCTGCGCGGTCGCCGAGCTGGCCGAGCACAAACGCCTTGCTCTCTGGCGCATTGGCCTTTTCGAGATAGGGCAGCGCCTTTTCCAAACTGACGGTCGCTTCGGTTTCTTTCTTCTCGGCCGACGCCTCCAGGCCCTGACCGACAAGGGCCGCGCCGGCGGCTTCCTGTACGCGATTAGACTTGCCGTAGGTGACGCTCAACATACGCCAGATGCGCTTGTCTTGGGGATTGAGGCCGCGGGCCTTCTCCAAAGCCTCCCCGGCGCGCGGATCGTTCGTCAGTGACATCATCGAACCGCACAGCCGCCAGATCGCGGCGGCGCTGGCGTGGCCGTCTTGGCCAAGCTTCCACATCGCATCCACGCCCTGTTGGCGGGTGGCCGGCGTGACGGTGAGCACCAATGCCTGACGCACGGCGGGGTCAGGGTCTTGCATCAGCTGAGCGGCGGCGTCGGTGAAGGCCTGACGGGCGCTGTCATCAAAAGCAAGGCTTGCGGCTTGCACAGCCGCCTGGGTGTCGGCGTCGGCGTCGGCGGGCGCGGCGATGGCGCTCATGGTTGGCGGCTCGCCCGTCGCGGAAGGCGCGCTGGCCGATATTGGCGCGATCCCCTCAAACGCCTTCTGTTCCAACAGCTTCGACAACGCCACTGCCTGCTCGCCGGTGATCTTGCCCTCATCGACCAGCTTTAAGAGCTGGGCGAGGCTGTCAACCGGCGCAGGATTAACAGGCCCAGCAATGGGCGGCGCGGGCTTCGGCGCGATATAGGTCGCATAGCCCCAGAACCCTGCCCCAGCCAAGGCCAAGAGACCGCCCAAGGTTGCCGCCGTCGATACCCAGCGCCCAGCCGAAACGCCGCGGCGCTTGTCGGCCACCAGTTTGGCGTCCGGCGCACGGCCCTCCAAGCGGGCCTTAATCGATTCCGCAAGGATGGCGAGTTCGGGCGCCCCGGCCCCGCCCTGCCAGTTGGTCAGATCTTCGGTGTGGATGGTGCCAAAGCCAAGCGGGATATCGACTTTGTCCAACAGCACCGGCACCAAGCGGCCCTTGGTGCGGGCAAAGCCTGCCTCATCGCGCACCCAGGGGCTGGCGGCAGAGTGTTGCGACCAAACGACGATCACCGCCTTGGCGATGTCAAGCTCGCGCTTGATCACGGCGGCGTAATCGTCTCCGGCGGCGAGCGCGCGATCCCACCAAACCGAAAAGCCCTTGGCCTGCAGCGCTTGCGCCAGCGGCCGAACGCGATCGCGGTCTTCGCTGGAATAGGAAATGAACACATGAGCCATGGCGCATCCTGTCCCCGAGCCTGGCGGCCCCGGTGCGTTAACGATTGTCTGATCTCCTATAGAACGCGCGCCGCTTGACGGGAAGATGAACTGAAGCGGGCGTTTTGAGGGCGCGTGCCTAGCCCCGCCGCGCCAGCAACAAGAACTCGCGCTGCCCTTCCCCACCCCGCACCGGACTGGCCGTGAGCTCGCAAGCGCGGAAGCCGGCCAGCCCTTCCAGACTTTCCACAACCGCTTCGGCGATGCGGCGAGCCTTGGCGTCTTCAATTAAGCCGGTTTTGCCGCGCTTGCCGGGGCCGGATTCAAACTGCGGCTTGATCAGTGCGATCAGATCTGCGCTCGGCGCGGCCAAGGCCATCGCCGCCGGCAGGGCTTTGGCCAGACCAATGAAACTGACATCGGCGGTGATCAGCGTGGGGGCTTCGGCGATTTCGCGCCGGCTCAAATCGCGCGCGTCCTGGCCTTCCAGGCGCACCACGCGGGCATCGGCGCGCAGCTTGGCGTGCAACTGATCGCGTCCGACATCCACCGCATAGACGCGCGCTGCGCCGCGGGTGAGCAGCACGTCGCAAAACCCGCCCGTGGACGCGCCGACATCGAGACACGTCCGCCCGGCTGGCGATACGCCAAACGCGGCCAGCGCATGATCAAGCTTCAGCCCCGCCCGCGACACCCAGGGATAGGGCTTTTCCAGCTCCAACACCGCGTTTTCGCCAATCAGATCGGCCGGCTTGCGCACCAGCACGCCATCGGCGCGCACGCCGCCGGCGGCGATCGCCTCCTGCGCCTTGGCGCGGGTTTCGGCCACGCCGCGCTCCACCAGCACTTGATCGGCCCGTTTGCGAGGCATTGACCTTCACGCCTCCCGCCGCTCTGGTGGGCGAGCATAAAAGCGGGAGGATCAAATGAAAATGGCGATTGCACGCCGGCGCGTGCTGATGGGGGCGGCCGCCCTTGGGTTAGGGGCGTGTGCGCCAAAAGCGGCGCCGGTTGCGACGAAAACATCCGACGCGCTCGGCGATCTGGACGGCGTGGCCATCGCTGCCCGCATCCGCAGCAAGGACATCACCGCGCTGGAGGCGGTCGACGCCGCCATTGCCCGCGCTGATGCGGTCGAACCGGCGATCAATGCAATCGTCACCAAGCTCTATGATCGCGCCCGCGCCGACGCCCGCAAAGGCGCCGCCGGCCCGTTTGCCGGCGTGCCGACTTTCATCAAAGACTTGAACGATATCGAAGGCGCGCCGACCAAAAACGGCTCACGCGCCTTTGCCCGCAACATCGCCAAGCAGACCGAACCCTATGTCGCGCGGCTGCTGGCCGCGGGCCTCATCCCGATCGGCAAATCGACAACGCCGGAATTCGGCTTCACCTGCACCACCGAGCCCTTGTTGACCGGCCCGACGCGCAATCCCTGGAACCTGAAACATTCGGCCGGCGGGTCGTCGGGCGGGTCAGGTGCGCTGGTGGCGGCGCGGGTTGTGCCGGTGGCCCACGCCAATGACGGCGGCGGCTCGATCCGCGTGCCGGCGTCGGTCAATGGCCTGTTTGGTTTCAAGCCCTCGCGCCGGCGCATGATCGGCGATGGCGAGCGCGCGATCCCGGTAGATCTGGCGGTAAACAATTGCGTCTCCATCAGCGTGCGCGATAGCCTCGCCTGGTACTGCGCCGGCGAGCGCGGGGCGGCTGACGCGCCGAGCTATCCGCCATTGTCGCCCAATATCGCGCCGCTGAAACGTAAACTCCGCATCGGCTATGCGCCCAACGCCCTGACTGGCCGCGCGCCCGATCCGGACGTGCTCAAAGCGGTGCAGAGCGCGGCTGCCTTGTGCCAATCGCTCGGCCATCAGGTGACAGAGTTCAAATCCAAGGTCGACGGGCCAGCCTTCGCCGATGCGTTCAGCATTTACTGGGCGTCCGCCGGCGCCCAGTTGGTGCAAGAGGTGCAAGAGGTGCAAAAGATGGCGCCTCGCGCGCCGATCGATCAGCTCTTGGAGCCGCTCACTTTGGGCCTGGCCAAGCTCTATCAATCCAAGCCGCCGGGATCGATTGAGAAGGCCATTGGGGTTCTGAAGAAGGCCGAGGCCGATTATGCGGCCGGCTTTGACGATGTCGATGTCATCCTCACGCCGACGCTTGCGATTGCGCCATTGCCGATTGGCGAGATCGCGCCGGATCGACCGTTCGATGCGATGTGGGCCCGGGTGTTTGAATATGTCGGCTACACGCCGCTGGAAAACGCCGCCGGCGCGCCAGCGATGAGCGTGCCGCTTGCCTGGAACGGCGCCGGCCTCCCAATCGGCATCCACTTCACCGCCGCAAAGGGCAAAGACGCGCTGCTCTATGAGCTCGCCTTCCAGCTTGAACAGGCCCGCCCCTGGGCCAAGCGCAAACCGCCGCTGGCGGTTTGAACTGGACCGCACGCACGGGACCTTGCCTGACCACCTCACCCTGCCCTCTCCCCCAACTGCGTTGAGGAACAGGTTGGCATGACCCCTCCCTCAAGCTTGCTCGGGGGAGAGGGCAGGGTGAGGGGGCAAGGAGAAAGGGTGAGGAGCAAGGAAAGAGAGTGAAGGGGCGGTTCGACGAACTAAACGGTTGGCGACGCCTTGAAAAATGCTCTGCTCCATCACTGCACATTACAGATCGCGCCCGACCTAAACCCCAAACACCTGCTTCAAATCGCGCTTCATGATTTTCCCATTGGCGTTGCGCGGCAGGTTCTCGGCCAAGAAAGCGATTTTTACTGGCACCTTGAACGCGGCGAGCTGCTTGCCCACCCAGGCGCGCAGTTCGGCTTCATCAGCTCTCATGCCCGGCTTCAGATGCACCACGGCGGCCGGCTCCTCGCCCAACATCTGGTGCGGCAGGCCGATCACGGCGGCGTCCATCACGGCGGGATGGGCGTAGAGGGCGTTTTCGACCTCGACGCAGTAGATGTTTTCGCCGCCGCGGATCAGCATGTCCTTGGCGCGATCGACGATATAGACGAAGCCCTCGTCATCGACCTTGGCAAGGTCGCCGGTTTTCACCCAGCCTTGGATAAAGGTTTCCGCCGTGGCTTCGGGTTTGCCCCAATAGCCGCGCACCACGATCGGGCCCTTGTAATACAGCTCGCCCACCTCGCCGACCGGCAAATCCTTGCCCTCTGGCGAAACGATCCGCACTTCCCCGGTCATTGACGGCACCCCGCACGAGGTCGGCTTGCGCTCATAATCCTCGCCGACATTCGACACCGCCGTGGCGCTGGTTTCGGTCATGCCCCAGCCCTGGCCGGGCGCCGATTTCGGGAAGCGTTCCTTGATCCGCTTCACCAGCTCCGGCGCAGACGGTGCGCCGCCATAAGAGACGCTTTCGACGCTCGACAAATCGAACTCGCCAAAGCGCGGATGTTCCAGAACCTGCCAGGCTATCGTCGGCACGCCGCCGAAATGCGTGATCTTCTCATCCTGGATGATTTGCAGCGCGGCGTCGGTGTCCCATTTGCGCTGAAACACCAGCTTAAAGCCCTGCATCATACCCGGCGCCATGATCGCGAAGCAGCCGGTGGCGTGGAACAGCGGAACTGACACCAGAAACGCCTTTTGCGGGGCTGTTGGGTCAGGCAAAGGCGGCTGCTCGCCGCGGCGCAGAAAGGCGCGCGCCTGGGCTGAGGCGGAGTTCAGCATATTGGAGATGATGTTGCGGTGGCTGATCACCGCGCCTTTGGGCTTTCCCGTCGTGCCGGAGGTATAAAAAATCGTCACGTCATCGTCGGGCCCGATCTCAACGGCGGGCGAAACGGCTTGCGGATCAGCCGGCGCCCAAGCCGCAACCGGGCCGATGACATTTTCGAGTTTATCGACCCACGGATCGGCGATCAGCTCGCCGCAGCGGGCGACATAAATGCGCTGCAAGGCCGGGCAGGCATGGATATGCTCGCGCAGGCGCTCAAACCGCTCATGGTCGACAATGGCGAGCTTGGCGCCTGAGTCCTGCAGGCCGTATTCCAGTTCCCCGCCGGTCCACCAGGCGTTGAGCGGCGTGGCGATGGCGCCGACCAGAACGGCCGCCCAAAACGCCACCGACCATTCGGGCAGATTGCGCATGATGATCGCCACGCGGTCGCCCTTGACCACGCCCTCGGCCTGCAGCCGCGCGGCCAGTTTCAGCACCGCCCCGCGATGGGCGTCAAAACTCACCCGCTCGCCTTCATAAACCATATAGGTTTTCGGTCCATGCAGGCGGCCAAGCTCGAACAGAAGGCCGATATGGGCGGGCGCGTTTTTCCAGATCTTCATGGGCACGCCGCGAATCGCGCCCTCGCCGACCTCAAACAGGGTTCCCGGCTGACCAAGCAGCACATGCGCTTGGGCAATCGACATGGCGGGGAAGGCGGACGAACCGGCGGCGTCTGGCATGTGGCATTCACTCCCTGGCGGGCGTCCTTCTGCGCGAACTGCCCGTGGCCGATGCAAAGCATGACGCAAGCGTCAAGGAAAGAGCTAAGGCGTCGGACCGCCGCGTTTCGGCCGGACTTGCCCGCTACCCATGACGGCATCCCAACTGCCAGCCGGCCTTGGCGGACGCTGATCAGCGCGATTATGAACAAAGCCACAGATTTACTCCGGAGACCGGCCGCGTGAGCGACATTCAGGCCTCAGTCAAAACCGTCCGCGACCTGCTGAAGCAAACCTATCGGCTGGAAGCCTATCAGCGCGATTATGTCTGGACGACCAAACAGGTCGATGAGCTGCTGCGCGACCTGTTTGCCGCGTTCCGCCCGCGCATCGGCGATGTTGGCAGCAAAGGCTATTTCCTGGGCGCCCTGCTGGTGCGCCACAAGGCTGGCGAGCAGGCCCTGATCGATGGCCAGCAGCGGCTCACCACCGTGATGTTGTTGATTATTGCCCTGCGCCGGCGTCTGGCCATGAACCCAACCGCGTTTTCCCAGCCGCTCAGCTTCGTGGGGCGAAAGCGGGTTCCGGACGGAGCCACGCCGCGGCTGTTTGACGATGTCGACCGCGAACGGGTGTTCAAGCAGCTCGACAATCAGGGCCGGCTTGACGTGTCGCCGCAGTCGGCAATCGAAACCGCCCTCACCGGGCGTTATAGCGATGTCATGCGATTCCTCGATCTGCGGCTGGAGCCGGAAGACACCGCCGAGTTTGAGTTGTGGCTGCTAGACAAGGTGGCGATTGCGGAAGTGCGGGCCGGCCCAAGCCATGACGCGTTTTCCTTGTTCGACGCGATGAACAGCCGCGGCACGCCGCTGCAGGCGCTCGACGAATTCACCAATTTCATTGGTCGGCGGATTCCCGATCACGCCGCCCAGACCACCGCGCTCAATTTGTGGCGCGAAGCGCTCGACACGGTTGGCGGGCTGGGCGCGGGCGCCCAGATCGATTTCGTGAAGTCTTGGCTCGCCGCCCGCTGCCTTTCCCTCAGCAACGACGCCCCACCCCGCGCCACCGACGCCAAGCGCCGCCTCGCTGACAGCGCCATGAGCGAGATCGACCAGAAAGCCGCGCTGTTTGCGATCGAGAACGCCGATGCGCGCCCAGAGCTTGGCCTGATCAATCCGATCGGTTTTGTCGAAGAACAGGCGGTGATTTTGTCGGACGTGTTTGCTCGCATCCGCACCGCGCGCGGCAGTTTCGATCGCGACTTGCAGGGTCTTTATTTCCTCGAAGCGCTGCGGTTTGATCTCGATCTCTATGACGAGGTGTTCCTGCTCGCCTGCGCCCGGCCCGGCGATGAGGCATGGTTGGCGCGGGTGCGGGTCGGCGTGCAGTTTTTGGAAAACATCGCCGCACGCTGGGCGTGGACCACCGGCGTGAAATCACCCAGACGCCATATGGACCGGGTGAAATATATCGTCGCCGCCGCCGCCAGCGCGGTACGCGACAAGCCAGACGCCCAGCTTGGCCCGATCCTGAAAGACCTGCAAAGCCAGCTCGGCTTTGACTTCGCCGACAATCCCGACATTCAGAAGTCCGGCAAGAGCCCGCATCTGCATCCCTTGCTGGCGCGGATCACGGCCTATCTCGACGAACTCAATGGCCAGCCGTTCCGCTATGGCCTGTATGAGCAGCGCGGCGCGCATGGCTATGAGATCGAGCATCTGTTGCCGAAAACCTTCAGCGCCGCGGGCGACGATACCGGCCACAGCTGGCGGCGCGAAGACCTGTATCGCGGTCAGCGCGAGCGGCTGGGCGCTTTGGTGCTGGCCCCGGGCGGGTTGGTCAAAGAATTGAGCGCGGCAACTTACGCCCAAAAGCGCAACGTCTATGCCAGCGCCAATCTCAACCCTTGGGTCAATCTGCTGTTTGGCAGCGAAACCCTGCAGGGCCCGTTGCGCCAGGTGATGCAGGCCAATAATCTGCGCCTGCCCAATGTCGCGCGGCTGGACCGCGCCGCGCTCGACGCTCGCCAGAGCGCCATCCAGGCCTTTGCCGAAATGGCCTGGAGCCCGGCGCGCTTGAAACTCGATGTCCAAGCGGTTGCCGCATGAGCGCGCCTTTGATCGCGCGTCTCGCCGGGGCCAGCGTCGCCGTGATCGGCGATGTGATGCTGGACCATTATGTCTATGGCCGGGTGACGCGGCTGGCGCCGGAAGCGCCGACGCCGGTTCTGCATGTCCACAGCGAACGCCATGTGCTGGGCGGGGCGGCCAATGTGGCGGCCAATATCGCCGCCCTTGGCGGTCAGGCGTTGCTGGTCGGCGTAATCGGCGCAGATGCCGCCGGCGATATCTTCACCCGTCAGATTAGCGCATTGGCGGGCGTTCAGGCCGATCTGATTATTGATCCCGCCCGCCCGACCATCCTTAAGACCCGCTATCTCGGCGGCCAATACCAGCTGGTCCGCGTCGATCGCGAGAGCGCGGCCGCCATTGCCAACAAGGTCACCGAGCAGGCGCTGAACGCGGCCCGCCACGCCATCGCCGCCGCCGACATTGTGGTGCTCTCCGATTATGGCAAAGGCCTGCTCAGCGACGCGGTTCTGGCCGCCTTGTTCGCCGCCGCCAAGGCGCACAACAAACCGGTGATCGTTGATCCCAAGCGGGCGCGGTTTGGCGATTATCGCGGCGCCAGCCTGATTACGCCTAACCGCAAGGAATTATCGGCTGCGGTCGGTCTTGCGTGTGAAACCGACGATGAAGCCGCGGCCGCCGCGGCGGAAGCGCAGGCCTTGAGCGGGGCTGAGATTCTGTTGACGCGCAGCGAAAAAGGCATGGCGCTCTACCGCGCGGGCGAAGCGCCCTTGCATCTGAAAGCAGAAGCCCGCGAAGTGTTTGACGTTTCCGGCGCCGGCGACACGGTGGTCGGAGCCTATGCGCTGTCTTTGGCGGCGGGCTTAAGCGCGGGCGAAGCGCTCCAGATCGCCAATGCGGCGGCAGGCGTTGTGGTGCAGAAACTCGGCACCGCCACGGTCAGTCCCGACGAATTGGCCGCCGCGCTTGCCCATGGCGAACGCGCCGCTCCCGTCATTGTCACGCCGCGCGCGCAGGCGCTTGCGCACCGCGCGCAATGGGCGGCGGACGGCTTGAGCGTCGGCTTCGCGAATGGTTGTTTCGACCTCTTGCATCCGGGCCATATTGCCTTGGTCGCGCAGGCGGCGGCGGCGTGCGATCGCTTGATCGTTGCCCTCAACAGCGACGCGAGCGTTGCGCGCCTGAAGGGCCCAACGCGGCCGATTCAATCGCTGGAGGCGCGCGCGCAGGTGATCGGCGCACTCAAAGGCGTTGATCTGGTCGTGGCCTTTGACGACGACACCCCGCTTGATCTGATTGGCGCCCTCAAGCCGGACGTACTGGTCAAAGGCGCGGACTATCGCGAGGACCAGGTGGTCGGCGCTGAGATCGTCAAGGCGCATGGCGGGCGCGTGCTTTTGGCCGCGCTGACGCCTGGCCAGTCCACCAGCGCCATCGTCGCCAAAAGCAAAACTTGACGAGAGTCTTCTGCCGCGAACCGCTCGATCGGGTGCGCCGACCACGGCCTGCCCAAGGACAGGCCTGAAACAGGCCTCGATCTGTTTGCAAAATCCAAGTGTCCACAACGACGAGCGCCGCCGGAACCAGAACGTCGGCCCGCATGAGCCGGCGCCGGAGCCCGGTCGGCCGCCGCCGCCCCTAAGGTGACCCGGCTCCGCCCTGAAGCAGACCCATAACGCCCAGTCCGAGAAGCCCCATCAGCGCGAATGTGCCCAAGCTGAAAACCACAAAGCGCAACGGGACGAAGTTCACCGTGCATTGGATGAGAGAGTGCAACACCCGCAGCCCGACATATGCCCAGGCAAGAGACACCAGGATGTCCCCGCCCTGGCCCGTCATCGCCAGAGCCAGAGCGACGGCGTAAAACACAGTCGGTTGTTCGTGCAGGTGATTATAGTTATCGGCGACCTGGCGCGCGCCGGTCGGCAAGATGGCCAAAGAGCCGGGATGTTTGGCCGCCTGCGGATCAATCTTGGCCGCCGAAATGGCAGGAAGGCGGGTGGCGTACATCCAAACCCACATTACAAGCGTCCAGGCCGCGAGCGCCAAAACCGGCCCAATCAGGCCATACGCGAATACACTCATGCGTTCCTCCCCTATTCCCCTCAACGATCCCCCCAAGCCAAAGTGACCGTCAAGCTTGACGCCGGCAAGAGCGCCGGTGAGGAGACAGACACATGACTGCCCCGATTCTGCACCATTACCCTTCCTCGCCGTTTGCTGAAATGGTGCGCTTGGCGCTTGGGCTGAAGCGTCTGGCTTGGTCCAGCTGCATCCAGCCCAATATGCTGCCGCGGCCGACCTTGAGCCCGCTGACCGGCGGCTATCGCCGCATCCCGGTGTTGCAGATTGGCGCCGACATTTACTGCGACACCCAGGCGATCCTGCGCGGGCTTGATCGTCTGTATCCGGATCATCCGCTGACGCCGCCGGGCCAGGAGGGAATGGCTTGGGCGTTGCGCATTTGGGCTGAGCGGGCTTGGTTTCAGGCGTCCGTGGCCGTCATCTTTGGAACGATCGGGGCCAATGTGCCGGCTGATTTCATCAAGGATCGCGAGCAGCTTTCTGGCCGGCCGTTCGATGTCGCAGCCATGGCCGCCGCCGCGCCAATGCTCGCTGACCAATGGCGCGCGCAAGCCGCGCTGCTGGAAGAACGACTGGCTGCTGGCGGGCCGTTTCTGTTTGGCGCCGCAGCCGGCCTTGCTGACATCGCGGCCTATATGAATATTTGGTTCCTGCGCGGGGCGCTGGCCGACCGCTGTGCTGCTCTCACCGCCGACATGCCGGCGCTTGGCGCCTGGGCCGGCCGCGTGAAAGCCATCGGTCATGGGCAAGCGCAGCCCATCTCAGGCGAAGACGCCTTGGCGCAAGCCGGCGCAGCCGCGCCCGCAGCCGCTTTGCCAAGCGACGCACATGACAGCCAAGGCTTGAAGCCCGGCGACCCGGTTGGCGTGATGGCCGACGACTATGGCCGCGATCCGATCAGCGGCGCGATCTGGCATGTGCGGCCGCACGAGATCGCCATTGTGCGCGATACGCCTGAGGCCGGCCGCGTCGTCGTGCATTTTCCGCGCGCGGGATTTCTGGTGCGGCGGGTTTAGCGGTTGAACCTGCGCGCTTCGGCGCGGGCCTGGGCATAGCCCGGCAGGAACACGCCCAGCGCCTCTTCAATCACCGGCGCCAGGCCAAACGCCACGAAGCGCACCTGATCGCGTACGCCCGGCTGCACGATCGGCGCAAAGCCCCCCGTCTCGCCGCGTTCCACGGCCTCAACCGCGCGCAGCAGCCATTTGTCATAGTCAACCGCCGGCGCGCGGCTGAGATCAAACACGGTCATTGCCCCGCCTTTGCGCGGCGCAGCGACGAGGAACGGGCCTTCTGCGCCCAGCGCATCGGCCGGCGCGCCAGCCGCCTGCATCTGCGCCAAAGCGGCGCGCAGCAGCAGCCGTGCGCCGGCAAAATCATAACGCGCGACCAGATTGGCGCAGCTCGATGGCGTCCCCACCGGCCACGCGGTCGTTGGCCAAACGAACGGCGCGATGCGGATGCGCTGGCCATATTCCGTCACGGTGAGTTGCGTGGTTCCGGTCAATGAGCCGGCGAAATCCAGCCGCGAGCGAAACACCGTGCAAAACCGGTCGGCTTGTTCGGGCGCAGTGAACACTGCAACCGCATAACCGATCGCATCCTTGGGGATGGCGCCGTCGCGGGCCAACACAAAAGCTCGCACACTGATTTGCGTTGCGGGCTGGTCGACGCCTGGCAGGGCCATCGGCAGCGGCGGTTGGACCACAGGCGGCGGGGGCTCCGGCGCTGGCGGCGGCGGCGGCGGAGGAGGAGGAGGCGGCGGAGGAGGAAGAGGCGGAGGCGGAGGCGGAGGCGGAGGCGCACGGTGTTGCGATGGCGGCTGCACCGACAATCGATTGAGCTTGCGCCCCAAAAGCGCACGCAGCTCTGGGCAGGCGGTGGATGTGGAATTCAGCAGCCACTCCATGCGCGAGGCGGAGCTTTGCAGACCCGTTTGCTGGCCCGCATCCCAAGCATTCCATGCTGCGGCGCAAACGGGACTTTGGCGCTCCGCCGACGCCTGCGCCAGAGCCGGCAGCGTTAGCAGCGCGAGCGCCGCACCAAGAGCCCAAAACCGCGCGCTCATGGCTGCCGCTTTCGCGCCAGGCGCCCGATGGCTTCGCACACCACTGCGGTGACAATAAACCCAGCCGCGCCCAATGGGATCGCTGCGCCAGCCTCCCACGGATAGAAGAACCACAACAATCCACCGGCGCCGACAAGCCCGGCAAGAATGCTGGTCAAGGACAACAGCTTGAACGGGTTTGACATCGATCACTCCCCGCACATGCGGCGACGAAGTCGTGACATTATAACGCCGACTTCTGGGCCGCAAGCAACGCCGCACAGCCAAGATCGGCGAGGCCCAAGAGCGCGGTGAATTCCTCGCGCGTGAACGGGCGCTTTTCGCCGGTAGCCTGGATTTCGATCAATCGTCCGTCTCCAGACAAAATGAAATTGGCGTCGACCTCGGCGTTGGAATCTTCGGCGTAATCGAGGTCCAGCACCGGCGCGCCCTGAAACACGCCGCAGCTCACCGCCACGACCTGGCCGATGATCGGCTCCTTCTTCAAGACGCCCTCCGTGCGCAGATACGCACACGCCCGCGCCGCCGCCACCCAGGCGCCGGTGATTGCAGCCGTGCGGGTGCCGCCATCGGCCTGGATCACATCGCAATCGAGCGTCAATGTGCGCTCACCCAGCGCTGAAAGATCGATCACCGAGCGCAGCGCCCGCCCGATCAGGCGCTGGATTTCCAGCGTGCGGCCCTGCTGCTTGCCCTGGGCCGCCTCGCGGCGCGTGCGGGTATGGGTTGAGCGCGGCAACATGCCGTATTCGGCCGTCACCCAGCCCTGGCCCTTGCCCTTCATCCAACCCGGCACGCCGTCCTCGATCGTGGCGGCGCACAGCACATGGGTATGGCCAAACCGCGCCATGCACGAGCCTTCGGCATAGCGCGAGGCGCCGGGCTCCAGGCTGATCGGGCGCAATTGGTCGGGCTGGCGATTGGAGGGGCGCATGGGGGACCTTCTGGAATGGGGCGCGAGGTGAAGCAGCTTCACTGCACGCTGTCGAGGGCCAAGCGAAAATGACTGGCCAGACGCGGCGAGTCACCCCGGCCACGGGAACGCTTAGAAGTCGGAGCCGAGCCATGCGCATGCTGTTGAAGCCAGAAGCGATGGTCAAGATCGACGCGGAGTATCCCGAAATCGATGATCCGCTCTTCTTCCAGGTGGCGCGGCTGATTTCGCAGGTGACGATCTCTGACATCGCCGCCGAAAGGGCGCTGTACAAAGCCATCCACCATATCGTGAAGAAGAAGATTCCCGGCAACATCGTGGAATGCGGCGTGTGGAGCAGCGGTTCAATGCTGCTGGCGGCCGAAGCGTTGCGTCATTTCGGCGACACGACGCGCACAACATATCTCTGCGACACCTTTGCAGGGATACCAGAGCTGTCCGCGCAAGACATTGATAACCTGGGAAACTCGGCGCTCCATTCGTGGTCGCATTGGCGCGTCACTGGCCAGAGCTGGGGGGCGGCTGCACGAGGGAGTATGTCGGCCATGTGCTAAGCCACACCGCCTACCCGCAGGAAAATCTCGTCTTTGTTCCCGGCCGGGTGGAAGACATGACCGCTTCCACCAGGCCCGATCAGATCGCCCGGTTGCGCCGGATACCGATCTCTACGCCTCCACCTCTCACGAACTGGTGCACGGCTATCCGAAGCTCAGCTTGGGCGGCGTCTTGAGCGTTGACGATTACGGCTATTGCCTTGTCGCCCGCCAAGCGACCGATCAGTCCATTGCCGAAAGCGCCTTGCCGTTGTTCCTGGCCCGGCTCAATTTCAGCGTCCACCTGGCGATCAAGCTCGCCATTTGACATGCGCGCCCGGTTGCAAGGCCGGCGCGGCTCGCTACCTATGGCGCGATGACCGATCACCGCCCCACCTCCGACGCCGCGCGCATGGGCGTGAGCCAATTGGACACGCGTGCGCGCGACCTGTTCAAAGAAATTGTTGAAAGTTATCTGACGACGGGCGAGCCCGTCGGCTCGCGCACGCTGTCCAAACTGGGCGCTTCCGGGCTGTCGCCGGCTTCGATCCGCAACACCATGGCTGACCTTGCCACGCTTGGCCTGCTGGATGCGCCACACGCCATGGCGGGGCGGCGGCCAACGCATGCCGGATTGCGGTTCTTCGTCGACAGCTTTCTGGAAATCTCCGATCTGCCCGATGAAGACGGCCGCGCCGAAATCGAAGCGCGCCTGGCCGGAGCGCCGGCCACCCGCGAAGGATTGCTGGCGGTCGCCAGTGAGATGCTGTCGGGGCTTGCCGGCGGCGCGGGCCTCGTCGTTGCCGACAAGCGCGACGCGCCGATCCGCCATGCCGAACTGGTCAATCTTGGCGCCGGGCGGGCCTTGCTGGTGCTGGTTTTTGAAGACGGCGGGGTGGAAAACCGCCTGCTGGAAACGCCGCTCGGGCTCACCGGCAGCGCGTTGATCGAAGCGACCAATTTCCTCAATGCCCGGTTCAAGGGGCAAACCCTGGATGAAGCCCGCCGCGAAGCCGAAGACGAACTGACCCAGGAGAAGGCCCGCCTTGACGCCGCCGCCGCGGCCTTGGTGCAGCAGGGCCTGGCCGAATGGTCCGGCGAAGATCCGATGCAGGGCCGCAGCCTGATTGTACGCGGCCAGGCCAAGCTGCTGCAAGACGCCCGCGCCGAGGCCGATCTGGAGCGGGTGCGGCTGTTGTTCGACGATCTCGAAAAAGCGCGCGACCTCGTCAATGTGCTCGATGTGGCGCGAACCGCCGACAGCGTGCGGATTTTCATTGGCGGCGAAAACCGGCTGTTTTCGCTATCCGGCTCCAGCCTGATCGTGGCGCCCTATTCCAATGCCCAGCGCCGCATTGTCGGCGCGCTCGGCGTGATCGGGCCGACGCGGCTCAACTACGCCAAGATCATTCCGGTGGTGAACTACACCGCCCAGCTGATCGGCAAGCTGATGGATAGCTTGCCAAAGACCTAACGCGCACCACCGTCTTGACCACGCCCTCAAGCCCACCCAAGAGAACCCCATGACCACAGAACCCGAAATCCCGCCCGCCGAGGCGTTCGATCCATTGAGCCTGGAAAGCCAACTCGCCGCAGCGCTGGCCCGCATTGGCGAACTGGAGGAAGAACGCCTCCGCGCCTGGGCCGAGGTCGACAACACCCGCAAGCGCGGCGACCGCGCCGCCAAGGAAGCAAGCCTGTTTGCGATCGACCGCTTCGCGCGCGACCTGCTGCCCGCCGCCGACAACTTCGCCCGCGCGCTGGATGCCGCACCGCCGGACGCCAGTGTCGAGCAATTGCAGGCCCTGCGCGATGGCGTGGCGATGGTCGAGCAGCAATTGATCGAAGCCTTCGCCCGCCATGGCCTGAAGCGCATCGGCGCTGTCGGCGACAAGTTCGATCCCAATCTGCACCAGGCGATCGCGCAAATCCCATCCGCGCAAGCCCCCGGCGCCATCGCCGAAGTCATGCAGGCCGGCTTCGTGCTCGCTGACCGCACGCTGCGGGCCGCGATCGTTGCCATCAGCGCTGGCGCGGCTTCCGCCCCGCCCGCCGATGGCGGCCCGGGCGCGACGGTCGATGTGCAGGCGTGAGCCGCGCATTGGGGTGAACGCAGCGATATGGTAGCGGCCCTCATGAACGCCCCCGCTCGCCTTCTGCAGGCCGCCTTGGCCGAGCCTGTCCGCCACCAGTTCACCCGGGCCGAATATCACGCCATGGCCGCCGCCGACGTGTTTCAACCCGATTTGGACCTGGAGCTGATTGACGGAGAGCTGATCGAAATGCCCGCCGACGGCCATCGCACAATTGACTGGAACGCTGTGTTCAACCGTTGGCTTGTGGAAAGCCTCAGCCCGACTTTCATGACCATTCCGAACAAGAGCCTGGAGATCAGCGACCACGACGAGCCCAAGCCCGATTTCTGGATTTTGACGCCAACCTGAGAGTGGCGGACGTCACCGGCGCGGACGTGCTGCCGATCATCGAAATCGCCGATGCGACGCTGCGCCTCGACCGGCGCAAGGCCGACATCTATGCCCGCGGCGGCGTGCGGGAATATTGGCTGGTTGATGTCGAACGCCGCTGCGTGCTGGTTCATCGCCTTGATGGCGCAACCTATGGCGAGCCTGCCGTGGTTGCGGCGGAAGAGCCGGTGGCCGCCGCGCTGATCCCTGGGCTCAAATTGCGGATCGCGGACTTTGCGCGCTTGATGGAAGACCACAGCGGCAGCGCGGACTGAGGGATAAACCCGCGCCCAATCCCCGCCGCTCGATCACCGAACATCAAGCCCAACAAGGCGATCGGCAAAAACCGCCGCACCGAAATCCGCCCGGCTCGACCCCTGCGCCACCTTGAGGGCGATGACCCGCGCCGCTCCCCTCCTCCCTCACTTCGATCTCCTCTTCACCCTGCTCAAGCGCCGGTTCGCGCTGTGGGCGCCGGGCGCCAAGGCCTCGGCGGCGTTTGTGCGTGTTGCGGCGCGCACCGAACGCGAACCGGCGGATGCGATCCGCGTCAAGCTGGCGCGGGTCGGCATGGCGTTTGCGAGGCTCGACGCTCCTGCGCTTCTGGTATGGTTTTCGCGCAAACGTCCGGGCTCGGGTCAATCGCGGCGTCTCTCGCGGCTGCGGGAAAATACCGGGCGCGACGGCTTACGCGCATTGGACCGCCTTGGCCGCGGACATCCGGCGCGACCCGTTACCAGCGCAAGCATCTTGCAAAGCGACCGGCTTGCGCTTCATCCTGCGTCGCGTGCTTGTGGCCAATACGGCCAAGCCCGCGCGCCGCCTTAAGCACAAAGCCGTGCACCAAATCGCACCTCAATCCCGCCTTGCCCCCCGCCGAAGCGCGGCCGCTGGCGCTGGCTTTAGGTGCGCGGCCGCAGCAGTCCCTCTTGCGCCACACTCGCGACCAGCGTGCCGTCCTCCAGATACAGCGCGCCGCGATTGAAGCCGCGGGCGCCGGAGGCGGAGGGACTATCCTGATCGTAGAGATGCCATTGATCGGCGCGCGAGGGGCGATGGAACCAAATGATGTGATCGAGGCTCGCCATCTGCACGCCCGTCATCCACGACACGCCATGCGGGCGCGCGCATGTCGACAACAGTGACATGTCGGTGGCGTACGCCAACACGCATTGATTGAGCGCGGGATCATCGCCCACACTTTCTACCGCCCGCATCCACACTTTCTGCGTGGCGTCCGTCTTTTTCGGCTTGATCGGGTCAATTGGATCGACGCGGCGAATATCGATGGCGAAATCGCGCCCAACCAGTTCTTTTAAGATCGCTTCGGGAATTTCGCTGGCGCGCTTTTTGATCCGGTCGGCATCACTTGGCGTGTCTTGCGCGGCCCGGGTTTGCGGCATCGGCGCCTGGTGCTCAAAGCCCGGCTCCACAATCTGGAACGAGGCGGCGAGATTGAGGATCTGCTCGCCATGCTGGATAGCGATCACCCGGCGTGTGGCGAAACTCTTACCGTCGCGCGAGCGCTCCACCTCGTACAGAACCGGCGCCTTGGGGTCGCCCGGGCGGATGAAATAGGCCTGAAGCGAGTGGCATACGCGCCCCTGCACCGTCTGATAGGCGGCCATCAGCGCCTGCGCGATGACTTGGCCGCCATAGATGCGGTTCCTATTCATCTCGTCTTGCGGGGTTGCGCCGCGAAACAGATTCAGTTCGATCAGTTCGAGAGTCAGGGTCTCGATCAAGGTAGCGATGCCGGACATGCACGGATGTAGCCGCGCGTCTGGCGCTTGCGCAAGCCGCGTGCGGGCTTTATCGGCAAGGGCCGCCGCGCTGCGTTGCGGCCAATTTACAGGAGGACATCATGAAAAAAGTTCTGTTCGCCGCAGTCGTTGCGCTTTGCTGCGCAAGCCCGGCCTTTGCGGATGCGATGGCGCCCTTCTATGGCAACACCGCCGAAGTGAAGCAGGCCGATGGCGCGGTTTTGAAATACCAGTTCAACGCCGATGGCTCTTTCACGCAGCTGGCGCCGGATGGGGCCAAGGTCACCGGTAGTTTTAAGGTCGCTGACGGAAAAATCTGCCTCACGCCGGCCGGGGGCCAACCGGGGTGCGCGCCCAGCGTGGACGGCAAGAAGGTTGGCGACACCTGGGAGATCACCAATGATCAAGGCCAGAAATTGTCGGTGACGCTGAAGGCCGGCCGCTGAACCCATCGTCCGAACACGGATGATATCGCCCCTCTCCCGGCGGGAGAGGGGCGATCGTCTGGATCCGGATGACCGGCTTGTTGCGAAAGCCCGCTTCAATAACCGATCGCGGCCGCAAATGTCTGAACATCCGCGGTGAACTCCACCGGCCGTTCCATAGCGGCGAAGTGCCCGCCTCCCGACATCTGTGACCAGTGCACGATATTGTAGGCGCGCTCGGCCCAGCTGCGTGGCGGCGGTGCGTACAAAGTCTCACCGGGGAAATTGGCAAAACCCGTCGGCGCCTCCACGCGCTTGCCTTCCGGCAAACCAACGCCGCCATTCTCCTCAAGCAAGGCGCGATAATACCACACGCTGGTGGCCATCGAATCGGTCAGCAAATAGATCATGATATTGGTGATCAACTGGTCGCGCGTGTACACGCTCCACAGATCGCCGGCCTTCAGATCGCTCCAGCCGTGGAACTTCTCCAAGATCCAGGCGGCCGCGCCCACCGGGCTATCCATCAGCGCCATGGCCAGCGTTTGCGGCTTCGTGGCCTGCTGCATGAAGTAGGCGCCTTCGGCCTGCATCGCAAACTGCGTGCGCGCCAGCCAGGCTTTCTCGTCATCCGTTTGGGGTGTGGCTGGTGTCGGCCGAAGTCCGATCATGTTGAGATGAATGCCGGCAACCACATCGACATGGTCCAAGCCCAGCCAGGACGTCACCATCCCGCCCCAATCGCCGCCTTGCGCCATAAAGCGCTCATGGCCCAGCACGTCGATCATCAGTGTTCGGAACATCTTGGCGGTGGCGCGCTGGCCCACAGGGCTTGCGGGCTTGCCGCTGAAGCCATAGCCCGGCAGCGAGGGGATCACGAGGTCGAAGGCGTCTTGCGCCTTGCCGCCATGCTGGGACGGAAACGCCAGCCGCTCAATCACGCCCCAAAATTCATAGATCGATCCGGGCCAGCCATGGGTGATCAGCAGTGGCCGCTTACCTTGCGCCTCGCCCACGACATGCACGAAATGAATATCGAGCCCGTCGATATCGGTGATGAAATGCGGCCAGCGATTGAGATCGGCCTCCGCAGCGCGCCAATCATAACGGCGCAGCCAGTGTTCGCAGAAATCGCGCAGCACCGCAGTATTGACGCCGCGCCCCCAACTGTCCGCCTCATCGGCGGGCGCAGGAAACCAGGGATAGGCCGCCACCCGCTCGCGGATGTGGTCGAGCTTTGACAGCGGCGCATTGATTTTGAACGGCGTCACAGGCGCAGCATCCCCTCAGCCACAATCACCGCCTGGCCGCCGATTTCCACCCTAGTGAGCGCGCCATTGGCAATCGTCATTTGCATCTCGATGCGGCTCGGCCGGCCCATCTCTACGCCCTGCTCAACCACCACATCATGTTCGCCGTCGCCGAGCTTTTCAAACTGCATCAGCACGCCGGCAAAGCCCGCCACCGCTGAGCCCGTGGCCGGGTCTTCTGCAACGCCGGCGCCCGGCGCGAACATGCGCGAGCGGAAGTGCACGCCCTCCCCGGCGCGGGCGTACGGATAAATCGCGCCGTGTTCGGGATTGAGGCGGTTGATCATCGCGCCATCCGGCTTGATGCGGGCGAGTGCGGCGACAGAGGCCACCGGCGCAAACGCCATGGGCAGCGCCACGCCGTGCATGGACGGCTCATGCGCCCCTGCGCCGATCTCTACCGGGTCAAGCCCCAGAGCCACCGCGACATCGAGGCGGTCGAGCGATGGCGCATAAACCTTGGGCAAGCCGGGACTGCGAAAACGCGCCCGCGCCGAACGGTCGCTCTCGCAATCGACGATGCAGGCCACATCGCCAGCCGCGAGCGCGAGCCCAAACGCGCGCGCGCCGCCGCCGTCCAGCAGCGCCAGCAAGGATGCGGTCCCCACGGTCGGATGGCCCGCAAACGGCATTTCGATTTCGGGCGTGAAGATGCGAATTTGGGCGCGCTGGCGCGGATTGTCGGCAGGCAGCACAAACACCGTCTCCGACAGATTGAATTCGCCCGCGATGGCTTGCATCGTCGTGCTATCGAGGCCCTCGGCGTCGAGCACGACAGCGAGGGGGTTGCCGGCGAGCGGCGTGGCGGTGAACACATCGAGCGTGTAAAAGCGGCGCTTAGTCATGGCGCAGGTGTTAGCGCGATTGCACTTGAATTGCAGCCCCCGCCCTCAGCGCGCCGCATTCAGCTGCTTTAATATTTCTTTCGAGGGCCTGCATGATCCGCTTTGCCCTTGCTGCTGGCGTCTTGTCCCTTGCTGCGCCGGCCTTCGCTGAAAGCCCGCGCTATCAGCTGCAAACCGTGGAAGGCGGCGTTGTGCGCCTCGACACGGCCACCGGCGCGATGGATTTCTGCCGCACGACCGGCGCGGAACTGAAATGCTAAGCCGCCAAGGCCGCGCCGAAAGCGCAAGTCAGCGCCGATCTTTCCGAGCTTGATCCCAAGAAGATGGAGCGGCAGATGGATCAAGCCAGTCAAGCCATGACCGTCATGCTGCCGATGATGATGAAGACCATGGGCCAGATGCGCACGATGGTGGAGCGCGAAATCAACAAGTCAGCCCATTAACAGCCGCGCAGACGGCTCAAGAAACTGGCCGCCGTCATTCTGGGTTGTCGAAGCCAAGCTTAGAACTCAGGCTTGCCACGATTGACGATCAAAGGGCCTGGATCCTGGGCAAGGCCTAAGCATTTGCGTTGGCGCTTACGCTGCCGTGGCAGTGCTTGTACTTCTTGCCGGAGCCGCAAGGGCAGGCGTCGTTGCGCGCGACCTTGCCCCAGGTGCGCGGATCGGTGCGGTTGAAGCCAGGCGGCTGGCCGGCGTCTTCGACTTCGTTTTCGCCGGTGACCGGATCAAGATGGGTTTCGATCAATTGCGCCGGCGGGCGCGGCTCTTCGATCTGCTCTTCGCCTTCGAGCTGCAAGCGCATCAGGGAGCGCGTCACCATGGTGCGCAATTCCGTCAGCATCCGGTCAAACAGGGTGAAAGCTTCGTTCTTGAATTCGTTGAGCGGGTCGCGCTGGCCGTAGCTGCGCAAATGGATGACGCTGCGCAGATGGTCGAGCACGCCGAGATGCTCGCGCCAGCGCATATCGAGCACTTGCAGCAACACCTGCTTTTCGATCCAGCGCATCCGTTCAGGCCCCAAGGCTGCAGCCTTGGCGGCATAGAGCCGGTCAATTTCTTTGGCGATCCGCTCAAGCACTTCTTCGTTGGCGATGCCTTCTTCCTTGGCCCAGTTCTGAACTGGCAGGGCGATGCCAAAAATGTCGCGCAGGTCCTCGTCGAGCCCCTTCACGTCCCATTGCTCGGCATAGGCCTTTTCCGGCATCGAGCGCGAGACGAGTTTTTCAGCCACGTCATGGCGCATGTCCTTGACGATCAGAGACACATCGGCGGTGCGCATGAAGTCGATCCGCTGTTCGAAAATCGCCTTGCGTTGATCGTTGATGACGTCGTCGAACTTCAACAGGTTTTTGCGGATTTCAAAGTTGCGCTGTTCGACGCGGCGCTGCGAAGTTTCCAGCGCCTTGTTCATCCAGGGGTGAACAATCGCTTCCCCGTCGCGGATGCCAAGGCCGCGCATGATCGCGTCCAGCCGGTCAGCGGCGAAGATGCGCAGCAGATCGTCTTCCAGGCAGATATAGAATTTCGATTTACCGGGATCGCCCTGGCGCCCGGTTCGGCCGCGCAACTGGTTGTCGATGCGGCGGCTCTCGTGGCGCTCGGTGCCGAGCACATAGAGCCCGCCGGCATCAAGCGCTGTCTTCTTTTTCTTCTCGATATCTGCGGCGAGTTCGCGCTTCAAGGCGAGGGTTTCTTCCGGATTGAGTTCGCGGTTCCAAGCCTTCTGCACCTTGGCGGTCTCTTGCTTGAGGCGCATGTCCAAATTGCCGCCAAGCTGAATATCGGTGCCGCGGCCGGCCATATTGGTGGCGATGGTCACGCCGGCCGGCACGCCGGCTTGGGCCACGATTTCGGCTTCGGTCTCGTGGAAGCGGGCGTTCAGAACCTGGTGCGGGATCGGATCGCCCGGTTTGCTCAAGCGGTCGGCGAGGAAATCGGCATTCAGCTTCAGCCAGTCTTTGCGCGCCGCGGGTGTGGCCTCGTCGGCCATTTCAAGCTTCCAGTTGGCCATCAGCTGTTGCAATTGGCGGCGGTCATTCAAATCGCGCGACAACAGCTCCGACTTTTCGATCGACACGGTGCCGACCAGGATTGGCTGGCCGCGGCGCACGGTGTCGACGATATCGGCCACGATCGCGGCCTGCTTTTCCTTGCTGGTGCGATACACTTCGTCATCGATGTCTTCGCGCTGGATAACGCGGTTGGTGGGAATCTCCACGACATCGAGGCGATAGATTTCCTGGAATTCTTGGGCTTCGGTTGAGGCCGTGCCGGTCATGCCGGCGAGCTTTTCATAGAGCCGGAAATAGTTCTGGAACGTGATCGAGGCGAGCGTCTGGTTTTCCGGTTGGATCTCGGTCTTTTCCTTGGCCTCGATCGATTGATGCAGGCCTTCCGACAGCCGCCGGCCCGGCATCATCCGGCCGGTGAATTCGTCGATCAGAACCACTTCGTTGTCTTTGACGATGTAGTCCTTGTCGCGCTGGAACATCTTGTGGGCGCGCAGCGCCTGATTGGCGTGGTGCACGGCGGTGACATTGGACGGCTCATAAAGGCTGCCTTCGATCAGGCCACGTTCCTGCAGCATTTGCTCAATCGCCGCCGAGCCGGTTTCGGTATAGGTGACCTGGCGCTGCTTTTCGTCGATCTCGTAATGCTCGGGCAGCAGCAGGCCGATCAAATCGTCCATCTGGCGATAAAAGTCGGAGCGATCGTCGGTCGGGCCAGAGATGATCAGCGGCGTGCGGCTTTCATCGATCAGGATGGAATCCACTTCGTCGACGATCGCGTAACGATGCCCGCGCTGCACCATTTCGGTGAGCTGGTACTTCATGTTGTCGCGCAGATAGTCGAAGCCGAATTCGTTGTTGGTGCCGTAGGTGACGTCGCAGGCATAGGCTTGCCGGCGCTCATTGTCATAAAGGCCGTGCACAATCGTGCCGACGCTGAAGCCCAGCGCGCGATAGATCTGGCCCATCCATTCGGCGTCGCGCTTGGCGAGGTAATCGTTGACCGTGATGACGTGGACGCCCTTGCCTTCCAGGGCGTTGAGATAGACCGGCAACGTCGCCACAAGGGTCTTGCCTTCGCCAGTGCGCATTTCGGCGATCTTGCCCGAATGCAGCACGATGCCGCCCATCATCTGGACGTCGAAGTGTCTCATATTGAGCACACGCTTGGCTGCTTCGCGCACCGTGGCGAAGGCTTCCGGCAGCAGCTCTTCGAGTTTGGCGCCGCGGGCCAGGCGCTGGCGATATTCCGCCGTCTTGTTGCGCAGCGCCTCATCGGAGAGGGCTTCGTAGTTTTGTTCGAGCGCGTTAATGCGGGCGACTTGCGCCTTCATATTCCGCACTTTCCGGTCATTGACCGAGCCGAACAGTTTCTTGGCGAGTTTGAGCATGAGGTGGAACTGAACCGGAAAGGAAGCCTAAAGAAGGCGCAATCTTGACTGCATCGCGGACTGATCCCGGCGGTTTTCCAGCGCCCCCCGGATGCGAAAAGCTATCGACTTGCGCAAGCTCGAGACTTATGGACGCCGCAAAGCGGTGTCAATGCAACACCGTCACGCCGGAGCAACACTTCGCAGTTCCGGCGGCGTTTTTGCAGGCCGGCCCAACCGGGTCGAGGCAGGAGAACGAAGGCATGCGCGCAGACACTCGCAGCGGTTCGGCAAGCGGTCGCTTGGGATGGATTATGGCTGGCGGCCTTGGCCTAGCGATGGCGATTGGCGGATTGACGTCTTGCGGCCAGTCGGAGCGCGACAAACCGACGCTCGCCAACGAAGTGCGGCGCGGCGCCGATCCGGTGATTGCTGCGACTGTAAACGGCAAAGCCATCTCCGTCGAAGACGTGACGGTGGAAGCGGTCATGAACGGCAAGGTGGAGCCAGGCGAGAAGCTCGATCCCAGCTCCGAGGTTTTTTATGAGAGCCTGCAAAGCCTGATTAACACCCGCGTCTTAGCTCAAGAGGCGGAGGCGCGCGGGCTTGATAAAGCCCAGGACGTCAAACACCGCGTCCAGGCCGCCCGCGATACGGTTTTGGCTGGCGCTCTTCTGGAGCAGTTGCAGGACACGGTGCTGGACGAAGACGCGATCCGCAAACTGTACCGCGAAACCGAACGCACCATCGGCAAAACCACCCTGGTGACGGCCAGCCATATCCTCACCAGAACCCGCGAGCAAGCGTTGGCCGCCAAGGCCCGGCTCGACCGCGGCGACCCCTTCAGCGTGGTTGCCCGCGATATGAGCATCGACGGCGAAACCCGCATGGAAGGCGGCGTCCTGCCGCCAGCGGCGCCGGAAAGTTTCCCTGAAGGACTGCAAGAAGCTGTGCGCAACGCCGCCATCGGCCAGATCGCCGGGCCGGTGCAAAGTGAGGCCGGTTGGCATCTGATCCGCATCACCAGTCGCGAGCAGAACAAGCCGCCGTCACTGGCCAGCGTGCGCAAGCTCTACGAAGACAATGTGGTGTGGCCGGAAGTTCAGCGTACGCTGAACAAGCTCCGCTCCAATGCCCGCATCGAAATGTTTGTCGAAGAGCGGACCAATACGCAGCCGGCCGGGCCGCTGCCGGGACTGGAGCCGCCGGCCGCGGCAACGCCGCCGCCGCCGCCAGCCGCCGACCCACCTGCCGCCGCCGCCCCCCTACTGCCCGCACCGGGGCCAAAGCCCGCGCCCAAACCCGCCCCCGCCAAACCGGCGCCGGTCAAGCCTGCAGCGCCTGCGGCGCCGGCGCAAGCGCCGCCGGCAACGACCGGCGAGCGCGAGACATGAGTAAGGGCAATGCGGCCCAGCCGGTTTCGCCACTGGCGCCGGAGGGCTTTCCAAAGCTGCCGGCTGTGGCGGGTTTGCGCGCAGCGATTGGCCGACTGGGCCTCTATAAACACGCCCGCAATGATCTGATCCTGGTTGATGCCGGCGCGAAAGCCAGTGTCGGCGGGGTGTTCACCCAATCGGCCACGCGCTCAGCCGACGTCGACTGGTGCCGCAAGACGCTGGCGGTCAGCGGCGGACGCGCCCGGTATCTTGTCTGCAATGCCGGCAATTCCAACGCCTTTACCGGGGCGGCGGGCGTTGCCAAGAACGCCGCCACCACCGCCGAGGTCGCACGCCTGGCCGGGGTTCCCGAAACCGCCGTGATGCTCGCCGCCACGGGCGTGATCGGCCAGCCATTGGCGGCGCGGCGCGTCGCCGACGCCCTGCCCGATTTGTGGGACCGCCTCGACGGCGTCGACTGGCCGGCACTCGCTGCAGCCATCGCCACAACCGATACTTATCCGAAGGGCGCCGGCGCGCTCAGTGCAATCGTCGACACGCCGGTGCGCATTGCCGGCATTGCCAAAGGCTCCGGCATGGTCGCGCCGAACATGGCGACCATGTTGGCTTTCGTGTTCACCGACGCGGCGTTGGCGCCGGCGGTGACGCAGATGCTGATCGCGCGCCATGTCGATGCGACATTCAACGCCATCACCGTCGACGGCGACACATCCACCTCTGACACGCTGCTGCTGTTTGCGACCGGCGCGTCCGGCGCGCCCATGATCGACGACATCGACGATCCGCGCCTCGCCGCGTTCGAGTCCGCCCTGGCCGGCGTGCTCAAAGACTTGGCCCTGCAAGTGGTGCGCGACGGTGAAGGCGCCCAAAAGCTGATCGAGATCGCCGTGCAAGGCGCGCGCGATCACGCCAGCGCCCGGCGCATAGCGATGAGCATCGCCAACTCGCCTTTGTTCAAAACCGCCGTGGCCGGCGGCGACGCCAATTGGGGCCGCGTGGTCATGGCGGTCGGCAAGGCCGGCGAGCCGATCGCGGTGGAGCGCTTGGCGGTGCGCATGGGCGGGGTATGGACCGCGCGCGACGGCGGCGCCATTGACTATGACATCGCCAAGGTCGACGCCGCCTTCGCCGGGCGCGAGCTGGACGTGCTGGTGGAAGTTGGCGACGGGCCGGGCCATGCCCGGGTTTGGACTTGCGATTTCACCCACGGCTACATTTCCATCAATGGCGATTACCGCTCGTGACGCGCATGGTGCTGGTGGTCGCCGCAGCCTTGATGGACGCCGACGGCCGCGTGCTTCTGGCTCAGCGCCCGGCCAACAAATCGCTCGGCGGCCTGTGGGAGTTTCCTGGCGGCAAGGTCGAGCCGGGCGAGGCGCCGGAAGCGGCCCTCGTGCGCGAACTGGCGGAGGAATTGGCGATCAATGTCGATGCTTGCGACCTCGAACCGCTGACCTTCGTGAGCTGGGCCTATGCGGATTTCCATCTGCTCATGCCGCTCTGGGCGGTGCGGCGTTGGCGCGGTGAACCGCGTTCGGTGGAGGCCCAGGCTTTGGCCTGGGCGTGGCCGTCACAGATGGATCGCTACCCAATGCCGCCGGCCGACGGGCCGCTGGTGAATTGGCTTCAGCGGCATCTTGCACCCGCATAGACCAAGTCTTAGCCAATCTTGGGTACGACGCCCGCGACCAAGGCGGGCCTTATGCGCTTTAGACTTCATCGAACGCCGAGCCTGGAGCTTGGCTTGCGGCGGGCCTATCGGCCGCTGGTGGCGGCCTATGTCGGCGTTCTTTGCGGATATTACCTTCTCCTTACCGTCGCGCATCTGGCCTTCTTGACCGGGCCGCCGGCCTGGATCATGGCGACAACCGCATTTGCCACGGCATGCCTCGGCCTGCTGGTGTGGCGCATGCCGCTGCTGGCGAAACCGGGGGCGGAAACGGAACGCAGCGCGCCGACCTTCGCCGCCGCGAAACCCCTGGATCGCCGTTTTGCCGGCTTGGAGGCGGCCGCGCTCGGCGCCGGGCTGGCGGCCATCGGCAATGTCACGCTGCACGCGGTGTTGCTTCAGGCGCCCGAGCAACTCGCCTATTTGCCCATCATCGCCATGGCTGCCGGCCTGATCGGCCCCTCGGTGCGGGTGGCGTGGGCGGTGCTGATCGTCGCGACCATGGGATTTGCAATCATCACCCTCACGACGGCGCCGGCGAACCTGCCCCACACCCTCTTTGTGTTCGCCACCACCGTGGTGGGCGGCGCGGTTGCAGCGGGCTGGATGCATGGCGCGATCTTGCGCCAGATCGCCACGGCGCTGCGCGCCCAGCGGCTCACGGCACGCTTGCGGGAAGCGCGCGCCCAGGCCGATCTGTTGGCCGTGGAGGCGAAAGCCGCGCGCGCGGCCCAACAGGCCAAGGACAGCTTCATTGCCAATATCAGCCACGAATTGCGCACCCCCCTGAACGCCGTGATCGGCTTCGCCGAACTAATCCAAGAAGACATCGCCCACACGCCAGGCCACAATCCCAGCGCCGACATCGACCGTATTCACACCGCGGCGGCGCATCTGCTCACGCTGGTCGACAGGGTTCTGGACCTCGCCAAACTCGAAGCCGGGCGAATGGATCTCGCCTGCGTCGCCATCGATATGGATCGGCATCTTCGCCAGGCCGTCGATCTGGCCGAGCCGCTGGCGCAAAGCAATGGCAACCGCCTGCGCCTGCGCCTGGATGCCGGGCTCGGAACCTTGCGCACCGACCCGTTCCGTTACACCCAATGCCTGCTGAACCTTTTGTCTAACGCCGCGAAATTCACCCATGAAGGCCGCATCGACGTGCATGTGCGCCGCGACGGCGCGCGAGTAATTGCGACCGTTAGCGATACCGGCGCCGGCATGCGCGCAGAGCAAATGGCGCGACTGTTTCAGCCGTTTGCCCAAGCCAATGCCGGCATCGCCGCGAGCTTTGGCGGCACCGGCCTTGGGCTCACCATCACCCGCAAGCTCGCCCAATTGCTCGGCGGCGACGTCACCGTCGCCAGCGCGCCTGGCCAGGGCAGTTGCTTCACGCTGTGGATCACCGACGCAGTCGAGGGCGAGGCGCGTCAGGCGGCGTAGCGCGTGCGGGTGATCGCTCATCCGCCTCCGGTTCAGGTCAAGATCCGCGTTCCGCCCCACAGCAGCGCGATCACGCCATTCACCGCCGCATGGGTGGCGACGGTGGCGAGATAAGCGCGCCGCCGGCCGACTTTCGGGGCCCAAATGCGAAACTGCCAGGCCATCACGAAGAATAAGCAGGCGGGCCCAAAGCTATCGGCCGCTGTACTATCTGGGGCTATATGCGCCCACCATGCCAAGATCGCGACCAGCAGACATTACCACAACGGCTTTAGCCCGCCGGCGCCGAAACCCAAGAGAATGCTCACCATCACAAGATTTTCGAAAAATGGCGCAAACACGAGCCAGTTGAAAATCGCGCCCGGCCAGTCTTCCTGCGTCGGTGTCAGAGGAACGGATTGCATGGCCGGCAAGACGCCCGCGATTCTTAATCACGTTGTAAAGAAGGATCGACGCTACGATGCGGGTCAAGTGAAAGACCACGGCGACATGCAACGCCACATTCCGGCTGAACAAATCAGGGCCGGCGATCGGCTCAAGGCGTTGGTCTGACCAGCGCGGAAAGTTTGGCACGGGCGCAGGCTTACGTGCAACTTCGCGCCGCCATCGACCGATCAATGTCTCCGCCGTACCCCACCATTCGCGCTGCGAATGCTTTCCGGATCGGCACGACATTTCAATTGAGAGAGAGTGCGGCTTTCGATCGCAGGCCGAAACCACGCCTGGGAAAGCCTTAACCCTCTAGCTCGACATCCCAATAGAGATAATCGAGCCAGCTTTCGTGCAGGTGGTTGGGCGGGAAGCGGCGCCCGACGGCTTGCAGTTCGTGCATGGTCGGCCGGCGGGGGCGGCGGTGCAGATGCAGGCCGGCCTCGCGCGCATTGCGCCCGCCCTTGGCGAGGTTGCACGGCCCGCAGGCGGTAACGATATTGTCCCAAGCCGTGCGCCCGCCCTTGGAGCGCGGAATGACGTGATCGAACGTCAGATCGTCGGGGCTGCTGCAGTATTGGCAAATGAAGCCGTCGCGCAGGAACACATTGAAGCGGGTGAAGGCCGGCGGGCGGTCCTGGCTGACGAAATCGCGCAGCGCGATGACCGAGGGCAGCCGCATCTCAAAGCTCGGGCTGCGGATGAAATGCTCATATTCCGCAATGACATCAACGCGATCAAGGAATACGGCCTTGACCACTTCCTGCCACGGCCACAACGACAAAGGATAATAACTAAGCGGGCGATAATCCGCATTGAGCACCAATGCGGGCATTCCGGAGGGGGGCGCCTTAACGATATGCATCGCCGGCCCCTCAGCTCCTTCTGGAACTTGGAACAGCCGGTTGGCCGTAAGCGATGCGGAAGATGCGGCGTTGACTGAAGGCGGTGCCCCTTGCGATTAGGCGTCCGTATAGCGGCTTTGGACCGCTCGGCCAAGCCATGCTTACCGATTCGCCATGACGGGTCGATGACAGCGGCGGCTCAAATCAGACCGGCAAGCGGGCTGGACGGATCGGCATAGCGCTTCTTGGGCATCCGGCCCGCCAGATAGGCCTCACGCCCGGCAATGACGGCGTGCTTCATCGCGCGGGCCATCCGCACGGGGTCTTTGGCTTGGGCAATTGCAGTGTTCATCAACACCCCGTCGCAGCCAAGCTCCATAGCCACGGCGGCGTCAGAGGCTGTGCCAACGCCTGCATCCACGATCACAGGCACCCGCGCCTGTTCCACGATCAAGCGAATAGTGACCGGGTTCTGCACGCCGAGCCCCGAGCCGATCAGCGCCCCCAAAGGCATGATCGCGCAGCATCCGGCGTCTTCCAGCTTGCGCGCATAGACCGGATCATCGCTGCAATAGACCATCACCTGAAACCCTTCGCTGACCAGCACTTTGGCGGCCTTCAAGGTCTCTTCCATGTCCGGATAAAGAGTCTTCTGGTCGGCCAGCACTTCAAGCTTCACCAGCCCCCATCCGCCGGCCTCGCGCGCCAGGCGCAGGGTGCGCAGCGCGTCGTCAGCGGTGAAGCAGCCGGCGGTGTTGGGCAGATAGATGGTCTTGCCGGGGTCGATAAAGTCGGTGAGCTTGGGCTCGTTCGGATTGGTCAGGTTCACGCGGCGCACCGCGACCGTGACCATCTCGGCGCCGCTGGCTTCCAGGGCGGCCGCGTTCTCGGCATAGGTCTGGTACTTGCCGGTGCCGATAATCAGGCGCGAAGCGAGCCGTCGGCCGGCGATGATGAGGGGATCGTCAGACATGGCGCTGCTCTAATCGCTTTGCCGCGCGCCGGCCAGCCTCACCCGCCGCCGACAAACTGCACGATCTCCAGCTGGTCGCCCTCGGCCAGTGGGGTTTGGCCATAGCGGGAGCGCGGTACGATTTCGCGGTTGCGCTCAACAGCAACCTTGCCGGGATTGAGGCCGATCTGTTCCAGCAGCGTCAACACGGTCAGCTCGGGCGCAGCCTCGCGCGGTTCGCCATTGATGGTCAGCTGCATCGGTTCAGGGCCTTATTCGCAAGCAGGTGGGGCGATTACGGTGTGCGCGCCATTGACGCAAGGCCCGACTTCACGAACATGACGGACATGGCGAAACCGATCTTCGTGCTGAACGGGCCCAATCTCAACCTGTTGGGCAGCCGCGAGCCGCATATTTATGGCTCGACGACGCTCGCCGAAATTGAAGCCCTATGCCGCATCCGCGCCGAAGCGCGCGGCCGGCCGCTGGTGTTTCGCCAAACCAACCGTGAGGGCGAACTGGTCGATTGGCTGCACGAAGCCGGCCGCGACGCCTGCGCCGTCGTGCTGAATGCTGGCGCCTATACGCATACGTCGATCGCACTTCATGACGCGGTGAAGGCGATAGCGCCGCCCGTGATTGAAACCCATCTGAGCAATCCGCTTGCGCGCGAAGAATTTCGCCATACGTCATACATTGGCGCCGCAGCCCGCGGCACGATCGCGGGGTTCGGCGCCTTGAGCTATGTTCTGGCGGTGGAAGCCGCCGCCGATCTGGCCGGGGCGCCGTGAAGGCGGCCTTGACCAGCCCGGGCCGCGGCGGGAAAACCGCGGCGAATGTCCAGGCGCGCGGCGCAAAGGGTGCGAGCCTGACCCAAAGAGAAAGCCCTTCTATGAGCGACAAGAAACCCGCCGCCGGCATCGACCCTGACCTGGTGCGCGAGCTGGCCGGCATCTTGCGCGACACTGGCCTGACCGAGATCGAGGTGGAACATGGCGAGCTAAAGCTGAAGCTCGCCCGCGCCGCCCCGGTCGCGGCCGCGCCCGCGCCAACCCATTTCGCCTATGCGCCGGCGCCCGCCCCAACCTATGCGCCAGCCCCGGCGCCGGCCGCCGCTGTGGCGGCGGAAGCGCCCAAGGCCGCCGATCTGCGCGCCCATCCTGGCGCTGTTTTATCGCCGATGGTTGGCACCGCTTATTTGTCGCCTGAGCCTGGCGCCACGCCGTTTGTAAAGATTGGCGATACAGTCACGGCCGGCCAGACTTTGATCATTGTCGAGGCAATGAAGACCTTCAACCCGATCCCCGCCCCGCGCGCCGGCAAGGTGGTTCAGCTGCTCGTCACCGACAGCCAGCCGGTCGAATTCGGCGAAGCGCTGGCCGTATTGGAATAGCGCGATGTTTGACAAAATCCTCATCGCCAATCGCGGCGAGATCGCGCTGCGCATCCACCGCGCCTGCAAAGAGATGGGGATCGCGACGGTTGCAGTGCACAGCCAGGCTGACGCTTCCGCCATGCATGTGCGCCTGGCTGACGAAAGCGTCTGTATCGGCCCGGCGCAGGCGTCGAAATCCTATTTGCATATTCCATCTTTGATCGCCGCCGCCGAAATCACCGGCGCGCAGGCCATCCATCCCGGCTATGGCTTTTTGAGCGAAAACGCCCGCTTTGCCGAAATCGTTGAAAAACACGGTTTGGTCTTTATCGGCCCCAAGCCCGAGCATATTCGCTTGATGGGCGACAAGATCGCCGCCAAACGCGCCGCTGCGGATGCCGGAATTCCCACCGTGCCCGGCAGCGATGGCGCCATCACCAATGACGAAGAAGCACGCCGCGTCGCCAAGAAGGTCGGCTTCCCCGTTCTCATCAAGGCTGCCGCCGGCGGCGGTGGGCGCGGCATGAAAGTCGCGCGCACCGCCGAGCAATTGTCCGAAGCATTATCTACAGCTCGCGCAGAGGCCCGCGCTGCGTTCGGCGATGACAGCGTTTACATCGAAAAATATCTCGAAAAGCCGCGCCATATTGAAATTCAAATCGTTGCCGACAGCCATGGCGAAGTGATCCATCTCGGCGAACGCGATTGTTCGCTGCAACGCCGCCACCAGAAGATTTGGGAAGAGGCGCCAAGCCCTGCGCTCAATCCCGAACAGCGCGCCAAGATCGGCGATCTCACCGCCAAGGCGATCAAGAAGCTCGGCTATCTCGGCGTTGGCACGGTTGAATATCTCTACGAAGACGGGAAATTCTATTTCATCGAAATGAACACCCGCTTGCAGGTGGAGCACCCGGTCACCGAAATGATCACCGGCATTGATTTGGTGCGCGAGCAAATCCGTATCGCCGACGGTATGCCGCTCAGCATCAAGCAGGAAGATGTCCGCTTCAACGGCGCTTCGATCGAATGCCGGATCAATGCCGAAAACCCGGTGACGTTCACGCCCTCGCCCGGCAAGATCAGCGACTATCACGCCCCCGGCGGATTGGGCGTTCGCCTCGATAGCGCGATCTATGCCGGCTATCAGATCCCGCCGTTTTATGACTCGCTGATTGGCAAATTGATCATCCATGGCCGCGACCGCACGGAGTGCCTGATGCGCCTGCGCCGTGCGCTCGACGAAATGGTCGTCAATGGCGTGGAAACCACAACGCCGCTGTTCCAGCGCCTCGCACAGGAAAGCGATATCGTTGATGGCGATTATCACATCCATTGGCTTGAGAATTATCTCAAGAGCCGGACTTAGGCGCGATGAGCGCGCGCTTCGGCCCCGATGAGCTGATCGCGTGTTACCGCCGCGGGGTGTTTCCGATGGCGGAAAGCCGCGATGCATCCGAACTGTTTCTGGTCGATCCCGATTGGCGCGGCGTGCTGCCGATCGACCGCTTCCACGCCCCGCGCCGTCTGCGCCGCACGGTGCGCGGAACAGACTTGAATGTCGTCGCCAATCAGGACTTCGCCGCCGTGGTGCGTG
Organism: Hyphomonadaceae bacterium; assembly: GCA_040381035.1. Classification (GTDB taxonomy): domain Bacteria; phylum Pseudomonadota; class Alphaproteobacteria; order Caulobacterales; family Aquidulcibacteraceae; genus REEB506. Next base: position 93,025 of record JBEIHY010000001.1, read on the forward strand.
CCTGCGCCGAAAGCCGGCCGGGGCGCGAAGAGACTTGGATAAATTCGTCCATCGTGTCGCACTATTCGACGCTGCACAGCCGCGGCCAGGCGCATTCTGTTGAAGTGCGCGACGGCGAAAACACCCTGGTCGGCGGCCTCTATGGCGTGGCGCTTGGCGGGGCGTTTTTTGGCGAGAGCATGTTTTCCCGGGTGAGCGACGCCAGCAAGATCGCGCTTGTCCATCTCGTCGCGCGGCTCAAGCTTGGCGGTTTTCTGCTGCTCGATGCACAATTCTGGACCAAGCATCTTGATCAGTTCGGGATGGAGCAAATGCCGCGCTGGCGTTTCAAGCGTGAGTTGGAGCGCGCGCTGTCCGCCCACGCCGATTTCACCCGCGCGCCGGCTGCGCTGAGTGGTGATCAGGCTTTGCAGTCGATCGCCCAGACATCATAAACCGGGTGCTCCAAGGCTGACAAAGCCGGGCTTTGAGCCAGCATCCAGCCCTTCATCAGCTCCGCCTTGGCGGGCGCGTCTGCGCCTTTATTCGCAGCCGGGGTTTCTGCGATGGTCAGATACACCCAGGTCGCAGGCGGTTCTTCGGGGGCTGCCTTCTGGCACGCGCGCACAGTGACTTCGAGCGTGTTGAATTTCACCGTTTTGCCAATCGGGGCGGTAAAATCAGTCGTCTGGCCGGTGACTTTATCCAGCCCGCGCAGTACCGCCGACTTGCCAATAATCGCTGCCGATTGGGCCTGCGCGCCCGTGCACAAACCGGCTGCCATGGCCACAGCCAAAATCACCCGAGTCCGGATCATGGATTGGCCTCTCCGCCATTGGCGCTGGCGCCGTTTGAGTTTGTGTTGCGCGCAAACGCCGACAGGACGCCAAGCAAATCAATCGCGCCTTGCGTGTTCGTCAGCTCGCCGCCGGCCTTCAAGGTTTCTTCTGCCCCGCCCGGCTCCAGCGCCACATGCGCCCCGCCCAAAAGGCCGTCAGATGAAATCCGCGCGATCGAGTCGGTCGGCACCGGCAGGCTCGGATCAACGGTGAACACGACGCGCGCTTTGTAGGTTTGATGATCGACCGCCACACCGGTGACGGCCCCGATCTTGACCCCAGCCATCCGCACATCGGCGCCTACGCCAATGCCGTCGGCGCGATCAAACAACGCCGAAACCGACATACCCCGAGCCCCGGCGCCGGCATCGCCCGCCCGCACCAATGCATAGGCCAAAAACCCGATCGCAATCAGCGCGACCACCAGCCCGATCAGCGCTTCCGCCGCAGAGTCCCGCGCCGCCATCAGTCAGGCCGCCACGGCTCATAATCGCCCGTCGCCTTGGCGCGATCGCCGCTGCGAGCGAGGCTGCCGGGCGGACGATAGGCTTTCACCGTGCCGGTCATGTTCGGCACATGGTCCTTCTCCCAGGCCCGGCGCTTGAGCGGGGCGATGGTGGGCGGCTCGTCATAAGTGTGGTGCAGCCAGCCATGCCAATCGGGCGTAATCCGGGAGGCTTCGGCCAGCCCCTGATAGACCACATGGCGGCGCTTGCGGCCGTCCAGGCTCACCTTGCGCTCCTCATAGAACTTGTTGCCATGCTCATCCTCGCCGACCAGAACAGCGCGTTGCCCGATTGTCCACAGGGTGCCAAAGGTGGCCCCGTTCCACCAAGTAAAGATACGCTCAAGCACGGCGAAACCTTGTCCCCGCAAAGCCAAAACAGCGACGCGACTATGCCCCGCGTCGGTCGCCCCGGCAAGGCGCCCTCGCCGCCACATCTAGTCATCCACTGGTTTCTCGCCCCCATATCTTGATCCGCGCGCCCGACGCAGCCTAGCCTTTCGCATTGAGGGAGAGCAGACCATGCGGATCGAAAAGCGCTGGGCCGGTCAAGACACTGTGGACGCGGCCTTGAGCCTGCGCAGCATCGAACGCTGGGACATCGACAGCGACGAGACCGTCCGCGCCCCGGCCGCCTGGTCGGACCGCGCGGTCAGCGCCGCCATCGCGGCCGGCCTGGCCACGCCTGAGGATGGCGTGTTGTGCCTCGCCGCCGGCGCCCGCCGGGTTGGCCGCGTGCTGGCCGATGGCGCCGTGCGCCACGGTCTGGCCGCAAAGGCCGAAGCCAAAAGCATAGCCGCCGAGATCGCCGCCGCGATCCTGACCCGCCGGCTCGCCTTTGACCCGGCCTTGTCTGAAGGCGGGGCGAGCGCGCTGTTGCTCAACTGGCCGGTCAATCCGGCCGCTGCGCCGGCCGCTTTGCTCAAAGCCCAGACCGCTTTGGCCGCCGGCGCGAGGCTGGGTCTCGCCGGTCCAGTACCGGCCGCCGCCCGCGCCGCTTTGGACGCCTTTGCCCGCCTTGCCGCGCCTGACGCCGGCGGGCCGCTTGCCCTGATCGCTGGCGATGTCCGCGCCGGACACCGCGCCCGCGCCGGCGCTGCAAGCGGCGCGCGCGCCATTGACGAAGCCCTTGAGTCGCTGCGCACGGCGCGCGACCAAGGCGGGCTGGAAACCCCGCGCACCGTTCAGGCCGCCGCCGCCGCGCTCGCCGCCGGCGCGCTTGAAAGCGATGTCGCGGCCGCGTTGCAAACCAGCGCGACCGGCGCTGACTATTCCGCAGCCCTCGATGGCGAACTCGGCTTTGCACCGCGCGCGGTAATCGCGCAATCGCTGAGCCAGCCGAGCGCATTGGCCGCCCGCCATGTCGGCCCCCATGCCACCGATCTCACCGGCGCGTTTGCCGGCGAGGGCCTCGGCGTTGGCGTGAGCCTCAACCTCGCCGCCTTCGTCAGCGCCGGCGGCGTCGACGTGGAGGGTCTCGACCATGCCGGGCGGATCGCTGCGCTTGCGCTTGCGGGCGCTTGTCTCACGGCGCGCGAAAAGCTCGCCGAAGCAGCCCCGCTGCCGGCCCTGAAGCTTGCTGGCTTCGCCGAAGCTCTCGGGTTGCTGGGCCTGGACTATTTGTCCGGGTCCGGACGATCGGCCGCCGCGTGCCTGGCGCAGCTGCCGATTGCGTCCTGCGCTGCGGCCTGGCCGACCGACAAGGCGCCCGGCGGCGGCGCACCGGCCCGGATCGAACAGGCCCGCGCAATGACCGCGCCTGCCGACAGCCGCTTGCGGCTGGCGTTTGAACGCAGCGCGCAGCGCCTCACCGAAATCGCGACTGCAAGCGCTCTGCCGGCCCAGATCGGCGCTGTAGCGCTCGATGATGTGTCGGCTGCGCTGTTTGACCATGCTGGCGCTGGATTGGCGCCCGCCGCCAATTGGATCGAGCTGGCTGCGGAACCGACCGGCGGCTTACGCCGGCGTTTGCGCAGCGGCGCGCGCGCGGCGCTGCACGGGCTTGGTTATTCGCCAGAAGCCGTGGCAACCATCGACGCGGCCTGCGCCGGCGCTCGCAGCCTGGCGAACGCGCCGACGCTTTCGCTCGAAGCACTCGCGCGCGCGGGCTTAAGCGATCACGCGATCGCCGCGCTTGAGGCCGCGCTGAGCGATGCGGTGAACTTGGCGCAAGCCTTCGCCGCCGCCTTGAGCGCGGCGGAAATCGAAAAGCTTACGCAAGGTAAAAGCGGCGATGTGATCCGAGCGCTGGGCTTCAGCAGCGCCGACATCGCGCGCGCGCAGGCGCATGTGTTTGGCGTTGCAAGCCTGGCGGATGCGCCAGGCCTTGATCCCGCGCATGGGCGCATTTTCGCGTCCGCTCCAGCCGCCGCCGTCATCGCAATGGCGCAAGCGGTCGCCCCGGCGCTGATCGGCCCGATCGCTGTGGAGCTGCGCCAACCGGGCGAAGCGCGCGCCGATCTGATCGCCCGCGCAGCGCAATTGGGCGCAAGCCTGGTCGTTGCCGAACCTGAGCCGTTCCGTTTGCCTGCCATCGCGCGCGAAACAGCCACAGCCCCGATTCCATTGAGGCTAGAATTGCCGCGCCCCTCGACAGCGCCGCAGACCGCGCCCGATCACGCCCGCGCCGAACGTCGCCGCCTGCCCGACCGCCGCAAGGGCTATATCCAAAAGGCCAGCGTCGGCGGCCACAAGGTCTATCTGCACACCGGCGAGTATGACGATGGCGCCTTGGGCGAAGTGTTTATCGACATGCATAAGGAAGGCGCGGCCTTCCGCTCCTTAATGAACAATTTCGCCATCGCGATTTCAATCGGCTTGCAATATGGCGTGCCGCTGGAAGAGTTCGTCGACGCCTTTGTGTTCACACGATTTGAGCCTTCCGGCGAAGTCAAAGGCAATGACCAGATCCGCCACGCCACCTCGATCCTTGACTATATTTTCCGCGAATTGGCGGTGAGCTATCTCGACCGCGAAGACCTCGCCCATGTTGATCCTTATTCGGTGCGCCATGACGGCATCGGCAAAGGCGCGGTGGAGGCCGAAGCGGCGGTGAAGCTGATCTCCAAGGGTTTCGCGCGGGGCGCCGCGCCCGACAATATCGTCATGCTCACGTCGCGCCGCAGCGCCGAACGTGACCGCAAGCCCGACGCGCCGACCTATCTCGGCGAAGCGTGCAAATCGTGCGGGCACTTCACGCTGGCGCATGATCAGGCAAGCGGCGACATTGTTTGCCAAGCCTGCGGGGCCGTGACGAAGGAAGCGTAGGCGCTACCCCGCTTTGCGCTGCGACGGCTCGATCCGCACTCTGCGCGGCATTTCGGCAGGCGCGGGCGCGGCGTTGAGGTCGCGGACTTCGATGACAGGGACGGCGTTGGCGGCCACGGCCGGGCCACCAGACGCCAGCGGCGAGATCGGCGCGATGCCGCCATACTTCGCGCCCTGGCTGGCGCGGTCCAGGCGGGTCAAAGCCGGGTCAAGCTCGCCGCGAAGAGAGACCGCAATGCGGCCAAGCAGCCGCGTGCTCGACAAGGTTTGCAGACCACGCACCAGGCCGCCGCGGGCCTAGGTTTGAATACCGGCGACGCTGTCGCGGCCGAGCCGGTCGCACCAATAGGGCGTCAGATCGGCGAAAGCGGAGCCTGTCACCGGGTCTTCGTCGATACCGACGCCGGGGGCAAAGAAGCGGCACAAAAAGTCGTACGGCTTGCCGGCGTCGGCGCGGGCTGCGACGGTGAGGCAGGCGGCGCGCGGGCCGCGCACGGCCTTTTCGAGCCGCGCAACGTTTGGGGCGAGCGCGCGCAGCTCAGCCTCACTGCCCAGCACAATGGTGGCGTATTCGCCGGTAGAGGCATCGACCGCCTTTGTCACCGCAAGCGCGCCGAGCACATCGGTCGCGGGCGTCCAGGGACTGCGCGCCCGGCGCGGCAGATCGAGGGTGAAGCCGTCGGCGGTTTCGCGCACCGCCAGCGGGCCCTTCTGGGTGTCGAACACGACAACGTCCAAATCGGTCTCAATCTCGGTGAGCAGGATCGCGCCCGCGGCCAAAGTGGCGTCGCCGCAGAGCAGAACTTCCGTTGTCGGCGTGAACCAGCGCAGTTGGTAATTGCCTTTCAGGCCGGCGGATTTCAGAAATGCCGTTTCGCTGACACGGTTCTGCGCGGCAATGGCGCGCAGGGTTTCGTCGGCCGGCCAAGCGTCGAGCGGCACGACGGCGGCGGTGTTGCCGGAAAAGACCTGATCCGTGAGCGCATCGACAAATCAAATGCGCATTCTGCACACATCCTTTTTTGGTGAGAGCAGCTGATGTAACAGAAGCGCGCTTGACAGCACGCGCGATGACGCCGCCACGTCGCCAACGCAAAACAGCCAACTGGTAGAGGAGAAAGTCCCCGGCTTCTGGCGCCAGGCGCCCGCGCCGCAAAGCGGCGCAGACTTTACACTTGGCGCCTGGCCCACCGCCACCAGAGGAAAGTCCCCGGCTTCTGGCGCCAGGCGCCCGCGCCGCAAAGCGGCGCAGACTTTACACTTGGCGCCTGGCCCACCGCCACCAGAGGAAAGTCCCCGGCTTCTGTTGCCAGGCGCCGGGGGGCCCCGCCTTAGGTTGCGACACCCAAGGGCTTAAGTCGGAAATCACCGGACTGCTTACGCAGCCAAGCGGACTTCCTCAGCAAAGTTGTCGTTGGCAACTATAGCTTTTTGGCCTGTAACGGGACCGCCCGAGCAAAAGCAATGACCGTCAACGTCCGTCGATCCTATGTCGGCCCCCTCCTCCCGCAACGCCGGGAAAAACTGGTGGAGCCGGCGGGAATCGCACCCGCGTCCGAGCCGCCTATCTTCACGCGTTTATCGCCATAGTCCGAATTGCTCCGGACGCTGCTAATATAGGCTGCGTCGGCACGGAGCGAAAGATGGCGGCTTGGATTGCCCGAATTTTTATGGCGGTGGGGCTGGGTTTGGCGCTGGCGGCCTCCGATGGGACTGGCCCGCGCCCGGTGGTGGCCGGCCCCTGCGCGCCTTTGGGGGTGTGGTCGAACGGCGCCCATACCAGCTTGATCGTACCTGCCGGGATGCTGGCGACTGATCATCCCCTGCGGCGGCCGTTTCCAAGCGCGCTTTGGTTTCTGATCGGTTGGGGCGACGCGGCGTTCTACCCTTCCGACGGCTCCGATATCGCGCTGGCTCTGCGCAGCCTGATCCCGCCCAGGGCTTCGGTCGTGCATGTTCTGGCGACGACAGCATTGCCGACGCAGACCTTTGCGGCCAGCACGGTCGCCTGGACTGGACTGACGCCGGCGCAGCAAGCGCGCCTGGCCGCCTTCCTGGCGGATGCCGTTATCCGCGACAAAGCCGGCGCCGCGATCGCCGCCGCCCCGGGCCAAGTGGCCGGCGCGAGTGCCTTCTTTAAAGGCGTTGACGGCTTCCACGCCTTCAGTTTGTGCAACCACTGGACCGCCAAAGCGCTGCGCGCGGCGGGCCTTGCGGTCACGCCGTGGGGCGCGTTCACGGCCGCGTCCGTAACCGGCCAAATCCAACTCACCCCCATTTGCGCAGCATGAGCACTTAAGCCGCGCACTCCGCGACGGCGGCGCTATTGTGCCGTCATGGGCGCAGCGATTCTCTCCAAGCCGGATAGGCCGACATTGGACGACGCGCGCACCCTGCTGGCGCGCCATTGGGGCCATCCGGCGTTTCGCGGGCTCCAGGCGCCGGTGATTGAAGCGCTGCTGGCCGGGCGCGACGCGTTGGCCGTGATGCCGACCGGCGGCGGCAAGTCGGTTACCTATCAGATCCCGGCCATGCTGCGCGCAGGCGTCGGGATCGTGGTGTCGCCGCTGATTGCCCTGATTCAAGATCAGGTGGCGGGGCTGAAGGCAATGGGCGTGCGCGCAGGGCGGCTCGATTCAAGCCTGCCGAGCGAGGAGCGGATGGGCGTGCTCGCCGATCTCGCCGAAGGCCGGCTTGACCTTCTGTACATTTCGCCCGAGGGCCTCGCCACGCCGGCCATGCGCGACCGCTTGAGCCGCTGCGAAGTGGCGCTGATTGCGGTCGATGAGGCGCACTGCGTCAGCCAATGGGGTCATGATTTCCGCCCCGATTATCGCGCGCTGGCGCGGCTCAAGGATTGGTTCCCACATGCGCCGCTGCTGGCTGTTACCGCCACCGCGGATCGCCGCACGCAGGCCGATATCCGCGAAAATCTCCGCCTTCAGGACGCTGAAAGTTTCATCGCCAGCTTTGATCGGCCCAATCTGATTTTGAGCGCCGAGCGCAAGGACGGCCCCGCCGCCAAGCGCATCTTGGAGCTGTGCAAGGCGCGGCGTGGCCAAGCGGGCGTGGTCTATGCTGGAACCCGCGATGGTGTTGAACAAATCGCGGCGGCCTTGAACGAAGCGGGCGTTCCAGCGCTTGCCTATCATGCGGGGCTGGAGGCGCGCGTGCGCACCCAGCGCCAAGCGCAGTTTCAAGACGACGACGCGCTGGTGATGGTCGCCACCGTGGCATTCGGCATGGGCGTTGATAAGCCCGATGTGCGCTTTGTGTTGCATGCCGACCCGCCGAAATCCATTGAAGCTTATTGGCAGGAAGTCGGCCGCGCGGGCCGCGACGGCGAGCCGGCTGAGGGCGTGGCGCTGTTTGGCGCCGGCGATCTGGCGCGCAGTTTGCGGATGATCGCCGACGGCGAAGCGGCCGATGAAATCAAGCACGCGCAAAGCCAAAAAGCCCGCCAGTTGTTCAGTTTCCTCGATGGCTTGAGCTGCCGGCGCGGCGCGGTGCGACGCTATTTCGGCGAGGTCGATGTGAGTGATTGCGGCGTGTGTGACAATTGCACTGCCCCACCGCCGGGCCGCGACGCGACCGAACTCGCAGCGAAAGCCTTGAGCGCAGTGGTGCGCATGGAAAGCCGCGTCGGGCGCGGACGCCTGATCGATCACATCATGGGCAAGCCGCCGAAAGACGGCCTCGATCAGCGCTTCGCCGACAGATCCACTTATGGCTGCGGCGCTGGCGAAAGTGTGCAGACTTGGCGGGCGGTGTTGGAGCAATTGCTGCTGGAAGGGCTCTTGGAAGAACATGGCGATTCCATGCGCCCGCAAATCCGGATTGCCGATTCTGAGGCCGCACGCGCGGTGTTTCGCAAGGAGCGCGCACTGTCGATCCGCTTGCAACGGCCGGCGCAAACAAAGTCGTCGCGCGGCGAACGCACCGGCGCCCCCGCCCCGACCGGCGACGACGATCCCGATCTGCTCGCCCGCCTGAAAATCTGGCGTCGGCGCGAAGCGGCCAAGACCGGCGCGCCGCCTTATGTGATCTTCCAGGACAAAACGCTCGCCGCGATCGCCGCCGCCAAGCCCGCCGACTTGATGGCTTTATCGCGCGTGCCCGGCATCGGCGAAAAGAAACTGGAGCGCTTTGGCGCCACCGTGTTGGCGCTGATTAATGGTGGATGAAGGCCAGCTTTCCCCCTCGCCCTTCGGGAGAGAGGGATGAAACGACAAGAGCCCGCACCTCCGGGAGCGGGGAAGCTAGGCGACCGCGGCTTCCACCGCATCATGCTCGGCGACGAAATGGCCGGGGGTGACTTCGATAAGGGGCGGGCGGTATTGCTCCGCTTCGGGATCATCGACGAGTTTGGATTTCAGAAACCTGAGCGGCGCGCGGCTGTCCATTGGGCTTGGCAAATCGCCGACCAGGCGGACGCGCGCCTTCGAGCGGGCCGCTTTCGGATCGGGCGTTGGCGCTGCAGCCAGCAGCGCGCGTGTATAGGGATGGCGCGGATCGCGGAACAGGGTTTCGGTGTCGCCGATCTCCACCGCCCGGCCAAGATAAAGCACCATCACCCGATGGCTGATCTCGCGCACGACCGCCAGATCATGGCTGATGAACAGCATGGCAAGGCCAAACTCTTTTTGCAGATCCATCAACAGCCGCACGATCTGAGCTTGAATTGACACATCCAGCGCCGACACGGCCTCATCGCACACCACCAGTTTCGGACGCAGGATCATCGCGCGCGCAATGCCGACGCGCTGGTTCTGCCCGCCGCTCAATTCATGCGGGTAACGGTTGATGAAATTCGGATCGAGGCCGACATGGCCCATGATCTCGCGCACCTTGTCTTCGCGCGCGATGCGGTTGAGATGGGGCTCAAATACGTTAAGCGGTTCGGCGATCGAGGCGCCGATCGTCATGCGGGGGTCCAGCGAAGCGAGCGGGTCTTGAAACACCACCTGCAGATCGCGGCGTACATCGCGGATGCTTTTGGCGTCGGCCTCCACCAGGCCGCGACCGAGGAAACTGACCGATCCGGCCTTCGCCGCCACCAGCCGGAGCACCCCGCGCGCGAGCGTGGACTTGCCACAGCCGCTCTCGCCGACAATGCCGAGCGTCTCGCCCGGGCGCAGCTTGAAATCCACGCCGTCAACGGCTTTCAGCGGCTTTGTTTTCGGAAACAAGCCGCCGCCAACGGTCACCGGGAAATGCACTTTCAGATCGCTCACATCCAGGATCGGCGCGACATTGACGCCTGGCGCGGGCAGGCGCGCAGCGTGGCCAGGCCGTTGGCCGCCATCCAAGCGCGGCACAGCATCGAGCAGCATCTTGGTATAGGCGTCCTGCGGATTGGCAAACAGCGCCTCGGCATCGCCGGTCTCAACCACCTTGCCGTGGCGCATCACCGCAATACGCGAAGCCATGCGCGCGACCACGCCCATATCATGGGTGATGAGCACAACCGCGGTGTTGGTTTCCCGCTGCAGGTCCTCCATCAGGTCGAGCACCTGGGCCTGTACGGTGGCGTCGAGTGCGGTTGTCGGCTCATCGGCGATGAGCAGTTCCGGTCCGCTCATCATCGCCATGGCGAGCATCACCCGCTGGCGCATCCCGCCAGACAATTCGTGCGGATATTGCCGCAAGCGACGTTGGGCTTCGGGTATGCGCACGCGCTCCAGCCAGTCGATGCATTTGCGGTCGGCGGCGGCGCCGGATTCGTTGAAGTGATGGGCCAAGACTTCGCCCATCTGGGCGCGAATGGTCATGTGTGGGGTCAGGGCGGTCAACGGGTCTTGGAACACGAACCCGACTTTGCGGCCGCGCAGGCCATTGAGCTGCGTGCGGCTGGCGCCGAGAATATCAGCGCCCTGAAACTTCACCGCGCCGGCCGCCTTGCCATTGGCGGCAATCAGTCCGAACGCGGACAAAAAGGTCTGGCTCTTACCGGAGCCGCTTTCGCCGACCACGCCGAGGCATTCGCCGCGCGCAACGTGCAGGTCAACGCCTTTGACGGCCTGGACCGGCCCATCGGGCGTGTCGAAGGTGACGGTCAACTGGCGGATATCGAGGACGGGGTCGGTGGTGCTCATGGCGGCAAGCTTAGCCGACCCGCTGGGCCTGTCCAATCACGCCGCTGCAATCGCGCGCCTCGCCGAAAACGCGAACGCGAGCCTGTACATGAATGAACGCCCCGCTCAGGCGGCGTACAGCTGGCCTGGGTCAGGGTTGCCTCACGCTGCTGAACCAGCGGGGACCATATTGAAGGACAATCGCCATGACCACCAAGACCAAAACCAGCCTTGCGCTCTCCGCCCTTGTGGCGGCGCTGGCCTTGGGCGCAGCCCCGGCCGCTTTCGCCGATCCCGATGGCCGGCGCGGGGATTACCGCGCCGACCGCCCCGCCCCGCTAAGCGCCCCATCGCCGGCTTGGCGCGACGACCGCGCCGGCCCGCCGGCGCCGCCGACCGCCAATGGGCCGGGATGGCGCGACACCGATAACCGCCGCGACGATTGGCGCGACGCCCGGGCCGATTATCGCAATCCCAATGCATTCGTGAATGTCAGCTTTCGCGAGCGCATTGATCGCATCGAAGGCTGGATCAGCCGCAGCGTTGAACGCGGCGCGTTAAGCCGGCGCGACGCGCATTGGTTGTGGCGTCAACTGGACGATACCCGCGCTTTGGCGATCTCCTATCGCCGCAGCCACGGTTCTTACACTGTGTGGGAAGCCGATGAGATCGACGCCCGCCTGGGTCGCATTCGCAACCAAATCCGCGACCAGAAGCGCGATGATCAATGGTCCGGCTGGCGCAATGACGATTGGCGCGGCCGCAGCACTTACGGCTTCTGACGCGCCGCCGCGCTCCCCATGACAACATGCGGAGCGCGGCACATGCTCCGGATACGAACAATATGCGACACGCTAGAATGACCCGCTGACCTTGAGCTGCAAAAAACGCCCAAACTGGCGATAGCGTGTTTCGGTGAAGTTGAGCGGGCAGTTGCGATCGGGCTGAAAGAATGCCCGTCCGCGTCTGAATTCTTGATTGGTCAGGTTCCAGGAGAACAATTCAACGGTGACGCCTGGAACCGCTGTGGTGCGCACGAACGCCTCCACCCAGGGGCCTTCAAAATTCGTGTCGGTTTCGCTGCGCCGGTAGAACACATTCTCATCGGCCGTTTCATAGTTCACGCCCCAAGCATATTTACCGCC
>JBEIHY010000002.1:0-103796 GCA_040381035.1 Hyphomonadaceae bacterium
GTGAATGGCTTTCGCGTCCAGACGGCGGCTGCCTCGCAGGGTTTTGCCGTCGATGGCGATGTGGCGCGCCGCCGCCTCGCCCCGCGCTCACGCTATCCCCGTCCAGGGATTGGAAAAAATAATGATCGGTCGCGTGGCATGGGGCCTGCTCGCTGTCGATGCCGAATAAGCGCAACGCTTCCGGCTTCAGTCGGCGGCCCCAGCGAAAAATCGCGATCAGATCGCTGGCGCCAGCCAGCATCGCCGCAATCGAAATGCCCAGCAGCGATTGCACACTGTATTGGCGCCCCTTGCGCCCGCGCTTGTCCTCGATCTCACCCAAAGCGTCCCAAAGCGTTCGAACCATGGCCGGCCCTCCCATGCGGACGGCCAACCCATGGAGTCCGATTTGGCGCCCCCGTCACCCAGCCAAGCCTGCGGTTCTTTGAATCACCCTGTCGCCCCCGCCTTTGACGCCGCCCAGCGCCCGCGCCATGTTAGCAGTCCAAGATTGAGGAGCCGTGATGGCCGGTACGCTTGAGCGCAACGCGCCGATTCGGGATTTCGTGCAGGAGATCGGTCGTCTGGCGAAGGCCGGCACTGCGACGGCCGAACGGGCCGCTTATGTCGCCGGCCAGGGCGCCCGGGTGGCCTGGTTCCTGGGCCATTATGTCGCGGCGCGGCGCTTGTCGGGGCCGGTGCAACGGCCGGGCGATCCGAAGTTCCAGCCCAAGGCCAAGCCGGGCGAGCCGGCCCGTATCCGCGCCGCCTTCTTGGAGCTGTTCGCACAGGACCGCGCCAATATAGAGGCCGGCCTCTATGCTGCGCCGGGCGGGTTTTCGCTGCCGGCGCTTCTCAACGCCTTTGACGCGAGCCGGAAGTTTTTTGAAGACTTGCCGGCGGTGGACGCTCGCCGTCTAGCCCGCGACGGCGTCGAGGTCCGCGCACAGGCGCCGGCTGAAGGCGAGCGCTATCCGGCTTACTTCCTGCAGAACTTTCATTACCAATCCGGGGGGTGGCTCACCGCGGAAAGCGCGGAGCTTTACGATACCCAAGTCGAGGTTCTGTTTGGCGGCGGTGCAGCGGCGATGCGCCGGATCGCGCTGGGTGAAGTGGCGCGTGCGATGAAGGGGCGCGACCAGCGGCGCACGCGGCACTTGGATGTGGCGTGCGGCAATGGCGGCTTTCTTAGCCAGATCATGGCCTGTTATCCGCGCCTGCAAGCGAGTGGACTGGATCTGTCGCCGGCCTATGCCAAGGCGGCGCGCGACAGCTTGAAGGCCTGGCCGCATGTAGAAATCGTCCACGCCAATGCCGAAACTATTCCGGAGTCCGATGGCGCGCTCGATCTGGTCAGCGTTGTTTATCTCTTTCACGAATTGCCGCCGCGGGTGCGGCGGATGGTGGCGGGTGAAATGGCCCGCGTGCTCAAGCCCGGTGGAGAATTGATTTTCGCCGATAGCCTGCAGACCGGCGACACGCCCGATCTCGATCTGATGCTGGAATGGTTCCCGGTCGGCTTTCATGAGCCGTTTTACAGCTCTTATCTGGCGGAAGACTTGGTCGCGCTGTTTGGCGAAGTTGGCTTGAAGCCGGTGGACACCAAGCGCGCGTTCTTGACTAAAGTGATCCGGTTCCGGAAGACTTAGGGGCGCTGCCCGGCAGGCGCCTTGCGTGGCAAAGCACTTGCGCCGGCGCCATCTGTTGTCGCCTAATGGCGGCGCACGACACAAAAGGACGCCGCCATGGCTGAGCCCGCCCAACCGTTGCTTGACGCTCTGATTGTCGGGGCCGGATTTTCCGGCATGTACATGCTGCACAAGCTGCGCGGACAAGCGATGAGCGCCCAGGTGGTGGAGGCCGGCGCTGGCGTCGGCGGCACCTGGTACTGGAACCGCTATCCCGGCGCGCGGGTTGATATTCAGAGCTTGGAATACAGCTTCGGCTTTGACGAAGCGCTGGAGAAGCAGTGGCGGTGGTCTGAGCGTTACGCCCCGCAAGCCGAATTGCTGGCCTATGCCGAGCATGTCGCCGACCGCTTCGATCTGCGGCGCGATATGCGCTTCAACACCCGGGTGACGGCCGCACATTGGGACGAAGCCGCCCAGCTCTGGCGCGTTACGACCGATGCCGGAGTGGATTATCGCTGCCGCCATCTGATCTTGGCCACGGGCTGCTTGTCGGTTCCCACTGATGTGACGTTCCCGAACATGGCGGCGTTCAAGGGGTCGATTTATCGCACTTCGCGCTGGCCAACCGAGGGCGTCGATTTTTCCGGCCAGCGTGTGGGAATCATTGGAACGGGATCTTCGGCGGTGCAATCGATCCCGATCATTGCCGAGCAGGCGGCCCATCTGACGGTGTTTCAACGCACCCCGAACTATTCGATGCCCGCGCATAATGGCCCGATCCCGCAGGCCGATTATGACGCCTGGGCCAAGGATCCGCGCGGCTATCGCGCAGCCTCAAAAGACACGCCCGGCGGTTTCCAGAACGAGGCCAACTCCACCACCTTGATCACCGAGGCGCCGCCGGAAGAGGTTCGCGCCGAGCTGGAGCGGCGCTGGGCGATCGGCGGGTTTCGCATTTTGAGCGCCTATGCCGATCAAGCGATCTGTCCGATCGCCAATCGGGTCGTACATGATTTCGTCGCCGAGAAAATCCGCGCGCAAGTGGCCGATCCCGCGGTGGCGGATTTGCTGACCCCAAAGGACCACCCATTCGCCACCAAGCGGCCCTGCGTCGATACCGGCTACTACGCCACCTTCAACCGGCCCAATGTCACGCTGGTTGATCTGCACGCCGCGCCCCTGCTTGGCTTTACCGAAACCGGCATCGAAACCGGCTCCGGTCGCCATGACTTCGACGCGGTTGTTCTGGCCACCGGATTTGACGCCATGACCGGTGCGATCGAGCGGATCGATCTGGTCGGGCGAGAAGGCCGGCGGATCAAGGATCATTGGGCGGAAGGGCCGCGCTCATATCTCGGGCTGATGGTGGCGGGCTTTCCCAATCTGTTCACGATCACCGGGCCGGGCAGCCCCTCAGTGCTGACCAATATGATCAACGCCATTGAGCAGCATGTGGAATGGGTCGCCGATTGCCTCGCTGCCCTGCAACAGCGCCAGCAAACCAGCATTGAGGCGAGCCCAGAAGCCGAAGCCGCTTGGCAGCGCCATTCCCTGGAAGCCGTCACACCGACGCTTCTGCAACAGGCCAACAGCTGGTACATGGGCGCCAATGTGCCCGGCAAGCCGCGCATGTTCATGCCCTATGCCGGCGGCCTGAACACCTATGCCGAGATCTGCCGCCAGGTTGCAGCAAAGGGCTATGAGGGCTTCATTCTGCGCCAGGGCGATCGCGTCTTGAGCGACTCGCGCACCTTCACCAGCCACCCGCCCATGCCCGATATTCCCGCGGGGCTGCTGCCAATCATTGTCGAGCGCTTGAGCGCCGCTGGCCTGATGCCGGCGGCGGGGTAACGGGCGTGCCGTTGGGTTAGTCTGGCCCTGATCGCGCATGCAGCTATAGTGGCGACAAACTGAACGGGAAGCGCGGCCATGGACTTTTCGATCCCCCAAGAGATCGCCGATTATCTCAAAGTGCTCGACGCCTTTATCGAAACCGACATCAAGCCGCTGCAAGCGCAAGACGATAATGAGCGTTTCTTCGACCATCGCCGCGAATGGGCGCGCACCGATTTCGAGCATGGCGGTTTGCCGCGCAAGGAATGGGAGGACCTGCTGCGCGAAGCCCGCCGCCGCGCCGACAAGGCCGGCCACTTTCGCTATGCGCTGCCGAAGGAGTTTGGCGGCCAGGACGGCACCAATCTCGGCATGGCGATTATCCGCGAGCATCTCGCCAAGAAGGGCCTTGGCCTGTTCAATGATCTGCAGAACGAGCACTCGATCGTCGGCAATCTGCCGGGCGTGTTGATGCTGCGCGATTTTGGCCGGCCCGATCAAAAACATCTGGTGGAGGCAAGCCTTGCCGGCAAGTTCATCGCCACTTTCGGCCTCACCGAACCCGACCACGGCTCTGACGCGACGCATATGCAAACCCGCGCCGTGCCGATGGAAAAGGACGGCGTCAAAGGCT
Source organism: Hyphomonadaceae bacterium (assembly GCA_040381035.1). Lineage (GTDB taxonomy): Bacteria > Pseudomonadota > Alphaproteobacteria > Caulobacterales > Aquidulcibacteraceae > REEB506. The sequence continues at coordinate 4,078 of JBEIHY010000002.1, forward strand.
GGCTGATCAATGGCGAAAAGATGTGGACCACCGGCATGCATGTTGCGACCCACTGCATGTTGTTCTGCCGCACCAGCGGCAATGACGGCGACGCGGCGGGGATCACGTGCTTGCTGGCGCCGGCCGACGCGCCGGGCGTGAAGATCGAAGAATATCTGTGGACATTCAATATGCCGACGGACCATCCGCGGGTGTCATTCACCGATGTTTGGGTTCCTGAAAGCGCGCTGTTTGGCCAGCTTGGCGGCGGCTTGCTGCTCGCCCAACACTTCGTGCACGAAAACCGCATTCGGCAAGCCGCATCGTCTTTGGGCGCGGCGGTGTTTTGCGTAGAGGAGAGCGTCAAATACGCCCGCACCCGCAAGCCGTTCGGCGAAGCCTTGGCGAAGAACCAAGCGATCCAGTTTCCGCTGGTGGAATTGGCGACGCAATGCGAAATGCTGCGGATGCTGATCTACAAGACCGCCTGGGAAATGGATCAGATGCCCAAGCCTGAGGTCGAAAAGCGCCTCTCCGACAAGGTGTCGATGTGTAATTATTGGGCCAATCGGCTGTGCTGCGAAGCGGCCGATCGCGCCATCCAGGTTCATGGCGGCATCGGCTATTCACGCCACAAACCGTTCGAGCACATATATCGCCATCACCGCCGCTATCGCATCACCGAAGGCAGCGAAGAGATCCAGATGCGCAAAGTCGCCGGCTGGCTGTTTGGCTATTTGGGGCCGCGGCGCAAAGAGTTTGCAGCACGCGATGAAGCGTTCGCAGCGCAGAAGGCGGCGCGCAAAAAGGGCTGAGGACGTCCAGCGCGGAATAAGGCTGCGCGCAGCCGGCCCGTTGCGTTCGCAAGGGGTGTTGCGTGGACTGGACGTTGCGGCTTCATTTGATAGAGTGCGTTCATCGAATGGGTTCGGTGACGCTGATGACGCGCGAAGAGCAAAAACAGGCCACCCGCGCCCGTGTTCTGGCGGCGGCTCGCAAGTTGTTTGCCCAGAACGGATTTCACGCCACAACCGTGCGGATGATCGCCACCGAAGCGGGGAGTGCGGTGGGCGGGGTGTTCACTACTTTTGAGAGCAAAGAAGAAATATTGTTCGAGATCGCCGCAGAGCGCTACGACGCCCTCGCCCAAGCCATCATGGCCAAAGCCGATGGGCCGGGCCGGGTGCGTGACAAGCTGAAGCGCGGCTTTGCGGCGGCTTATCAGTTTGAGTTTGAGCGGATCGGGTTGCTGATGGTCCAGATCGGCGCTTCTTGGACCTGGTCGCATGCGTTCGAGGCCAAGAGCCAGGCGCGCTTGGCCGCGCCGTTTTCGTTCATCGGCAAGCTCCTGGGCGAGGCCCGCGCCAAAGGCGAAATGCGCGCCGATGCTGATTTGGCGCTGCTCGGCGATCTGCTGCTTGGCGTCTATTTGCGGACCTGGCGCCATGCCTGGTTTCGCAAGCTCGATGCGTCTGCAGCCGGCGCGCTGGCCGCTGTCCAGATTGACTTGGTGTTTGACGGCGCCGGCGCAGCGCAGCGTACAGTGGGTTGACGCTGGGCTGGCGCTGGGCTGGCGCTGGGCTGGCTCTGGTCAGAAGTGGCTTCAGCGTCGCGGCGTGCGCGACCGAATGCGGTCAAAGCCGGCTTTGATCGCTGCGACCCGGGCGTCAAACAGCGGCTCGAATTCGGTATCGGTGAAGATATAGGGCCAGTCGTCTTCGATCGCCTCTCGGACCAGTTCGCCAACATAAAGCGGGTCGATGCCCGCGGCGATCCGCTTTGTTGCCATTTCAACAAACGCCGCCAAAGGCCCGTCGGTCGCTTGCTGCTCCACAGCGCCGGCCAGGCGCTGGGGCACATTGCGGTTGGAGTTCATGATGTCGGTGCGAATGAAACCTGGACACAGAACGCTAACACCGATGCCGCGGGCGGCGAGCTGCGGGCGCAGTCCTTCGCTCAAGGCAACCACGCCGTACTTGGTGACATTATAGGCCGGCCCCGTTACCGCCACGAGCCCGGCCATCGAAGCGGTGGAGACGAACTGGCCGCCCTCGCCATGGCTTTCGATCAGGGGCCCGAAAATCTCAATGCCCCAGATCACGCTCATCAGATTGACGCCGAGCGTCCAGGTCCAACTCGCATCGGTCCATTGGCCATAGCCGGCGCCGCCGCCAACGCCGGCATTGTTGACGAGGATATGCACTTTGCCAAAAGCAGCAATCGTTGCGTCAGCGGCTGCCTGCAAATCATCCCGCAGCGACACATCCGCGACGACGCCTTCTACCATCGCATTGGTGGCCTTTAGTTGCGCCACGGCCTTGGCCAAACGCTCGGCTTCGATGTCGCACAGCATAACCTTCACGCCAGCCTGCGCCAGCGCCGTGGCAATGCCCAATCCGATGCCGGAAGCCGCGCCCGTGACAAATGCCGTTTGGCCCGCCAAGTCTTTCATGTGAATTCCCCGCGTTTGGCAAAGCCTGCGCTTGCCCGCACCCAATGGCAAGCCGACGGCCTTGACCGCGGCCGCCGGCTCGGCTCCAAAGCGGCATGACCAAATCTCTTTTGCTGCTTCCCGGCGACGGCATCGGCCCGGAAGTGATCGCTGAAACCCGCCGCATCATTGAGGCGCTGCGCGCCCAGGCCGGGCTCGTTCTGGAAATCGAAACGGCGCCATTCGGCGGCGCAGCGATTGACCAGAGCGGCGTTCCCATCACGCCTGAAACGATTGCTGCGGCCAAAGCGTCGGATGCGGTGTTGATGGGCGCAGTCGGCGGGCCGCAATGGGCCAAGGTGGCGCGCGCCCATCGCCCGGAGGCTGGTATTCTGGCCTTGCGCAAGGCGATGGCGGTGTATGCCAATCTGCGTCCGGCTTATTGTTTTGGGCCATTGGCTGATGCTTCGGCCTTGAAGCGGGAACTGGTTGAAGGGCTCGATATCCTGATCGTGCGCGAATTGACCGGCGGGGTCTATTTTGGTGAGCCGCGCGGGATTGAGACCCTGCCGGACGGCCAGCGCCGCGGCTTTGACACCCAGGTCTATACGTCTACTGAAATTCGCCGCGTCGCAGCGGTGGCGTTTGAAGCCGCCAAAGGCCGGCGTGGGATGGTGCATTCGGCGGAAAAGTCCAATGTCATGGAATCGGGCCAGTTGTGGCGCGAAGAAGTCACCGCGCTTCATGCCGAGCGCTTCAGCGATGTTAAGCTGGAGCATATCCTGGCCGACAATTGCGCGATGCAATTGGTCCGCGCGCCCAAGCAGTTCGACGTGATCGTCACCGACAATCTGTTTGGCGATCTGCTCAGCGATCAGGCCGCGATGCTCACCGGCTCGATTGGCATGTTGCCAAGCGCGGCTTTGGGCGATCCCGGAAAGCCGGGCCTGTACGAGCCGATCCATGGTTCCGCGCCGGATATTGCGGGCCAGGGGGTCGCCAATCCGATCGCGGCGATTTTATCGTTTGAGATGGCGCTGCGGCTGTCGCTTGGCCGCGCGGACCTCGCGGACCGGGTGCGCGATGCGGTGGCCCAAGCGCTCGCCGCCGGCGCCCGCACCCGCGATCTTGGCGGGGGGATGACGACGCGCCAGATGGGCGACGCCGTGTTGGCCGCGCTCTGATCAGGGCTTCTTTTTACCCAAGCCTAGCCAGCCAAACAGCCCACCCTTCGGCTTGGCCACCGGCGACGGCGATGCTTTTGCATCATCCGGATCCGGATCAATACTGGGCATGGCCGTTGCCCCGCGCCGCGCCGCGCCCATTTGCGCGCCGGTGATGGTTTCTTTCAGGCGGCGCGCCACGCGGGCAGCGTCGCCGTCCCAAAACATCACGTCCTTGGTTGCCAATAGCGGCAGTTTCGTCAGGTCCGGCTTGCCGACGACCAGCGGTAGAACGGCTTTCTTGCCGGATGCCTCCAAGGCTAAAGCCGCATTCACTTCCAGCACCGGCCAATCTTTCGCCACCGAAGTCGAGGTAATCACGGCCAGCACATACTTGGCCGCGCCAAGCGCGGTGTTGATTTTGGCGGTGTAGTTTTCGCCCCAATTGATATGGTTCTCATCGAAGAAGACGCTGACGCCGATGGCCTCAAGCGCCTCGAAGATCGGCCGCGCGACGGCGGCTTTGTCTTCGCTGGCGTGGCTGATGAAGACGTCGAAATCGGCGGCGCCGAAGGCTGCGCGGCGAATGGCCTTGGAGGGCTTCGGATCAAGCCCGGCGATGTCAGCGCAGAAACGCAGATAGGCCGGATCGGCGCCGCCGCGGACCATTTTGAGGAACGCCAATTCGCCATAGAGGGCTGCTCGGAAATGGCGCGCTGGAGCCTTGATTGGCCCAGCGGCGGCGCGCACATAGTGCGCGACATGTTCGGCCGCCGCCGCCTCCAAACCGAACTTGCGCCAGGCATGGATCATCGCGCGCAAACGGCGCACCCGCTCGCGCGCGACATTGGTCTTGGCGTTGACCGTGAGCCCGGTGACAGATTGGCGCTGATGACGCGTTTGCACCCGCACCTTGGCGGGATTGACGGTGAATCCCGCGCGGATGATTTCCTGGGCGAGCTGCGGGCCGATGATCGGCGTCTGTTTGCCATTGGCGTCGCGCTCAAAAGCCAAAAGGCTTGCCGGCAGCGATCCTTGTGCGCCCGACAGGGTGATATCATCGGCGTAGCGCGAATATTTCAGGCGTGAACGGCGCGCCAGGCGCGACAGGCGCCGATCCAATTCCGCGGCCGCCATGCCCGACAGAATCGGCGAAGTCGGCGCGCCCTGGGGCAATTGGTTTTTGAACGTGACCAATTGGGCCATCACGGTTGCAGCTGAAGCGCCCATCTCAAATGGCGGGCTCATGAACAAGCCGCGCACGCGGCCGAAATGCACGCTCGGAAAAAAGTCCTTCAGGTCGATGTTCAAGACGAGTGGCTGGCCGACATGGATAGCTGCATTGGAGACAATCGAACGGCCTTTGAGAAAGCCGTGCGCATCCGGGTGGGGTTCGTAGAACTCCGTCAGCGCCTTCAGCGCTGTGCGCTGCCAGGTTTTCAGATCTGGATGCGGCGCATAAAGCTGGCGCACGCCGCCGGTCTTCTTTGGAATTTCGCTGGCGCGGTAGCGGACGTCTTCCGGGGCTTTGTAGAGGAGATAGTTCAATTTGCTCTGGCCGGCGCCGAGAAACTCCGCGATGTCGCCGGCGGTGAGCAGGGGGGAACCATCGGTCTTGCGCAGCGCGGTTCGCGCAGGCGTGCGCTTGGGCGCTGAACCCGGTGCAGGCTCGCCCGCTGGGGGCGGCGTCAGCTCTTCAGGCTCGGGCATCTCGTCCCTCGTTCCTTAACATGCATGGCCGGGCCTGCCCGGCCATGCATAAAGCGACAATTCTTATTCCGCCGCAGGATCAACAGCGGACGTAGAGAAACAAGATGCCCTTGCCTAGCCGCGAGGCTAACCATCAGGCCGGCGCGGTCAAGTCTGTCTGTGCAGGATGAAGTGAGATCGCAGCGCCCTGTATCATGACGTGGGCCGGTCGTTCCTTAACTGCGCGTACCGGGCTTCAGCCCGGTACGCGCAACGACAAACAATTTATATTCCGCCGCAGGATCGACAGCGGACGTAGACCGACCCACGCCAAGATGACCAAAGCCTAATCGCGTCAAACGCCGCCAGCAAGCCAGGCTTGCCGCGGGCGCTCAGCTGGCTTAAGCGGCGGGGATGAGCACTGCATTTCTGTTTCCCGGCCAAGGCAGCCAAACGGTCGGCATGGGCAAGGCGCTGGCAACCGCTTTCGCCCCGGCCCGTCATGTGTTTCAAGAGATTGATGACGCTCTAGGCCAGAAGCTCTCCAAGCTGATCTGGGAGGGGCCGGAAGATCAGCTGACGCTGACCGCCAACGCCCAGCCGGCCTTGATGGCGGTAAGCCTGGCCGCGATTGCAGCGCTGGAGCACGAGTTCAAGGTTCCCATCGCCAAAGCCGTCTGCGCCGCCGGCCATAGCCTGGGCGAGTATTCCGCGCTTGCGGCGGCAAAAGCGTTCACGATTGCCGATACCGCGCGGCTGTTGCGCATTCGCGGCGACGCCATGCAGGCGGCGGTTCCTTTCGGCGAGGGCGCCATGGCGTCGCTGATCGGAAAGGTCGATGTGGCGCTGGCTGAAGAGATTGCCGCTGAAGGCGCCAAGGCCGGGGTGTGTGTCGTTGCCAATGACAATAATGTCGGCAATGTCGTCATCTCGGGCTCAAAAGCCGGCGTAGACGCCGCTATCGCCGCCGCCAAAACCAAAGGTGCGCGCGCCATTCTTCTGAACGTGTCCGCGCCGTTCCATTCGCCGCTAATGGAGCCGGCCGCGCGGGCCATGGAAGACGCGCTCGCGCGCGCCGAAATCGCCCCGCCTTTGGTTGCCGTCTACGCCAATGTCACCGCCGCGCCGACGCAAATTCCGGCCGACATCCGCCGGCTGCTGGTGGCGCAAGTCACCGGCCGCGTGCGCTGGCGCGAAAGCGTTGCGGCGATGTTTGACGCTGGCATGACCCGCTTTGTCGAAATCGGCGCCGGCAAAGTGCTTGCTGGCATGGTCAAACGCATTGCGCCCGACGCTGAGGCCTTGAGCTTGAACGAGCCGGCCGATTTGGAAGCGTTCGCGAAGGGGTACTAACTTCTGATGCCCCTCTCCCAACTTGGGGGAGAGGGGTTAAGCTGACCGGAGTCGCCATGTTCGACCTTACCAACAAAACCGCCCTCATCACCGGCGCCTCTGGCGGCATTGGCGGGGCGATTGCGCGCGCATTTCACCGGCAGGGGGCAAAGCTCGGCCTGTCCGGCACCCGGATTGACGCGTTAGAAAAGCTCAACGTCGAGCTGGGCGGCGGCCATGCGATCATGCCGTGCAATTTGAGCGATGCGGCGGCGGTGGATGGGCTGGTTGACCAAGCGCTGAGCGCCTTGGGCGGCCGGCTTGATATTCTCGTCGCCAATGCCGGCGTGACCAAGGACGGTTTGCTGCTGCGCATGAAGGACGATGATTTTCAATCCGTGCTGAAGATCAATCTGGAAGCCTATTTCCGCTTGGCGCGGGCGGCGCTCAAACCGATGATGCTGAAGCAGCGCGCCGGCCGCATCGTCGCGATCACCTCGGTTGTGGGCGTCACCGGCAATCCCGGCCAGACCAATTACGCCGCTTCTAAAGCCGGGATGATCGGCTTTACCAAGTCGCTGGCGCAGGAAGCCGCCACGCGCGGGGTGACCGCCAACTGCATCGCGCCGGGCTTTATCGGCTCGGCGATGACCGATGCGCTGAACGAGCAACAGAAAGAAGCGATCCTCACCCGCATCCCGGCCGGCCGGCTTGGCGGCGCCGATGAGGTCGCGGCGGCGGCGGTCTATCTCGCCAGCGACGAGGCCGCTTATGTCACCGGCCAGACCTTGCACGTGAATGGCGGTATGGCGATGCCGTGATAGGTTGACGTGGCGGGTGAAGGCGACGTTTTTTCTTCACTGGACAAGGCTGCAAAAATCGCCATTTTCTGCACGCTGCGGTCGTTTGCGCCCGGGAGATTGAGGCATGGCGATCACGCTCAACATCAATGGTCAGGATCGGCAGCTGGACGCGCCGGGCGATACGCCGCTGCTGTGGGCGCTGCGCGATGACTTGAAGCTGACCGGCACGAAATATGGCTGCGGCATTGCCCAGTGCGGCGCGTGCACGGTGCATGTCGATGGCCAGCCGATCCGCGCCTGTTCAACCCCGATTGAGGGCCTGGCCGGCACAAAGATTGTCACCATCGAGGGGCTGGCGGCTGCGGGCGACCATCCGGTGCAGGAGGCCTGGCGCAAGCTTGACGTCGTGCAGTGCGGCTATTGCCAGTCTGGCCAGATCATGAGCGCCGCGGCGCTGCTGGCCAATACGCCCAAACCGACGGACGCCGATATCGATGCGGCGATGGCGGGCAATGTCTGCCGCTGCGCCAGCTATGCGCGCGTGCGCGCCGCCATCAAAGAAGCGGCCGGCATGAACAGCGCGGCTGCGCCGGCGCAGAAAGGCTAAGGTGCGCGATCATGACCAAGCACACGGATCTTTCACTGTCGCGCCGCGGCTTCCTGCTCACCAGCGCTGTTGTCGCCGGCGGTTTCGCGGTTGGCTGTTCGCCCGCAAGCGGCGCCAAGGGCGGAGCCGGCGCCATCTTCAACCCTTTCGTGCGGATCGATGCCGAAGGCGTCGTCACCGTCATCGCTAAGCACATTGAATTCGGCCAGGGCACGCACACGGGCCTTGCCGCGATTGTCGCTGAAGAACTCGACGCCGATTGGTCCAAAGTGAAGGCCGAAGCCGCGCCGGCCGACCTCGACGTTTATTACAATACCGTCTTCGGCAAGGGGAATATGGGTACTGGCGGATCGAGCGCCATCGCCAATTCCTGGCTGCAGTACCGCGCCGCCGCCGCCGGCGCCCGCGCCATGCTTGTAGAGGCCGCGGCCAAGAAATTGGGTTTGGCCGCTTCCGACCTCACCGTGAAAGACGGCGTGATCAGCGCCGGCGACAAGAAAGCCACCTTCGCCGAGCTTGCCGGCGCCGCCGCCAAGCTGAAACCGCCGGCTGAGCCGAAGCTGAAGGATGCAGCCCAGTTCACGCTGATTGGCACCGATCGCGTCCGCCGGCTCGACAATGGCGAAAAAACCACCGGCAAAGCGATCTTCACGATCGATAAGAAGCCGGACGGCGAGCGCACCGCCCTGATCGCGCGGGCGCCAAAATTCGGCGCCGCGGTGAAAAGCTTTGATGCGGCCGAAGCCAAGAAGGTTCCCGGCGTCGTGAATGTGGTGCAGGTCCCGTCGGGCGTCGCGGTCGTTGCCAAGGATTTCTGGTCCGCCAAGAAGGGCCGCGACGCGCTGAAAGTGGAATGGGATTTCGCCAATGCCGAAACCCGCTCTAGCGCACAGCTGTTTGACGAGTTCAGAAAGCTCGCCGCCACGCCCGGCCCGGAGAAGGTTCAGTCCAAAGGCGACGCCGGCGCGGCGATGAAGAAGGCCGCGCGGGTGGTTAAGGGGACGTTTGAGTTCCCCTATCTTGCCCACGCCACGATGGAGCCGATGAACGCCATCGCTCAGATCAAGGATGGCGCGGTGCATGTCTGGACCGGCAGCCAGTTTCCAAGCATTGACAAGCCGACTGCGGCCGGCATTGCCGGCGTTGATCCGTCCAAGGTCACCATCGACACGCTGATGACGGGCGGCAGCTTCGGTCGGCGCGCCAATTTCCAGGCGGACTTCGTCGCAGATGCGGTCGCGGTTGCCAAAGCGATGGGCGATGGTCAGCCCGTGCTGGTGCAGTGGACCCGCGAAGACGACATGACCGGCGGCAAGTATCGCCCGATGGTCGTGCATCACGTCGAGGCGGGCTTGGACAAAGCCGGCAATATCGTTGCCTGGAAGCATGTGATTGTCTCGCAGCCGGTTCTGGCCGGCACGCCGTTCAATCCGCCGGGCCAACCCGATGGCAGCGTCGTCGAAGGGGCCCACAAGTCGCCCTATCTGGAGACCGTCGCCGATCACGATATCACCGCCCACTACGCCCAGGTTGGCGTGCCGGTTTTGTGGTGGCGCTCGGTCGGCCACACCCATACCGCCCACGTGATGGAGCACATGATTGATCTGTGCGCGGGCGCTGCGCGCAAGGATCCGGTTGCCTATCGCCGCCAACTGCTCGCCAAGGCGCCGCGCCATCTCGGCGCGCTCAATCTGGCGGTGGAGAAGTCCGGCTATCCCAAATCGCTCGGCCGCGGCCATAGTCTTGGCGTCGCGGTGCATGAGAGCTTCGGCTCGATCGTGGCGATGGTCGCTGATGTGACGATGGCCGGGGGCGCGCCCAAGGTTCACAAAGTCACGGTTGCGGTTGATTGCGGCATTGCGGTTTCGCCTAACCAGATCGCCGCGCAGATGGAAGGCGGCCTTGGCTATGGCCTTGGGGCGGCGCTGTATGACCAGATCACGCTGACCAATGGCGAAGTCGATCAGAATAACTTCGACACCTATCCTTCGCTGCGCATCAGCGACATGCCGGCGGTGGATACCCACATCGTGCCATCGACCAACCCGCCTTCTGGCGTCGGCGAACCCGGCACGCCGCCGATCGCGCCGGCTGTCGCCAATGCCGTGCTCGCCGCCACTGGAAAGGCGACGTTCAAACTGCCGTTCAGGCCGGCATGAGGCTTGGCGTTGATCACATCGCCAAAAGTGGGGCGGCGCGATGAGCGCTGCCCCGACGTTTGACGCTGCCGCAGCCGCGCCTGTGCTGATCGATCCGTTTGGCCGAGCGATCAGCTATCTGCGGGTGTCGGTGACGGATCGCTGCGATCTGCGCTGCACATATTGCATGGCGGAGCAGATGAGTTTTCTGCCGAAGTCCGATCTGCTCAGCTTTGAAGAACTCGATCGTCTTTGTTCGGCCTTCATCGCCAAGGGCGTGCGCAAGCTGCGCCTGACAGGCGGTGAGCCGCTGGTGCGCAAGGACGTGATGGCGCTGATCGAAAGCCTGTCGCGCAAACTCAGCCTGGGCCTCGAAGAACTGACTCTGACCACCAACGGCACGCAGCTCGCCAAACATGCTGGCCGGCTCGCTGATCTCGGCGTGCGGCGGATCAATGTCAGCCTCGACACCCTGGACCGCGCCACATTTGCCCGCATCGCCCGGCGCGATCTCTTGCCCGCCGTGCTGGAAGGCATCGACGCCGCCGACCGCGCCGGTCTCCAAGTGAAGATCAACACCGTGGCCTTAGCGAAGGACAATGCCGGCGAAATCCCGGCGCTGATTCAGTGGGCCCATAACCGCGGCTTTGACATGACCCTGATCGAAACCATGCCGATGGGCGAGGTCGAGGGCGATCGCATCGATCAATTCTTGTCGCTGAAACAGGTCGAACGCGACTTGCAATCTTTCTGGACGCTTGACGCGTTGCCTGACCGCACCGGCGGCCCGGCGCGCTATGTGCGCATCGTTGAGACCGGTGGCCGGCTCGGCTTCATCACGCCGTTGACGCACAATTTCTGCGAAAGCTGCAACCGCGTGCGGCTGACCTGCATCGGCACGCTTTATATGTGCCTCGGCCAAGAAGACGCCGCCGATCTGCGCAGTGTGGTGCGCAGCGGCGCCGATGATGCAGTGCTTGGCGCAGCAATTGATGAAGCGATCAGCCGCAAGCCCAAGGGCCATGATTTCGTGGTTGATCGTCTCGGCCGCCCGTCTGTGGCGCGCCATATGTCGGTGACCGGCGGATGAGCGTCACGGTGCAGTTTCTCGGCCGCCTGCGCGACATTGCCGGCGCCCGCAGCCATACCACGCAACCCGGAAAATCCGTATCTGCCTATATCGCCACCCAGCCGCCGGGCCTGGCGCAAGCGCTTGCCGCGCCAGGCATAGCGGTGGCGCTGAACAAGCAGGTTTTGGCCCGCGGCGCCGATCCTGTGCTCAAGGCCGGCGACGAACTGGCCTTTATGCCGCCCTTCAGCGGAGGATAGACGGTGGCCATCCAAATCAGTCGGCGTTTGTTGCTCGCGGGCGTACTTATTGGACCTGCGTGTCAGGCATTTGCGGCGCCGGATCCTTTGATCGTGTTTGCAGCCGCAAGCCTGAAGACGCCTTTGGAGCAATTGGCGCGCTCGAGCCCCACGCCCTATGTCGTCTCGCTCGGCGCATCGGGATTGCTCGCCCGCCAGATCAGCGCCGGCGCGCCAGCCGCGATCTTCTGCGCCGCCGATCCGAAATGGATCGAAATACTCGTGGCCGAGGGAAAACTGCAAGCCGCCACGCGGGTACCGCTCGCCCGTAATGAGCTGGTCGTGATCGCGCCTCGCCGTCGGGCCCGCGCGCTGTCTGTGCTGTCAGAGCTGCCCAACCGGCTTGGTCCCAATGATCGTTGGGTCACTGCCGATCCAAAGGCGGCGCCCCTTGGCGCCTATGTTATAGAGGCGCTCAAAACGGCTGGGATCGACGCCGCCTTGAACGAGCGGGTCGCCTTTGCGCAAGACGCGCCAAGCGCGGTGCAACTCACCGCCCGCGGCGGCGCATCGTTTGGAATTGTCTACGCCACCGATGCGGCGCTCTCCAACCAAGTGAAAGTGATCGCGCGCATCCCGGCGAATTTACACCGACCTATTCTTTACGAAGCCGCACTGGTGGCGGGTGCTGCGCCTGCCGCCAGTGACATTCTTGGGCACTGGCGCAGCCCCAAGGCGGTGGCGGTTTTCAAGTCGCTCGGCTTCTTAGCACCGTCATGATGTTCAGCCCCGACGAACTGACTGCTGTGGGCGTATCGCTGCAGGTCGCCGCCATCGCCAGCCTTATCGCGTTGGCGATCGGCGGGCCGATCGGCTTGGTCCTGGCGCGCTCACGCGGGCGCGGCGCCGGCGGCGTTCTGGTGGAGCTTGCCGCGCATTTGCCGGTGATCACCCCGCCGATCGTTGTCGGCTTGGCGTTGTTGCTGACGCTGGGCGTGGAAAGCCCGCTGGGGGCTTTTTTGGATGAACGCTTTGGTGTGCGCTTGGCCTTTTCCACGCTGGGCGCCGGGATCGCAGCGGGCATAGTCGCCGCGCCGTTTGCGGCGCGTTCGGCCGGCCTGGCGTTTCAAGCTGTCGACGCTGGCTTGATCGAAGCGGCTCATGCCGCCGGTCTCTCGCCGGTTCGCGCGTTTTGGCGGGTTACATTGCCGCTTGCGGCCCCGGGACTGGTCGCCGGCGTCTTGACAGCCTTTGCCGTCGCCCTTGGGGAATTTGGCGCGGTCATCACGTTTGCCGCCAATATTCCTGGCGAAACGCAGACGGTGCCGCTGGCGATTTTTGCCGCGCTTCAGGCGCCTGGCGGTGAGGTCAAGGCGCTGCGCCTGGCGTGCATTTCGGTGGCGATGGCGACAGCCGCAATCATTCTGGCGGCGACTTTGCGGGCGCGTCTGGAAGCGCGGTTGGCGGCGTGATGTTGGAGCTTGCCGCCGTCGGCCGACGCGGGGGGTTTGTGTTGCAGGCGCGGGCCAGCTTGCCGCTGCAGGGCATGACTTTGGTGTGCGGGAAATCCGGCGCGGGCAAGACCAGCCTGCTGCGTCTGCTGGCGGGTTTGGATCGCGCCGAGGCGGGCGTTCTGACATGCGCCAATGAGGTGCTGGATGCGCCGGCGCAAAAGATATTTTTGCCGTCCTGGCGGCGCGGCATTGGCGTAGCGTTTCAAGATGCGCGGCTGTTCCCGCATATGACCGTACGCGACAACATCTTGGTGTCCGGCGCCGCTTTGCCGCATGATTGGGATGATATGCTGACCGCCCTAGATATTGGCGGCTTGCTCAACCGCCGGATTGCTGGACTGTCCGGCGGCGAGCGGCAGCGGATCAGCTTGGCGCGCGCCTTGCTGCGACGCGAGCGGCTGTTGCTGCTGGACGAACCGACGGCCATGGTTGACGATGCGCGCCGGCGCCAGATCGATCATTATCTGCGTGCGGTCGCAGAGACGTGTCCGATCCTGCTTGTGAGCCACGAGACGGAGCGGTTGCGCGTCGTCGCCGATCGCATACTGATCGTGGATCAAGGGCTATTGTCGGGTCCATTTGGAGCGGGCCACGATCTTGGCGAGGCCAGAAGCGGGGTGGGGCCATGACTGCGCAGTTGGTGCTGTCATCATTTGATCCTTCAGCAGCATTGGCCACTTTCACCGCCGGCGAGACCCGCGCCGGCGCGCTGGCGAGTTTTGTGGGCCTTGTCCGCGGCGCTGGCGTGGAAGCGCTGATTTTGGAGCACTTTGACGGCTTTACTGAAGCCGCCATCGCCGCCATAGAAACCGATGCGCTGGGCCGCTTCGATGTTTTGGATACGCTTGTGATCCATCGCGCAGGCGAGATGGCGCCCGGCGAAGCGATCGTGCTTGTGGCCGCGTTGTCGCGCCATCGCAAGCAGGCGCTGGCCTGCGTCGATTATCTGATGGACAGGCTGAAAACTGAAGCGCCTTTCTGGAAGCGCGAACGCCGCGCAGACGGTGAACATTGGATTGAACCGCGCAGCGACGACTACGCCACCCGCGCGGCCTGGGAGAGTTAGATGAGCGATATTCTTCCCGCGCCGGGCGGTAAAATCCTGCCCGATGCGCCATTCCAGCCGGTGCGGATCGCCGTCATGACCGTCTCCGACACGCGCGACGAGGAAAGCGACACGTCCGGCAAGCTGCTCGCTGATCGTGTCGCACGCGATGGCCATGTGCTTGCCGCACGCGCCTGGGTGAAAGACGATGTCAGCGATATTCAGGCCCAGATAAATTCCTGGATCGCGGCCGGCGATGTCGATGTCATCTTGACCACCGGCGGCACCGGCATCACCGGGCGCGATGTCACGCCCGAAGCGCTGCGCCCGCTCTTCGACAAGGAGATCGATGGCTATGCCGTGGTCTGGCATCTGGTGTCCTACCAAAGCGTCGGGCTCTCCACACTGCAATCACGCGCGTGCGCTGGCATCGTGAAGGGCGTGTTTGTTTTTGCGCTGCCCGGCTCCAATGGCGCCTGCAAGGATGGTTGGGACAAGATCATCCGCTGGCAGCTCGATAGCCGCCACAAGCCGTGCAATATGGTCGAGCTGATGCCGCGGCTTTTGGAAAAGTGATGGCCGACAAGCTCACCCATTTTGACGAAGCCGGGCGGCCGCGGATGGTCGATGTGTCGGAGAAGTCTGACACCGTGCGTGTCGCCGTCGCTGAAGGCCGCTTGCGGATGAAGCCAGAAACGCTGGCAGCGGCGCTCGCCGGCGGGCCGAAAGGCGATCCCCGCCGCACCGCCGAAATTGCCGGCATCATGGCGGCCAAACGCACCGCTGAGCTGATCCCGATGTGCCATCCATTGGCGATATCGTCCGTGTCCGTTGCGATCGAACCTGATATGGCGCTGCCCGGCTTCATCGTCACCGCGCGTGTGAAAATCACCGGGCCAACGGGCGTTGAGATGGAGGCGCTGACGGCCGCGAGTGTGGCGTGCCTGACCTTGTACGACATGTTGAAGGCCCTTGAAAAAGGTATGACAATAGAGGCCGTGCGGCTTTTGGAAAAAACCGGCGGCAAAAGCGGCGCCTATGTACGATCGTCCGATGACGGATGATGTTTTGCGCAACGCCGCACCGGAAGCGGCTTTGGCGCGCATGCTGCAAAGCGTGCAGGCGCTTGATGCCGAAACTGTCGCTTTGACGGCTGCACTTGGCCGCACCTTGGCCCACCCTGTGATCGCATCGCGCGATCAGCCGCCGTTTCACGCGTCCGCCATGGATGGGTATGCGTTGGCGGCCAGTGCAACGCCGGGGGCGCTGCATGTTGTGGGCGCCGCCGCCGCCGGCGCACCGGCCTTGCCGGCGCTTATGCCAGGCGAGGCGGCGCGCATCTTTACCGGCGCGATCGTGCCGGCGGGCGCGGATGCCGTGGCCATTCAAGAAGACTGCGCGCGCGAAGGCGATCAGGTGCGGGCGCCAGCAACGCCTGCCGGCCAGCATGTGCGCCTCGCCGGCTGCGACTTCATGTCTGGCCGAAAGCTTCTGGCGGCGGGCGAGCGGCTGGATGGCGTTGCGCTCGCGCTCGCCGCCAGCGCTGGCGCCGAGACGGTCAGCGTTGTGCGCATGCCGCGCATCGCGATCATCAGCGGCGGCGATGAATTGGTCGATCCCGGACAATCGCCCGCGCCGCATCAGATTTATGAAAGCGTCTCGTTTGGTCTCTGCGGATTGGCAGCGGCCTGGGGCGCAGGTGCGCAACGCTTCACACCGCGCGGGGATAATCTCGATCACCTCGCTGCCCTGTTTGGCGAGGTGCTGGCAGGCTCTGATCTGGTCGTGACAGTCGGCGGCGCCTCGGTTGGGGATCATGATCTCATGAAGCCGGCGCTGGCGCGCCATGGCGGACGTCTTGCCGTTGAGAAATCGAGCGTGCGGCCAGGCAAGCCGGTCTGGTTTGCGCGCACAAGCACGGCGCCGGTGCTCGGCTTGCCCGGCAATCCGGCATCCGCCCTGGTCTGTGCGCACCTATTCTTACGCCCACTCCTGCAGAAAATGCGCGGCGCGGCCATCACCAACGATCTCTTCGCCGCCGTGCTGGGGGCGCAGGTCGACGCCAATGGCCCGCGCACCCATTTTCTGCGCGCGCGTTTGTTCGTTGGCGCCGATGCGCGAATGGTCGCGACGCCGTTTGAACGTCAGGACAGTTCGCTGCTCAGCGTGTTCCACGGCGCCGATGCGTTGGTGAAGCTGGCGCCGGGGCGCTATCCCAAGCCAGGCGATTTGGTGGAAGCGCTTCGCCTGACCCGGCTTAGCTCGTGAAATCGCCCGGGGTGTCAAGGTCGCGCAGAATGGCGGCGTCGTCGGTGTCAAGGAAAGCAATCCGCGCGGCGTTGCGCTTCATCAGCGCGCGCGCGCCGGCATCGCCGCTGAGCCGCTTTGCTTCCTGCGTGGCTTCCGCACTGAGCACCACCGGATTGCCCCATTCGCCGGCGCGTCTGGGAACAGCGGCGTAATGGAATTTGAGTGCTTCAAACAAGCGCTCGACCAGTTGCGGGCGCACGTCCGGCATATCCGCCAGAAGCACGCCAGCGGCGCGCACATCACCCAAGGCTGCAAGCCCTAGGCGCAAGGAAGACGCCAGCCCATCGTCCGGGGTCGGATTATCGCAGCGGGTACAGCCCGGCGGTGCGAGAGCGGCGACCGCAGCGGCGTCGCGCCCGCATACAATCACCCGCTTATCCGCCGCCACGGCGCCGGCGCAGGCCAGCGCCCACGACGCCAGCGGTCGGCCGCGATACGCCTGAAGCAACTTGTTTGGCCCACCCATGCGCGCCGACAAGCCGGCGGCGAGCACGACAATGCCGCGGCTCACGCGGGCCGCGCGCTGCGCGCCGCAGCGATGATATCGGCCAGAACCGCGATGGCGATCTCGTGGGGCGTGCGGGCGCCAATGTCTAAACCAACAGGCGCCCGCAAGCGCTTCACCGCCGCCCAATCGAGCCCGTCCGTCTGGAGTTTGTCGATCCTGTCGGCGAGGCGCCGGCGGGAACCCAGCGCACCGACATAGAAGGCCGGCGAAGGCAGGGCCGCGCGCAAGGCGGCGTGATCGGCGTCAAGGTCGTGGGTGGTGGTGACCACCGCCGTCCAGGCGTCGGGTTTGAGATCCGCCAGCGCGGAGGCCGGATCGGCGCTGCGATAATGGCCGCCAAATTGGTCGGGCCCGGCGGCCGGGCCGTAGGCGCGGACCAGATGGACCTCCACGGCGCTGGCATGCGCCAGCCGGGCCAAAGCCACCGCGACCGGATCGCCGCCGAGCACGATCAAGCGTTGCGGCGGCAGATAGCGCCGCCAAAAGGCGCCGTCTTTGTGTTCACCGGCCAAACCTGGGGGCGCATCCGTCAACAGCATGGGCGCGCCGGCGCCGTTGCGGCTGCGAATGATCGGCTGACGGGAAGCGCTGGCGTCAAGTACGGCGCGCCAGGTTTCATCACCGCGCTGCGCCGGTTCGATCACGATTTCGATCCGGGCGCCGCAGACAAGCTTGATATCGGCATAGGGGCTGCCGGCGCCAAAAATAACGCGCCGCACGCGGTTCTCGGCCACGACGTCTTTGGCGATCAAGGCCACACTGGCCTCCACGCAACCGCCTGATACATAGCCAGCGACGGCCCCATCCGACGCGATGAACATTTGCGCGCCGGGACTGCGCGGGCTTGGGCCATCGACGTGAACCAAGGTTGCGATGGCGCCGTTCTGGCCGGCATCGAAGGCCGCGCTTAAAGCCGGGCGGATATCGTCGATCAGGCCATAAAGCGGCCAATCGTCTGTTGGCGTCGAAAGATGCAGGTCGCGCATGATCGAAGTTTGGCCCGCCGCGCGTCTGATCGCAACCGGCGCCCGCTCAATGCGTTTTCAACAGCTCGTCGAAATAGTCGATGGTGCGCTGCAGGCCCGCTTTCAGGTTGGTTTTCGGTTCCCAGTCCAGGATGGTGCGGGCCCGCGTGATGTCAGGCTGGCGTTGGCGCGGATCGTCTGCGGGAAGCGGCTTGTGGATCAGCTTTGATTTGGCGCCGGTCAAGGCCAGCACTTGCTCGGCCAGTTCGATCATCGTGTATTCGCCGGGATTGCCGATATTGATCGGGCCGGTGACATCGTCGCCGGTGTCCATCAGCCGCATTAGGCCATCGACCAGATCATCGACGTAGCAAAAGGAGCGGGTCTGGCAGCCATCGCCGTAGATGGTGATGTCTTCCCCACGCAGGGCTTGGACGACGAAATTCGACACGACCCGGCCGTCATTGGGATGCATCCGCGGACCATAGGTGTTGAAAATCCGCGCCACCTTGATGCGCAGTTGGTGCTGGCGGTGATAGTCGAAGAACAGCGTCTCGGCGCAGCGTTTGCCTTCATCATAACACGAGCGAGGCCCGATCGGATTGACATTGCCCCAATAGTCTTCGGTCTGGGGATGCACGGCTGGATCGCCATAGACTTCTGAGGTCGAGGCTTGCAGAATCTTTGCCCGCGTGCGCTTGGCGAGGCCCAACATATTGATCGCACCATGCACGCTGGTTTTGGTCGTTTGCACCGGATCATGTTGGTAATGAACAGGTGAGGCTGGGCAGGCGAGATTGAAGATTTCGTCCACCTCAACATAGAGCGGGAAGGTCACGTCGTGGCGCATCAGTTCAAAGCGGGGATGGCCAACAAGATGTTCGATGTTGCGGCGGGCCCCGGTGAAAAAATTGTCCGCGCACAAGACCTCCGCGCCGCGCGCAAGCAGCTTTTCGCACAGATGTGATCCAACGAATCCGGCCCCGCCGGTCACCAGAATTCTCCGCTGCAGGTGCATCTGCATCTCCTGGCCGGTTCGGTCCGACCGCCTCGGGGATAAACTGGCCCAACCCACGCAGCCATTCAAGTTTTGATGACGGGCTTTGAGCCTGCATTCGGGGCGCGCCGCTCCCAGGGCAAATGCCCATCAGCTAGGATCAAGTTCATCCAGCCGCGTTCTCAGACGCTCAGCTAACCTTGAGAGGGCTTCGCCTTCAAACATGTCGTCGTGCGTGGCGTCGACCGTGAGCGTTTCTACCTGGCCGCGCAAGGTTTGTTCCCAACCGAGCAATGCGCCGGCGACCACGTAAGACAGCCGCGCTTGGGCTGCGCGCACCAACAGGGCATCGCCCTCATAGGGGGCTGGCCGATACGAATCGAGGCCGCTCAACATGGCCGCAAGCGTCCGCTCTGCGGCGCGCTCAAGCGGCGTCGTGGCGACCGGCTTGGCGACAAACGGCATCAGCCGGCGCAATACAAAGCGCAACACGATCGATGGGCTGACCTTTGGCAAATGGGCGATCCGTTCCGCGAGGCTGAAGCCGGTCAAGCGACTGCCGGGCGCCAATGCATCGAACAACGCCACCAGGCCAACGGTCTGGCCTGTGGCGCGCAATTGATGCGCCATTTCGATCGCAATGGCGCCGCCGCCGGAATAGCCGCCGAGCAGATAAGGCCCGCAGGGTTGGGCTTGACGCACCGCCGCAACATAGCGGGCCGCGATGTCTTGGATGTCGCTTAAAGGTTCGTTTGATGCGTCTACACCAAAGGCCTGGATTCCGATGAGTGGGCGGTGCTTGCCTAGATGCGCGGCGAGCGGTTGGAGAAACACAACATTACCGCCGGCCCCGTGCACGCAGAAAAAGGCGCTGCGTCCCAAGTCGCCTGATGCGATGCGCACCAGGGGCGAGAATGCCCCGCCGGCGCCGCGGCGCGCCAAGAGATCGGCCTGCGTCTGGATTGTTGGGGCATCGAACAAACAGGCCAGCGGCAGGCGCACGCCGAAGGCCTCGTCGATCCGCGCAAACAATCGCGCGCCGGTCAATGAGTTGCCGCCAAGGTCAAAAAAGCTTTGGCCCACATCATGGCCGCCAACGCCCAGCACATCTCGCCAAATCAGGCGCAATTGCTCGGTGATTGGATCGTCCGCCGTGGCCGGGGCGCCGGGTTCACTCTCCGGCAACGGCAATTTCTTGCGGTCGATTTTTCCGGTGGCGGTCAGCTCAAAGGCGTTGAGTTTGATGGCTGCTTGCGGGCGCATATGTTCGGGCAATCGCGTTGCGGCTGCGGCGCGCAAAGCGCGGGGATCGACCTGGGCCCCCGGTCGTTGCGTATAGTAGGCGAACAAGCGCTTGTCGCTGGCGTCATCGCCTTGCGCGCGGGCAACAACGATCAAACGCTGCACCCCTTCGACGCGTTCCAAGACCCGCTCAATTTCGCCAAGCTCAATGCGATGGCCGCGAATTTTGACCTGGTCGTCGCGGCGGCCGAGATATTCCAAGCGCCCATCGGGCCAGCGCCGCGCAATATCGCCGGTGCGATACATGCGCGCGCTGAATGGAGCGGCGGCTTCAAAAAAAGCGGCTTGCGTCAATTCAGGTCTGCGCCAATAGCCGAGCGCGACATTGGGGCCTTCGATCCAGATTTCACCGGGCGCCAGTGCGGCCTGAACGGCGCCGTCGGCGGCGAGAACATGGCAGGCGATATTGGCAATGGGCCGGCCCAGTGTGATGAGCCCGCCATTGCGCGCGACATCACCGACTGTGCTCCATACGGTTGCCTCTGTCGGGCCGTAGAGATTTATCAACCGCCCGCCTGGCGCCATCAGGGTTTGCACGGCGTCCGCGTTGGCGCGGCTCAAGGCTTCGCCGCCGACCAAAATCATCCGCAATTGGGCAAATGCGGCTGCGCCCTCAGGATCGACAAGCATGATCGTGATGAGCGACGGCGTGCATTGCAGATGCGTTGCTCGGCAATGGAGCACGGCCTGCGCAACGCTCATTTCGCCCTCGCCCCGCGTCGCACTCGACGGGCGATAGACCGCAACGCTGCAGCCGCGCGTCAGTGTCCAGAAGTAATCCAACACGCTGGGATCAAATGTTGGGGCTGTCACCGTCAGCCAGCGATCATTCGGATGCGGCGCCAAAGGTCCATCCATTCCGGTGAAAAAAGCCGCAATCGTTGCGTGCGCCACCGCCACGCCCTTGGGCTGGCCGGTCGAGCCTGACGTGTAGATCACATAGGCAAGATCTTCAGCGGCGATCGTCGGCGCGCGCCAGGGTGCTGGCGCCACCGCGTCGATTTCGCCCAGCGTGCGCGTCGGCGCCGCGCCAAGGCGATGGGTGCTGCTTGTTTCAGCGTCGACGACAACGAAAGCCGCTTCAGCGTCGGCAATCATCCCCTCGATCCGCGCCGTGGGATGAGCCGGATCGAGCGGAAGATAGGCCGCACCGGTGCGTGTCACCGCCAAGAGCGTTATCAGCAATTCTGCGCTGCGCGACAGGCAGACGCCGATGATGGCGCCTTTGGCCGCCCCCAGGCTCGCCAATGCGGCCGCGCGCGCGTCAATGCGCGCCTGCAACGCGGCAAAGCTCCAGATCGCGTACTCGTCCAAGAGGGCGAGGCGCTGCGGGTCGCTGATCGCGCGCGCGCTGATGCTGTCTGTGATTGCGGCAAAGGGAATGGCTGCCTTCGGGCCGCGGGCGTGATCGTCGATGAGGGCGCGTTCCAGCTGAGGACTGAAGCGGATTTGGTCAAGCCGCTGGTGCGGTTCGGCGCAAAGCGCGGCAAGGGCGGTTTGAAGTTGGGCGATGATGGTGGCGGCGACATCGCCATAGTCGCGGTGCAGCACCACATGGAGACGGCGTTCTGCGAAATCAGCGCTGACCGCCAGGTCGATGTGCTCTGGAAGCGGCCGATTGAGCGGTGCAGCGCTCAGGACCACAGCGCAAGCTGGCGCAGCCTCGTGCGCGACGTCGGGGGCGCGCGCAACCAAGAGCGCGCGCGCCGCCGTGCTGAGCTGTGCCGCCGTTGCTGCGCCGGCGGGTGTCATTTGCATGACCCGCCAGGCATTATCGTAGATACCGATCTGGATTGCGGCTTCGCCGCTGGCGCGCAGCGTGAAAACGCTCATGACAACAGCAAGATCGGCGAAATCACATCTGGTCGGAAGCATGAGGACATGCGTGAGGGGCGGCGTATGATTTGGCGCTGGCGCGCGCGGATAGCCAAGTTGAATCGGCTCAAGCGCATCCTGGCGGCGCCAAGTCAGCATCGGCTCCATAGCGGGCGAGGCGTGCAGTTCAGCTGCTATTGCCACGCAATTCACTCCACAACACAATGAACAAGGGCGCATGGCGCTGGCGGTCTGACAAGGAGTGGCTGCGCACACATTTGCGCGAGCGGCCAATTAGCCTGTCCGGGCGCGCTGCAACTCCCTTTTCTGGCGCAAGACGCCCAGCAAAAAGCGCGGATTCGTGCGCAAATAGCGCGGGCCGAGCCGCTTTGAATCCTGCATCAATCGATTGACCCATTCTAAGCCAAGACGATGAACAATCGGCGATGCTGAGGGCTTCACACCCGCGATCATGTCAAACGACCCGCCAACGCCCAGCATCACGGCGTTTGGAAGATGAGGCGCGGCCATCGCCATCCAGCGTTCTTGCTTGGGCGCGCCCAGACCGATGAAGATCACTTGGCAACCGGCGGCGCGGGCGGCGACAGCGGCGGCGCGCGCTGAGTCTTGCGTGGCCGGGCCGAAAGGCGGGCTGAACACATGCGCCACCTGCAGATTGGGAAAGTCGCGCTTCAGATTTTTCTGCACGAGCTTGAGCGATTCCGGGGCGCCGCCAATGAAACCGACGCGCACGCCGCGGGCCGCCGCTTGTCCTGCGATCAGGTGCGTCAGGCGCCCGCCGAGCAAGGTATGAGGCATCGGTACATTGTACAGCCAGCTGCGCGCCTTCTGCAGAACCGTGCTGTCGGGCATGCGCAATTTAGCCCCGGCCAAGATAGCCGCATAGGAAGGGTCGTCCACCGCTTCGATCACCACATGGGCGTTAGGAATGCAGACATAGCCGCCATCGCCGGCCTGTGCCCAGTCGAGCACCGCTGCACATGTTTCCTCGGCGCTGCAATAATCGATCTCGACGCCAAGCACGACATGGCGAGCAAATGGCTTTCGCGCCTGGTCCATAGAAAAACCGCCGTCCATCACGCTGTCAGTAGGCCTCATCCTGAAACAGGACTACCAGAACAGTCTTAATCAGAATCGACAGATACAGCCCCGGCGAGCGGCGACGAACAAAGTCGATGTCCGATAAGACCCGACCACGCAATTGCTCGGAGTTAGCAATCTCGCCGCGGAAGCCACGCACTTGGGCGAGCCCAGTGATTCCGGGCCGTACGCAAAAGCGCACGCCATACTGCGCGATCTTGGCGGACCATTCGTGATCCAGCGTGATCGGATGCGGCCGCGGACCGACCAGCGACATGTCGCCCAACAGCACATTTATAAGTTGCGGCAACTCGTCTAGGCTGGTGCGGCGCAGAAGCTTGCCAACCGGCGTGACCCGAGGATCGTTGCGTTTGGCTTGTTCGAGTTCTTGGGCGCGGTCACCTGTCGCCAGCATCGTGCGAAACTTCAGAATCGAAAACGGCCGCCCGTACCGGCCATACCGCACTTGGGCAAACATGACCGGGCCTTTGGTTGTCGCCTTGACCGCCAGCGCGATTGTCACCAACAGCGGTGCAATGAGGATCAAGATCAAAACGCTCAGCGTTAGGTCCATGAGCCGTAATAGGCCGTCGGAGTTTCCGCTTCGGCCAAAGCGGCGCAAATAGCTCGGGTTCACAGGAAAGGGCGTCGGCCTCGGGGCAGTAAACGTACCGCCGGTTAGCGCCACATTTTCCGGCGCAAGCCGCTGTCCGGCTGGTTTGAAATGAGCCGTTTGACGGTCGTCTTCAGCCATTGTGCCGGACGATGGTTTTTTTTTGCTCCGTTCCAAGACGCCCGCCATAGCGTTGTTTCGCTTTATCTGTGCATCTCATGCGCGGCAAGCCTATGCAAAGCTTATTCCCGGCTTGAGATATATTGGTGCAGTTGCGGGGCTCCTGGCTGCGCGTGATCGGCGCGTGTGTTTCAACGAAGCTGCGAGTTGGCGCATGTTTTGCGTGGAATTCCCGTTCCAGGCGAAAGGTTTAGAGTGACGCGGCTCGGTTCTCCTAACAGGCGAATGCGTCTGTGCATTTACACCAAAGAATGGCGATCATCCGGAAACGGATTGATCGCCCAGGAACTTGCCTATGCTTTGGCGGACAAGGGGTGTGATGTTCTGTTCGTGGCGCCGCGCCCGGAAGAAGAAAGATATGCCCCAGCCCATGCCCAATTAAAACACTGGCCGACAATGCGGGCCGCCGATGGGCATCAATCCCGGATGGTGCGGGCCTGGGCTTCAATTGGGCGCTATTTCAAGTCCGCCTTGGGTCTGATGGCGGCGGTCGCATCGAGCCGAACACTGATCATTAATATTCCTGATCCGTTGGTGCTGAGTGCGCCGCTTATGGCGCTGGCAAGACTGATCGGAGGGCGGATGATCTATGTAGTTCACGATCCGCTTCCTCATGCTTGGCGACTGCCACAGCGCTTGCGCGGTCTTGAGCGCGCGGTCTACGCAGCGCCGCTTGCCTTGGCCGATCGTTTGGTGGTGCTGACGCCGCCGGCCCGCGACGCTTTGAACGCGGCCTTCCCTGGCGTCGCAAATAAGGTCAGCATTATCGAGCATGGCGTCTTTGTCCGCGGCGCGCCTACGCCGGCGCCGGGTGCGGGCGAGCTGTTGCTGTTTGGAACCTTGCGCGCCAACAAGGGTGTGCGCGAAGCGATTGAAGGCGTGGTTGGCGCGCGTGCGGCGGGCGCTGGCGTGCGGTTGCGGATCGCCGGGGCGCCAAGTGGCGAAGACGTCGGCTATTGGGCCGAATGCGCCGATTTGGCGCAGCGCCACCCGGACGCGGTGACCCTGGAGATCGGCTTTGTTGAGAATAATCGCCTGGATGAACTCATCGCCCAGTGCGACGCATTTTTGATGCCTTATCGCAACTTCAATTCCCAGTCCGGTGTCGCGGTGCTTGCGGCCTCAAATGCGCGCCCCGTGATTGCGACCGCTGAAGGCGGCATCGCCGCCTTGTTGGGTGAAGGGATGCCGGGTGTTGAAATCGCCAAGCCGGGCGATGCGGCCGCCGTTGCCGCGGCAATCTTGAGCTTTGCCGGCCAAGATCTTTACGCCCGGCGCGCAGCGGCGCTGGCCTTTCGCACGCAGATGCTGACAACCCGCAGCTGGGCCGCCATTGCGGCCGCTTATGCGTTGTTGGCCGCAGAATTGGCGCAGCCGCCAGGGTGAGCGGCGGCAATGGCGGCGGCGATGCGGGACAAGGCAATGCCGGCGGTAAAGCGTGCGCCAATCGTGGTGCGCGCGGCGGCGCCTAGCTCGGCGCGCAAAGATGGGTCGTCAATCAGCCGGGCCAGCGCAGTGCTCAAGCCATCGACATCACCGGGGGCGACAACCAAAGCATTTGTTTCGTGCGCCAAGACCAAACGATGTTCGCCGACGGGTGTCGCAATTACGGCGCACCCAAAAGCCATGCCTTCCAGCAGCGCGACCGACAATCCTTCTGCATAGCTTGGCAACACATAGATATGGGCGGCTGCGAGCGCTTCGTGCACCTGCGGCGCTGCGGTTTGGCCGCGAAATACACAGCGTTCGCCGATCCCGAGCGCTGCGGCGCGCGCGCTGCGTCCGGCCAGATCGCCGCCGCCGCAAAATGTCAATCGCCACGCAGCCGGCGTTCGCAGGGTCGCGCAGGCGCTGAGCAATTCGTCTACGCCCTTGCGATCAGACAAGGCGCCGACAAAGACGATCTCGACCGGGCTTGTGGGTGCGGTGCGCGGCGCACTGAGGAGCGCGCTTGGAACACCATTAGGGGTGACCGTGAAAAGCGACGCACAAGCGCCGATCAGCGGCGGCAAGGCCTCCGCTTCCTTGGGACCCAGAACGATGTGGCCGGCGCATTGACGCAGGCAAAACCGCACAAAGGCCTGCAGCGGGCGCGCTAATTCGGTGAGGAATTTGGCATAGCCATATTCGTGGTAATGCGCGACGCACACAAAGCCGATCAGCCGCGCCCACAGAATCACCACGCATTTACGCCATGTGCTCAAGCGCCCGGCAATATGGAGATGCAATGTGGGCGGCGAAGAAAAATGCGCCAGGCGCAAGATCAGCAAGTGCGCCAAAGCCATCGGCAAACGCCAAGCGGTGGCGTAGGCCGCGCCAGGCCCGCGCGGATCCACAGTCGCGACGATGTCGAGGGCGCGCAGGGTTTCATTTTCGGCTGTGAGATAGCGGACAAATTGCCCGATCCCGCCGCCTTCGGCGGGGCCGGAGGCCAGCACTTCAATGACGCGGGGCGCGGGCGAACTCATGGTGCAAGGGGGCGGGCGCGGCGCGTGGGCGGGCGACTGTGGCGGGCCGACGCAGGCGCTGGAAGAAAACGCGGATTGGCGCCGGCAGCGATCGCCACCGCCGCGATTTGCATGACGAGCCAGGTAAAGCCCGTCGGCGACAAGATCAGCGCCTCGGTTTGGGCATTGATCAGCACGGCGATAAACAGCACAACCCAGATGCGCCGGCCTGGGTCGGTTAAGGCTTGGGGCGCGCGCACCAGGGTGATGAGCACGAAGCCAACCAAAAGCGCAAACCCGACAAGCCCAAGGTCAAGCATGGTTTGCAACACGGAGCTGTGAGCCTGGTCATATTGCTGGCCCTTGAAATAGAACTTGATGAACGCGTCGTTGCCGGGGGCGGTGAAATAGGCGCGAAAGCCGTGGCCAAGCAGGGGCTCTTCGCGGATGCGGTCGATCGCGAAATTCCAGATTTCGTCGCGCCCCGTCAACGTCGATTCACGGCCAAGCATGTTGATCACGCGATCCTTGAACACCGCGGCGGTGAGCGCCGCGCTGCCTGCTGCAATCGCCAGCCAGGGCTTGAGTATTTGAGGAATGCGCGGGCTGACCATCGCGATGATCAGGCCAAGCAGCGCCAGTCCAATGGCGCTGGCGGCCAAGGCGGTTGCCGATTTAGACAGCCACAACGCGCGCAACGAAAACAGCACCACGACCACGCCAAGCCAGCGATCGGGGCCTTTGTTCAACATCAAGCCAGCGCCCAGAATGAGCGCCATCACGCAACATTGGCCAAGGAGGTTTTTGTGCGTGAACACGCCGCGCAGGCCGACCCAGGCGAGGCTGTCCCACACCATCGGATCGCCGCGCATGAACTGGATGACCGACAAACTGGTGCCGACGGAAAGCGCGATTGCCACGATCCGCACCAGCATCATGGCGTCGAACCGGGTGCGCAGGCCAAGCGCGCACAAGCCAGACATCAAAATCGCCAGCGAGCGCATCTGCGTCGTGTTCGGATCAACCGACCAAAAGGTCGTCATCCACGCCCATGCGATCAGCGCAAACAACCACAGCTGCTGAGTAAAAAGAAACAACGCCAACTGGTGATTGCGCGCCATCCAAACAATGGCAAGGCCGGTCAGCGGGACGGCGATGAACCGCAATTGCTCCAGCGAAATGGCGCTCACGCCAAACACGGCGTCGCGCACAATCACTGCGCCGGTAAAGATCGTGATCC
Organism: Hyphomonadaceae bacterium; assembly: GCA_040381035.1. Classification (GTDB taxonomy): domain Bacteria; phylum Pseudomonadota; class Alphaproteobacteria; order Caulobacterales; family Aquidulcibacteraceae; genus REEB506. Next base: position 31,565 of record JBEIHY010000002.1, read on the forward strand.
CGATCACGGCCAGTGCGAACTCCGCCCACGATGCGGCAATGCCGCGGCTGGCGATCAGCCGATGGCGCAAGCCAATCGGTTTGGCCGTGCGCCGCGCGCGGGGAGCGGCGGTCGTCATGGCGCCGGCGCCAGGCGCGCCAGCGCGGGCAGAGCCGTCGTATCGGCGCCCATGAGAGTTTTGGGCGCCGGCTCGTGCCAGCCGCGCACGGTAAAATCACCGGCGGTGTCCAAGCTGGCGCGGGCAAAGCGCGCTAGCACGGTGGCATTATCGTTGAGTTGCGGCAGACGGCTCGGCTTATAGGCATTGATCAGGCGCCGGCCCGGACGCGCATCGGCGAAAACATTTCCAGCGATCGTCGTGCCCGTCTGGTCGCCGAGCACGAACAGCACAGCAGTGTCTCGCGGCCAGGGGCCAACGACCGCCGGATTGGCGCGCACCGTGCAACTGGCGCAGTCCATCACTGCGATCTCACTGCGTTCACTTTGGCGGGGACTATCGGTGCGATCGTTCCAATAGGTCGTGTTGCGCTCAATGGTGACAGTGTCGGTCAAAAAGGTCGGCACGCCGGAGCCGCCATTGCCGAGGCTGAGATTGTTGGCGACCAGAATCGCGGCGCGATAGGGGCCGGCTGTGGATCCGTTCTGGGTATTGCGCCCGTCATCCACGATACTGCTATTGCCGTCGGTCGCAAAGCTTTGGCCTGGCGCGGGGGCGCGATTGTCATTCAACAAAGCGATATTGTTGACGATCACAATGTGGGGTCCTGGTGCGGCGTCAACAGCACGCGGTTGGTAGATGGAAATGCCGCTATTCTGCCAGGGGCTGGTAAAGGCATTGCGCGCGGCGATGTTGACGTCGATGCGAATATGATCGCTCTGGATCGCTGCAATGCCGCCACCGCCACAATCGGCCGCTTCATTGGCGATGAAGCGGATATAAGCGGCGTTGCGGGCCGAAAAGCAGTCGCCGACGCCAGGGTGGCGCGCGCGCAGGCCGCGCACCTCGATATAGCGCGCGCCATTGATCTCCAGCGTCGGTTCGGCGCTGCTTTGTGGGCCGATGATCGTCGCAGCCAGGTCGCGTTCGGCGGTGATCGTCAGCCAGGCGTCGGCTTTACCGCCGCTGCCCGGGCCATTGCGCAGCGGGCCCGGATGGTCGCCGGCGGCAAGGGCGATCGTGTCGCCCGGCCGGGCGGCGGCGACAGCGGCGGCGAAATCGGCAAATCGCAATGCGCGCGCATCGTGTGGTGCGCGCGGATCAACGCGCAGCGTGCGCGCATCGGCCGCGCAATTGGCCATGGCAAAGGCCAGTAGGGCCAGGAGGCCGATGCGGGCGGTCATCCTATTTGCGATAGTACTCAGCATGGGCGCCAAGATACGCGCCCATATCGCCATCTTCAAACAGACGCGGTCGGCTGATGTCGACCTGGCTGAGCACTGCGCCGATCAGCGGCGCGCCGTCCAACGCTTCAATGGCTGCGGCGGCGACCCCTTTGTTGGTCTTGCGCCATTGCACCACCAACACCACCGCATTGACCCACTCCGCCAGCAAGCGCGTGCCGGCGACCAGCAGGACAGGCGCACTGTCCACAATCACGGCGTCATAGCGTTCGCTGACTTTGTGCAGCAGGTCGCGCAGGGCGCGGCCTTCAAAGATGTCTTCACAGACCAGTTTGGTGTTGGCCAGCGGCAGAATATCCAAATTTGTCGCGCTGTCGCGCAGGATCGCAGCGTCGAGGTTCGCCGAGCGGTCGATCACTTCCACAAGGCCGATGGTCGGACGCAAGCCCAAAGCGCGGGTGAGACCGCGGCGGCGCAAATCGCAATCAATCGCCAATGTGCGCGCCCCTGTCATGGCAGAGATCCGCGCATAGTTCAGGGTCGTGAAGGTTTTGCCTTCGCCGGGCAGCGCGGAGGTGAACATCACCACCTTTGGCGCCGGCGCAGATGACAGCAGCACATTGGCCCGCAGCGCGCGCACAGCTTCGGTGAAATTGGAATAGGGATGGTCGATGCTGTAATTCAGCCGCGCCCGTTCGGCCTTTGCGTCGGTTGGCGGGCCGTTCAAGCGCTTACCGAATCCATTGGTCTGATCGCTCGTGGTTGCAATCGGCTCTGGGTCGTTGGCGGCGGCGATGTCGACTTTCAAGGCGGGCGCGGCGGGGATCAGAGCCAAATGGCGCAAGCCCATTTGGCTTTCAAACGCCCGCGGCGTCCAGAAGGTGCGGTCAAATAGCTCAATGCCAATCACCGCCGCCAAACCCGCAACCAGGCCGGCGATAGCCGCAAAGATCAGCCCCAAAATGCGGCGCGGTTCGCTCGGGCGACGCGGCGTGGCGGCTTCAGAGACGACGCGCGCATTCGGCGCCATGAAGGCCCCACGAATATCTTCTTCCTTTAGCTTGGCCAGCGCTTCTTCGTAAAGCGCGCGCGAGGCGTCGGCATTGCGCTCAATATCGCGCAACTGCACTTGTGCAACATTCACATTGCCCAGGCGGCTTTGCAAATTGGCGATCGTGATTGCCATGGCCGACACGCGTTGGCGTGCGATTGCGGCGTCGCGGTCAAGCGTGGAGGCGATGCGGTCGGTCTCAGCGTCGATCTGGGCGCGCAGCTCGTTCAATTCCTGCTCCTTCCGGTGCAACTCGGGCCATTTGGGGCCAAAGTTCTGGCGCAGATCGGCAAGTTGGCGCACGATCTCCGCTTCCTGGCGGCGCAGATCGCCAATCGTATTCGACATCAGCACTTCCGGGAGCGCCGCAGACGTGCGGGTGGCGGCCAAGGAGCGCCGCGCCTCATCAGCGCGGGCGTTCTTTTCGTCGAGGTCGCTGCGCAGGGTGATAAGCTGGGTTTGCAATTCCACGATCTGACGCTCGATCAAGGTAACGCCGTCAGCACTCATCAAGCCTTCACGGGTGCGGAAGCGCTCCGCGTTGCGTTCGGCCGACGTCACATCATCGCGCAGCATGCCGAGCCGCCCGCGCAGAAAGTCGGAAGCGCTAGCGGCTTGGTTGCGGCGGCTGTCCAGGCTGTCGCGGATATATTCGGACGCAAACGCGTTGGCGACCCGTGCGGCCAAGGCGGCGTCACGCGATTTGAATTCAACTTCAACCAGGCGGGTGCGGCCAAAGCGCTTCACTTTGAGCTTTTTGCCGACCTCCTCCAACACCCGTGATTGCGTGATTGCCATTTCAGTCTCGGTGGCGGGCAATTTCGGCGCGCCGAAAACGAGACCGAGCGGGCCGGACTTTTCCAGTGCTTTGTTGAATTCGGGGCGCGCGTCGAGCTTTTCGAGCGCAATCACCCGCTCCATCACCGCCCGCGAGCCGACAATGCCGGCTTCGCTGTCCACCAAAGCGCTGTCATCGGCCGGTGGCGCGGGGCTTGACTGGTCGCGGCCCAGCAGACTGCTTTGATCGAGATCGAGGGCCAAGGTTGAGACGGCCGTGTAAAGCCGCGGACCGAGCAGAAACGGCAAAAGGACCAGAAGGCCGGCCACGGCGCCAACGCCGAGAAAGATCAACAGCCGCCGGCGCAGGATCGCAAGAACGTCCATCAGCCCAAAGGTTTCCAGCAATGCGGCTCCCGTCACTGGTTCGGCGCTGGCGCGGATCGGCGCGGCGTGGCTGATTGCACGCAAGGCGGTCATTGCCAAAAACTCCGTTCGCCGAACTGCCGCGGGCAGTAGGCGCCTCTCGATCCCTGGACTGCGCCGTTGTTCACCAAACCACCGATTAGTTGGTTGCAAATGCTTTGATCAGTGCGCCAACCCGTCACAATCTGCAGCCGCCTGCGCGCGATACGAGAACGGCTGGCGCGGTTCGCGTTCCAGGCCCACCTATAGCCCAGGCTGCGCGAAGTCGCTCGCCAGACGCGCACAAGGCGGCTAGAAGCGGCGGCAGCGCCGAAGAGCAAGAGACGTTCATCGGTGGGGCGTTCGGCGGGCATCACAAGGCGCGGCGTGCAAGAACCAGACCCGATCGACAATCCGCGCCCCCCCATGCGCAGCGCCTTGACCTGGGGCGCCTTGAACTTTCTTGTGACCCAGGTTGGGGCGTTTCTCGTGTTTTTGGTGTTGGCGCGAACGCTGGATCAGGCGGTGTTTGGCGTCTTTGCGTTTGCGGTTGTGTTGCTCGATCTGCTGGCGCTTCAAGGTAGATATGCGCTGGTCGACGCGCTGGTGATCGGGCGCGACTTTTCGCGCCGCCGGTTGTCGACGGTGTTCTGGCTGGCGTTGGCGGTGTGCGCAGTCGCGGCCTTGGCGACCCTAGCTGTCGCTGCGCCCTTGGCCGCGCAAATGAACATGCCGCCCTTGGCGACGATCCTGCCACTTTTGGGCGTGCTTCTGCTCTTAGCCCCCGCCCAGGCCGTGATGGAGGCAGAGCTTGCCTTTAAGCTTCAGGTGCGCTCGCTTGCGGCGCGCAACATGGCGACCACCGTGGTTGGGGGCGTGATTGGCGTGGCTGTGGCGCTGGGCCCGGCGCCGGAATGGGCTTTGGTTGCGCAACGTGCGGCCCAGGCGCTCAGCGCCACCTTGCTTCTATGGCCGCCAACGCGGTTTTGGCCGCAAGCGGCGTTTGACGCGCGTGGCGCCCGCGAGGTGATGTTCCGAGGTGGGGCAATCTGGCGCAATTTTGTCACGGCGATGGTACCGAAAGTGCTGGTGCAAGTTTCCGTGGGGGCCACATTGGGCGCGTCGGCGTTGGGCGTTCTGCGGGTGTTGGAGCGCCTGGTCGAAATCGTCCAACAGCCGTTTCTAACGCCGTTTACCAATCTTGTCGTGCCGGTCTTGAGCCGATGGAGCGAGGGGCGGGCCGAGCGCAGCGATCAGGCCTTGGACCTTATGCGTGGGGCTTGCGCGCTGTGTGCGCCGGCCTTTTTGGGGCTCGCTTTGGTGGCTGCGGATCTCACCCATGTCATACTCGATGAACGCTACACGCCTTATGCGGCGGTGCTGTCGGCGCTCGCGGCGGCGGGGCTGTTTGCGCCTTTGTTGATCTTGCGCATTCCCATTCTCGGCGCACTGGGCCGCAACGGCCTATTGTCCGCGCAGCTGGCGCTTGACCTGGTTCTGGCCGCTGCTGCGGTATGGCTGGCTTCGCCCCATGGCTTGATCGTTGTTGTGTTTGCGTTGGCGGCGGTGACGCCGATTAGTGCGGCGGCGGCGTTCTTGTCGGTGCGGTTGGCGTTGGGCGCTTCGGGGCGGCGGATGGTCGGTGTGATGGCCCCGGCCTATTTGGGCGCAGCCGCGATGGCGGCTGTGGTTCTGGCTGCAATGGCGGCAGTGGGCGCCATAGGCGGGGCGAACTGGCCTTCCTTGGAGCGGCTTTGCCTGTTTGCGGCGCTGGGGGCGGCAACCTATGCCGGCTATATCCTCGTTTTTCATCGCGACTGGTTGAACGCCGTCTTGCGCGCTTTCAAAACCCGCAGCGAGAGCCCGAGCGTGGAAGAGCCGCTCTCGCCGTGAGCGGTTTGCCTCGCCGGCGCTGATCTGGAATAAATCCCTGATGAGCCGGGAAGATTTCCTTAAGCGTCGGGCAGCCGTCAAGCGTGTCGCGGTGCTCGCCGCCGCCCGCGATCGGTTCGCCACTGATGGCTTTGAGCGCGCCAGTATGGAGCGTATCGCACACGACGCGCAGGTTTCGACTGCGACGCTTTATCGTCATTTTCCGTCCAAGATTGACCTGTTCCAAGCCGTTCTGGCGCAGAGCGTTGTGGCTTTTGAAACCGAATTGGCCGCCGCAGCAGAGCGCCCCCCCGCCAGCGCATCGAGGCGCTGGCCCATGCCTATGCCCATACGCTCGATGATCCCTTCAATGCGGGCATTCCACGGGCGGTTTTCAGTGCGGCGCCAACGTCGCCGGAGGTTGCCACGGCGTTTTATGAGCATGTCAAGCGCGTCGTAGCGGGCGCCTTCCATGAGGCGATGGCGGCCGCGGCAACGGCCAGGCTGATCGTCGCGGCGGACGATCCGGGCCAGCCAGGTGGGCATTTAATGGGCATGGTTGAACATGCGATTTTGTGGCGGCGGCTTTTGCAGAACACGCCGGGCCCGCAGCCGCCCGACGAGATTGCGGCCGCGGCTTTGCTGCGCTTTTGGTGGGCCTATGGCGTTTAGGGGTTGTCTTTGTCGTCGCCCGGCTTGGGGCCAAACAGCCCGCCGCCAACGCTGCGCGTCAACCGCCACACGGCAAAGATCACGAATGGCGCAACGATCCCGGTGAGCAGTTCGGCCTTCACGCCGCTAACAATGTCCGTCAGCGCTTTCATGAAAATGTGCAAAAGCCCCACGGCGTAATAAGAGATCGCGACAACGGAAAATCCTTCCACCGCGCGTTGCAACCGCAATTGCTCGGCTGCGCGCTTGTCCATCGATTGCAGAAGGCTGACATTGGTTTCTTCCGACGCCACTTCCACACGGGTGGAGAGCAGCTGGGTGGTGCGCGCCACCCGCACAATCACTTCGCGCTGACGCTCGCCTACGGCGGTCACGGTGCGCATCGCCGGCGCCAAGCGACGATCCATGAATTCTGCGATCGTGGGACGGCCTTCGACGGCGCGTTCGCGCAGTTGGGCGATGCGCTCCTGCACCAGGCCGTGATAGGCGCGCGCCGCTGAGAAACGGAAACTGGAGCCGCCGGCAAAGGCTTCGGCCTCAGCGGCAAGAGCCGCGAGCCGCGCCAGGAGCTTTCGATCGCCGGCAACGCCATTGGCTTCTGCTGCAACCTCGCGGGCGGCGGCTTCCGCTTCACTTTCCAGCCGCGACAAGGGCGAGCCGGCCGCTGTGGCCATCGGGAAGGCAAGCAGCGCCAGCAGCCGATAGGTCTCGATCTCAAACAATTGTTGCAGCACCCGCCCTGCGATCACTTGGGATGCGGCATTTTGCACCATGATGAAGCGGGTGAAGGCGTCTGGGCCGGGGCGGAAATCGGTCAGGACCTCAATGGCGCCGTCGCCCACGCGCGAGCCGATCAGATCAGCCTCGGCAAACGGGAGCTCCGCTGGCGCCTTCTCAACCAGGGCGACATGGGCTGCGCCCAACACAACGCCGGGCAGCGCCGCCAGCCAATCCTGGGCCACCAGATCGAGGGCGGTGACCTGAAAGGCCGCCGCATCGGCGTCGCGGCTGTCGCGCAGCACCGTCCAGGTCGACACTTCGGTGTGGCGCTCCCATCGCAGCCGCCAAAGGCCGCCTTCAACCAGACACCAGCGCGAGGTCGGCCCCGGCTCGCTGGCGCCGAGCCTGCGGCACAGATCAGCCATATGGGCGCGGTCATTGGCTTCGCCGTCTTCGCCAGACATGGTGGCGATGCGGCTGGCCATGAGGGGCGGCGCCACCGGCGTTGGCGGGCGGGCGTGCGCCTCCGCCAAGAGCCGGTTGCGCTCGTCGTGAAAACGCCAGTTGCGTGTCTGCATGGATAAGGCGCCCCGCGGTCGGCCGCCGACGGCGGCGCCGCCTGCGGTGGTCTGACTGTTTCTCTTTCCGTCTCGTTCGTCTAGCTTGGCGTCGAGTTTCAGCGTCGGAGGACCATCGTTTGGCAGTTGCTTTCCCGTTCTCAGCGATTGTCGGCCAAGATGACATGAAGCGTGCGTTGCTGGTCGCAGCCGTTGATCCTACAGTCGGTGGGGTGATGGCGTTTGGCGACCGCGGGGCTGGCAAATCCACTGCGGTGCGCGCATTGGCCGCGCTTTTGCCGCCGCTTCTGGTCGTTTCCGGGTGCGCCTTTCGCTGCGATCCGCATGCGCCGGATAGCCAATGCGCCAGCGTTTGCGGCGCGCGCGCGTCTGGCGCCGGCGCGGCGCAGGCGGCGGCGAGCGTGGTTGATCTGCCGCTCGGCGCCACCGAGGACCGCGTCGTCGGCAGCCTTGATTTGGAAAAAGCCCTGCACAAGGGCGAGAAGGCGTTTGAGCCGGGCCTGCTCGCCAAGGCGCATCGCGGATTTTTGTATATCGATGAAGTCAACCTGCTTGAAGATCACCTGGTTGATCTGCTGCTTGACGTTGCGGCGTCGGGCGAAAACATCGTGGAGCGTGAGGGGCTGAGCGTGCGCCATCCGGCCCGTTTTGTGTTGGTTGGTTCTGGCAATCCCGAAGAAGGCGAATTGCGCCCGCAATTGCTCGACCGCTTTGGGCTCTCCGTGGAGGTGCGCACGCCCGCCGAGATCGCCGATCGTGTTGAAGTCATGCGCCGGCGCGACGCGTTTGACCTTGATCCGAAAGGGTTTTTGGCAACTTGGCGCGGCGAGGAGCAGAAGCTCGCAGCCGCTATCGTGGCGGCGCGCGCCCGGTTGGCCGAAGTGCTGGTGAGCGATGCAATGCTGACCCTCATTGCACAGCTTTGTCAGGCGCTGGGCGCGGATGGCCTGCGCGGGGAGTTAACGCTGTTGCGCGCGTCGCGCGCTCTTGCTGCGCTTGAAAACGCAAGCGCCGTTGGTAAGGCTCATGTGCGCGCGATGGCGCCTTCGGCCCTGCGCCATCGCCTGCGGCGCAATGTGCTGGATGAAACCGGCTCAACCGCTCGTATCGAGCGCGCGGTTGATGAGGTTCTGGGCCGGTGAGCGGTGCGGCCGCCTGGGCCCATGCGGCGCAGGCCGGCTTGGCCTTCGCGGTCGATCCGGCTGGCCTTGGTGGGATCGTCTTGCGCGTCCGCGCAGGCCCGGTGCGCGACGTGTTTGTGCAGGCGTTGCAGGCGCTTTTGCCGCCCACAACGCCGTGGCTCAAGCTGCCCATAGGGGGCAGCGAAGACCGTTTGATCGGCGGGGCGGATATCGCCGCCGCTCTAGCGGCGCGCCGGCTGGAGCCGCAGCCCGGCCTGCTCGCCCGCGCCGATGGCGGCGTGCTGGTGATCGCCCAGGCCGAGCGCTTGGCGCCGGCGCGCGCAGCCAACATTGCGGCAGCGCTGGACGAGGGTTTTGTGCGGCTTGAGCGCGACGGCTTTTCGCGGATCTGGCCGGCGCGGCTTGCGGTCCTGGCGCTGGATGAAGGCGTCGACGCCGAGGCCCCGCCGCCGGCGCTGTTGGAGCGCCTGGGGCTGTGGGTGGATCTCGACGGCGTGGCGCTACGCGACGCCTTAGCCTTTACGGCCGATATCGCTGCGGCGCGCGCCCGTTTGCCGCAAACAACGATCGATGACGCCGATCGCCACGCCCTCGCCGCCGCTGCCGCCGCGCTGGGCGCCGACAGTTTGCGGGCGACATTGTTTGCCGCCCGAACGGCTAAAGCGCTTGCGGCCTTGGCAGCGCGCGACCGGGTGGTCGATGACGACCTCGCCGCCGCCGCCGCTCTCGTGCTCAGCCCGCGCGCGACGCAGGCGCCCGCGGACGCGCCGCCGCCGGATACGCCCACGTCGCCGCCTGACCGGAAAGACGATTCGCCAGCGCCCTCGCCAACCGATCCCCAGGCTTTGGACGACATGGTTATCGCCGCAGCGCTTGGCGCCGTCCCGGAGCGGGTGCTCGCTGCGCTTGCCGCGGCGGGTGGGGCCAAAACTCAAAGCGGCGGCGGCGCCGGCGCCCAGCGGATCGGCAAAAAGCGCGGTCGCCCGATCGGCGTGCGCGTTGGCGATCCGCGCAGCAACGCCCGGCTTGCGCTGATCGACACGCTGCGGGCGGCGGCGCCCTGGCAGCGCGTGCGCGGCGCGCGCGAAGGCGAGGTGAAAGTCACCCGAGGCGATCTGCGGGTGCGCCGTTTTGCCGAACGGCGCGAGGCGAGCGTGATCTTCATCGTTGACGCCTCCGGCTCGGCGGCGTTTCAGCGTCTGGCGGAAGTGAAGGGCGCGATTGAGCTGATTCTGGCGCAGGCTTATGTGGCGCGCACGCATGTGGCCCTGGTCGCGTTTCGCAAGACGGGCGCGGAGGTGCTGCTCGCGCCGACGCGGGCCTTGGCGCGGGCGCGGGCCTGTCTGGCGGGTCTTCCGGGGGGCGGGGCAACGCCGCTCGCCGCGGGGCTCGATGTCGGCTTTGCCTTGTCGTTGGCCGAACAGGCCAAAGGCCGCAGCGTGCTGGCCATTTTGATGAGCGATGGCCGCGCCAATGTTTCGCGCGATGGCGCAGCCGGGCGCGCGCACGCGCAGGCCGATGCGCAAGCGGCCGCCGCGCAGTTTCGCACAGCGGGGCTCTCATCCGTGTTCGTTGATACCGGCCGCTGGCCAGAACCTGACAATCAGGTCCTCGCCGCCGCGATGGGCGCGCGCTACGCGCCACTTCCATTTGCCGATGCGCGCGGTCTTTCTGCGATCGCTGCGCCATGAAGTCGCGGCTTGATTGGGCGCGCGACGGCGCTGATTGGCCCAACCGCGCGCAGTCCGCCTTCATCGAAGCCGGCGGTTTGACATGGCACGTGCAGCGCTGGGGCGAGGGGCCGGCCTTGGCGCTTTTGCACGGGACGGCGGCAAGCACGCATTCCTGGCGCGACTTTGCGCCGTTATTGGTCAAAGGCAACAGTGTCCTTGCTTTTGATTTGCCTGGCCATGGCTTCACCCAAGGGGCCAAGGCGCGCGATCTGACGCTGCCGGGCATGGCTCAAGCTGTTGGCGCGTTGCTGACGGCGCTGAAGGCCGCGCCTGTCGCACTGATCGGCCATTCGGCCGGCGCCGCTGTAGCGATCCGGATGGCGTTGGACGGGATCGTCCGGGTTCGGACGCTCATCGGGCTGAACGCCGCGCTGCTCCCGTTTCCAGGCGCGGCCGGGAAAGTGGCGCCGGCGATGGCCCGCCTCTTGTTCCTCAATCCGTTTGCCCCGGCGGTATTTGCCGCACAAGCAAATGAACGTACGGTCGGCCGGCTGATCCGCTCCACCGGCTCCAGCCTGGATGCGGCGGGGCTCAAGTTTTATGGTCGGCTGTTTGAAAGCTATGCCCATGTTGGGGGCGCGCTGGGGATGATGGCGCAATGGGATTTGGCGGCGTTGGCGGAAGATTTGCCCAAGCTTAGGACCCCACTGACATTGATCGTCGGCGCCGGCGATCGCGCTATTCCGCCAGCGCAATCGCTTGCGGTGGCCGCGCGTACGCCTGGCGTGAGGCGGGTTCTGGTCGATGGTTTGGGCCACCTCGCCCATGAAGAGGCGCCTGGCCAGATCGCTGCCCTGGTTTTGGAAGCGCTTCACGCGCCTGCGGCGGTTTGACCCGGCCGCAAGCGGCGGCAGGCTGCTAAAGTCTGGCCAAATTCCGGAGCGGCGCGGGCAATGATCGTTCCTATCTTCTATGGCCTAGTGGTGGCCCATATTATTGTTGGGGTGGTGGGCCTGATCAGCTTTTGGGGCGTGGTCTTTACGCGCAAAGGCGGCGCCGATCACCGCGCCTGGGGCTTCCGCTTCGCCTATGCTATGCTGGCAACCGGTGCGGTGGCGGTCCTGGTCAGCTTCTGTTCGCTTGTCGATCCGCTGGCGGCGCACAAGGACTTCACGGATCCGAATTTGGCGCGCGGATTGTTCGGCTGGATGATGCTGTATCTGGCGCTGCTGACGCTCGGGCTTGGTTGGCACGCGCTGGCGGCGGTGCGGTTGAAGGCCGACCACGCCCGCCATCGCAATCCGGTTGGCGTTGGGTTGCAGGTCGCGACAGTGGCGGCGGCTGTGAATTGCGCCGCCCAAGGCGCAAGCCTCGGTCAGCCGCTGATGATCGGCATCGCCACGATTGGGGTTGCGTCGGGCGGCCTGACGCTGTGGTTCATCGCGCTGTCGCAGCCCAATCGCACGGCTTATGTGCTGGAGCATATCCGGTCCGGCGTCGGGGCGGGGATTTCGGCCTATACGGCGTTTTTGTCGGTCGGGCTGGTACGGGCGTTTCCCGAACATGCGTTCAATCCGGCCGTTTGGGCCGCGCCAACGCTCTTCGGCATTGGGCTGATCCTTTTTCACCAGCTGCGCGTGCGCCGCATGGCCGCGCCCAAAGCGGCGACGTGACGGGCCAAAGCACGCCGCCGCCGGTTTTGGCCGGTTGGTTGGCGCTATCGGGGCTTGCGCCGTTCCTTGCATTGGCGGTTGCGACGCCGTTTGCCGCTGGGATCGACCGGCCTATTCTGATCCAGGCGGCCATCGCCTATAGCGCAGTGGTCGGCGGTTTTAGCGGCGGCGTGCGGTGGGGTGCGGAACTGGTGCGGCCGCCAGACCGGCCCGACGCGATCCGCCTCGCCGCCGCCGGCCTGATGACGGTTCCGGCCTGGGGCGCCCTGTTGCTCAGAGGTCAACCGGCGCTCGCGATTGGCCTTTTGGCGCTGGCGAGCCTTGGCCAACTTGTCTGGGACGTCTCTGCGGCCCGTTCCGGCCTGTTGCCGGCCTGGACATTGCGGCAACGCGTCGGATTGACGCTGATCGGGCTGGTTTGCCTAGCGCTTATTGGTTTTTACCCCCAGCCGCTGTGAAGCGCGCAATCTGCGCATGGACATTTCTGACTGGACACTATTTAGTGTCAAATTATGTGGACACGCCGTGCGCCGCCCCCCGATGCCGCCCGCCACGCCCAAACCGGCGGCGCTGACCTGCGCCCGCACGCGGTGGTCATCGGCTCGGGCTTTGGCGGGCTGGCGGCGGCCGTGCGGCTCGGCGCGCGGGGCTACCGGGTTAGCGTGCTGGAGCGGTTGGATGCGCCTGGCGGGCGGGCCTATGTGTTTGCCCAGGATGGCTTCACTTTTGACGCCGGCCCAACCATCATAACCTTGCCGTTTCTGTTCGATGAATTGTGGGCTTTGGCCGGCAAACGGCGCGAAGACGACGTCCACTTCGTCCAGACTGATCCATTCTATCGTCTGGTGTTTGACGACGGAAGTCATTTTGAATGCTCCGGCGATCCGGTGCGAATGCGGGCGGAAGTGGCGCGGTTGTCGCCCGGCGATGTCCAAGGGTATGAAAGGTTTCTCGCGATCAGCGAGAAAATCTACAGCTTCGCATTTGAAGAACTCGGCCAGATCCCGTTCACCAGCTTCGCGCCGATGATCCAGGCCGGGCCGCGTTTTGCCTATCACCGCGCCGATCAGTCGATTTTCGCTTTTGTGTCGAGCATGTTCCGCGATCCGCGTCTGCGCATCGCGTTCAGCTTCCATCCGCTGTTCATTGGCGGCAATCCGCTGGCGGCAACGAAGCTTTATGCTCTGGTCTCGTTTCTGGAAGGCAAATACGGCGTCCACTTCGCCATGGGCGGCACCGGGGCTCTAGTGAAGGGCCTCGTGAAACTGATTGAGGGCCAGGGCTCGCAGGTTCTGTGCAACATGGATGTCGATGAGATCGTGGTTGAGGCGGGGCGCGCGCGGGGCGTGCGGCTTGCCGACGGCCGCGTGATTGACGCTCAAATTGTCGTTTCCAACGCCGATGCGCCGTTCACCTACCAAAAGCTGCTGCGCAACCATCCGCGCAAGCGCTGGACGGATGCAAAGATTGCAAGCGCCCGTTATTCCATGGGCCTTTTGGTTTGGCACTTCGGCACGAAGCGCCGCTATGAAGATGTCGCCCATCACACCATTCTGCTCGGCCCGCGTTATGAAGGCCTGCTGCGCGACATTTTTGATAGAAAGCGCTTGGCGGCTGATTTCAGTCTCTATCTGCACCGGCCAACAGCGACCGATCCGAGCCTGGCGCCGCCGGGATGCGATTGCTTTTATGTCCTTGCGCCGGTGCCCAATCTGGACGGCAATGTGGATTGGGCCACCGCTGCTGAGCCATTGCGCCGCGCGATCGCTGCGCGTTTAGGCGAACGCCTGCTGCCCGACCTTGAGGCGCAATTGATCTCCTCTCGGCTGATCACGCCGATCGATTTCCGCGACCGGTACAACGCCGTCAAAGGCGCCGGCTTCAGCCTGGAGCCGGTGCTGTTGCAGAGCGCTTGGTTCCGGCCGCACAATGTCAGCGAAGAAGTGGAAAACCTCTTCCTTGTCGGCGCCGGCTCCCATCCGGGGGCAGGCGTACCCGGTGTGATTTCGTCAGCCCGCATTCTCGATCAGGTGGCGCCGCATGCTTCACATTTTGCCTGACGCAAGTCCCCGCGCGACCGCCGCCGACTACGCGGCCTGCGCGCGCATCATCGCCCGTGGCTCCAAGAGTTTTCACGCGGCCTCGCTTCTGTTGCCGGCCAAACTGCGAGGGCCAGCTTTTGCGCTCTATGCCTTTTGCCGGCTGTCCGATGACGCCGTCGATACCCCCGGCGCGCGCAGCGACGGTTTGGCGCGGCTGCGCCGGCGCCTTGACGCCGCCTTTGCCGGCGCCCCCGCCGACCATCCCGTCGATCGCGCCTTGGCCGACACATTGGTGCGATTTGCTTTGCCGCGGGCGCCCTTTGACGCGCTGATCGAGGGCTTTACCTGGGACTTGGCGAGCCGCGCCTATCCAGCATTGGAAGACCTTTACGCCTATTGCGCGCGGGTTGCCGGCTCGGTCGGGGCGATCATGGCCGCGCTGATGGACGTACGCGAGCCGGAATTGCTAGCCCGCGCTTGTGATTTGGGCGTCGCGATGCAGCTGACCAATATCGCCCGCGATGTCGGCGAGGACGCCAGCAATGGCCGGCTCTATCTGCCGCTTGATTGGCTGACCCATGCCCGGCTCGATCCGGCCGCTTGGCTTGCCCAGCCGCATGATCACCCCGTGATCCGCGCCGCCACGCTTCGCTTGCTCGACTATGCCGACAATTTCTATCACCGCGCCGATGCCGGCATCGCCCAGCTTCCGCGCAATTGCCGCGCGGCCATCCGCGCTGCGCGGCTGATCTATGCCGAAATCGGCGCGGAAGTGCGCGCTGCCGGCGGCGACAGCGTCACGCGTCGCGCCGTCACCACGACCCAACGCAAGCTGCAACTCGCGGCGCGGGCATTGACGCCCACGCCACGCCCGTCTGAGGCGGTGTTGCGCGCGCCGGTTTTGGCGCAGAATGCCTATCTGGTCGAAGCGGTGCTCGCTGCGCCCAGTCCGCCCGTTCCGCCGCCGCGCACGCTTTGGGCGCGCGCCGATGCGGATTGGGGGCGGGTGTTTGACTTGTTCAATGATCTGGAATGGCGCAAACGCTATGGCGCCATCCACTAGACGCGGGAGGCTCTAATGCAGGTGGAATACTTGGCCGGCGCGGTCTTCTTTTTGATTGCGACGGTTTTTGTGGCTTCCGGGTTCATGCATCGGCGCGCCTCGATGGCGGAAACCGCGCGCTTGAAGGCGCTCAATCCCAATGCCGATCCCGAACGGTTGCATCCATCGTTGTCAATGCTGGCGGACTTTGCGCCGTCTTTGACGATTTTCTCTCTGGTGCTGATGGGCGCCACCATCGGCGTGGCGTTTTTTGCTGTCGGCGGTCTGAAATGGTTCTCGGTGTTTGACCTCGCCGGCGTGCTGGCCGCGATCGCCGGCTATGGCTATTGGATGGTGATGAAAACCAAACACCGCAGCGTAGAAACCCTGCGCAGCAACGCCGCAGCGTGATGTTCCATGGAAGGCGCCTGGTTCTTCAAACTGTTTGAGTTTGGGTTTGTCAGCGTCGTCATCGGCGGCGTATTGATATGGCAGCTGTGGGACGTGAACACGTCAATTGCGAATGACAAGAAGCGCGCCGCCGAGCAGTCCAAGGACGAACCGCCGGCGGCGTAACCGCTATCGCACGGGTGCGGCAAAGCTGCGGGCGGTTTGTGCTGCACCGACGTCAAACGGCGTTGCGTCGGCCCAGAAACGGCGCCCGAACTTGCTGGCGTCGACGTGATAGGGCCGGTCCCATTGAAAGCGCATTTCTTTCAACTCGCGCAGGAACGGCGAGAAGACCGCCAAGGTTGGCAACAGGCCAAGCGGCACGGCGTTGATCTTGAGTTTGCGCCCAAGCGCCGCCGCGCCCAGCGCGAGGATCGCGCGGGGCGTGGCCGTCGGCGCTGACGGCACATGCCAAGCCTGTCCGAAATCCGCGTCGGGTGCAGCAAGCAAGGTTTCCACCGCGCGGGCAAAATCCGGCACGTAAGCAAAGGCGTGCTGGGTATCAGGCGGGGCGATGAGGGTCGCGGCCTTGCCCTGCGCGATCGCGGCAAACCCGACATCGCCGAGATGAGACTGACGCACGCCTGGGCCATAAAAGTCTGGCGCCCGCAGCGCAGCGACCTTGACGCGATCGCGGGCCGCCAGCCATTGCCGGGTGATCGCAGCCCTAACCGCCGGCTTGGCGCCAAAATCGGCAAGCGGCATGTCTTCGCGCAGCGGTGCAGTCTGCGGGCCGTACATATAGAGATTGTCGACAAACACCAGCCGCGCCGCGGACATTTCGCACGCCGCTAAAGTGTTGGCCATCGCCCGTGGCCAGTCGCGCCTCCACACTGCGCCGGTATAGGAAAACCCCACCGCCAGCACCACCTGATCGGCGCCCGCGATCGCTGCGCCCACCGCCTCGGCGTTAAGGACATCACAGGCCTGGAAGGCTGCGCCCGAAGTCAGATCCAGCGGCCGGGTGCGCTGGGCTACCCGCACCCGGTGGCCGGCCCGCACCAGGCGGTGGGCTGTGGCCTTGCCGACGGGGCCATGACCCAAAATCACAATCGTCTGTGTCATCGGAGGTCTCCTGCTACGAGGCAGGCGCTCTGCGCTGGCCTTGTGCATAACGGAAATGCATAATTATGATCTCGGCTATGCGTGATGTGCATCTCCCGGGTCTTGACCTGAACCTTCTGCCGGCCTTGGAAGCGCTCTTGCGCACATGCCATGTCAGCCGCGCCGCCAGCGAGGTTGGCTTGAGCCAACCGGCGATGAGCCGGGCGCTTGGCCGGTTGCGCGCGCTGTTTGACGATCCATTGCTGGTTCGTGGCCAGGACGGCCTGGCTCTTACGCCGCGGGCCTTGGCGTTGCGCGCGTCGGTGACGCAAGCCTTGGAACAGGTCAAAGGCGTCTATCGCATCCCGCAATTTGCCCCCGCTGAAGCCCAGCGGATTGTTCGGATTGCCGCCACCGACAGCCACACCATCCTCGTCGCGCCGACGCTGATGGCGCGGCTGGCGCGTGAGGCGCCGGGTCTTGATCTGCGATTTGAAAACTATAGCGCCGATATGCGCGCGCGCATGGAAACCGGCGGGTTGGACTTCGCTTTCGCGCTGGCGAACGCGCCTTTGCCGCCGGCCGCGGCCAGCATGCCGCTCGGCTGGGATGAGCTTGCCCTGGCGATGCGCCGCGGGCACAAGCTGGCGCGCAAGCGCTGGACGATTGAGGATTATGGCCGCGTTGATCACGCGGCCATCTCGATCCTGGGCGATGGCCGCTCTGAACTCGATGCGTTGCTCGCCGCGCATGGCGTGCAGCGCCGCATCGCATTGGTCATGCCGCATTTCGCCGCAACGCTTGCCGCCGTCGCCGCCACTGATCTCGTCTCAACGGTGTCGCGGGCTTTCGCAGCGCGTTTTACGGATACTTTCGATTTGGTGTTGCGCAAGCCGCCCTTCAAAGACATCGAAATGCAGCTGGTTTTGGTTTGGGCGCAAATGCGTAGCGCCGATCCGCTGCTCGCCTGGTTGCGCGGCGTGATCGCGGATGAGACGGCGGCGGCGATGCGCCCGATCAGTCGATAAGCGCCCGCGTGCGCAAAAGTGTGATGACCGCTTGGGCGCACGCCGCAGGATCCTTCACACCGGCAGCCAAATGCAGATCCGGCGCGAGTGGCGGCTCATACGGGCTCGATACGCCGGAAAACTCCTTGATCTCGCCCTTGAGCGCGCGAACATAAAGCCCTTTGGGATCGCGTGCGATGCAGGTTTCCAGCGAAGTATCGACGAACACTTCCAGGAAGCGCTCCGCGCCAATCAGGTCGCGCGCCAAGGCGCGATCCATACGGAAGGGAGAGATGAAGGCGCAGGTGACGATCAGCCCGGCTTCAACAAAGAGCCGCGCGGCCTCACTGGCGCGGCGGATGTTTTCCAACCGATCCGATGCGCTAAAACCGAGATCCTTGGTCAACCCGGAGCGCAGATTGTCGCCATCAAGCGCGAAGGTGTGAACGCTGCGGGCGTGCAACAACTGCTCGACCAATTCCGCGATCGTCGATTTACCGGCGCCGGACAGGCCGGTGAACCACACCACGGCCGGCTTGTGGCCCATCAGGGCGGCGCGGTCGGCGGGCGTAATGGCGCTGCGCCGGGCCTGTACATGTGTGGGCGTGATCGCAGCAATCATGCCGGCCGCGACCGTTTCGCCGCTGTGGCGATCGACGAGCAGAAACCCACCGGTGTCGCGGCATTGATTGAACGGATCGAGCGCAATCGGGCGTGAAAGCGTTAGCGTCGCGCGGGCGATTTCATTCTGCGCCAAATCAGCTCCGGCTGTTGCGCCGAAGGTTTCGCGTGCGCTGAGGCTGACGATCTGGGCGCCAATCGCGCGCGCGCCGCACCGCAAATCGTAGGAGCGGCCAAGGGCAGCGCCCTGATCGGCCAGCCCGATCAGATCGGCTTCGATCCGGCTGGACATGATTGGCGGGCGCTGCGGGCAGGCTAATAGATCGCCGCGGGAAATATCGTATTCGCCATCCAGGCACAGCGTCACGGATTGTCCGGCGACAGCGCGGGCCAAATCTCCGTCGGCTGTGACGATCCGGGTGAGGCGCGCGTCTTGGCCCCAGTGGGCGATGCGAACAAAATCGCCAACCGCGATCGCGCCAGCAGCGATGGTTCCGGCATAACCGCGCGCCTCAAGGCCGGCCTGCGGCTTCACCACCATTTGGACCGGCATACGAAAAGGCTTGTCCTGGTTGGGCTTTTGCAGGTCGAGTGTTTCCAGCGTGCCGAGCAGGGTCGCTTCACTGGCGGTGCGCGCGGTGACGATATTGGCGCCGGTTTTGGCCGAGACGGGCAGCGCCGCGACAACGCTGAGGCCGGCGGCGGCGCACGCCGTGCGCACAGGCGCGGCGGCGGCCTCAAAAGCGGCATCGGCGAAGTTTGCCGTATCCATCTTGTTGATGGCGATGATCGCGGCCTTGACGCCAACAAGTCCCGCGATGCGCACATGGCGAAAGGTTTGCGCGCTTGGGCCTTTCAGCACGTCGACGACTATAATGGCGATATCGGCGTTGGAGGCGGCGGTCGCCATGTTGCGGGTATGGGCTTCATGGCCGGGCGCATCCGCGATGACGAATTTGCGCCGCGCCGTTTCAAAGTAGCGATAGGCGACGTCGATGGTGATAGCCTGTTCGCGCTCGGCGTCGAGGCCGTCAAACAACAACGCCGCATCCGGTTCGCCATCGCCGCCGCGCGGCAGGCTCAGCCGCTGATCTTCAAAGACCGCCTGGGAATCGAGCAGCAACCGGCCGAGCAGGGTGGACTTGCCGTCATCCACCGCACCGCAAGTGGTCAGCCGTAGAACGCCAAGGCCCGTCATCAGAAATAGCCCTCGCGCTTTTTCTGCTCCATCGAAGCGCCGGCGTCGAAGTCGATCAGGCGGCTGGCGCGTTCAGACTGGCGGGTGGCGGCGATTTCGGCGACGACTTCGGCAACGGTTTGCGCCTGAGACAACACGCCGCCGGTGAGCGGGTAACAGCCCAAAGTCCGGAACCGGATCATCTCGGTCCGGACGATTTCGCCGGGCTCTGCTTGCAGGCGTTCGTCATCCACGGCAATGAGTGCGCCACGACGCTCCAGGAAAGGGCGCAGTGCGGCAAAATACAATGGTGCGAGGGGAATTTCCTGCGCGGCGATATAACGCCAGATGTCGAGCTCCGTCCAATTCGACAGCGGGAACACGCGCATCGTATGGCCCGGCGGCAAGCGGGTATTGAAGCAGCGCCACAGTTCAGGCCGCTGGCGGCGCGGGTCCCAGCCTTGCCCTGGGCTGCGCAGTGAAAATATCCGCTCCTTGGCGCGGGAGCGCTCCTCGTCGCGCCGGGCCCCGCCGATGGCTGCGTCAAAGCCGCCTTGGCTCAGCGCGTGCAGCAGCGCTTGCGTGCGCATCACATCGGTGAAGCGCGCAGAGCCGTGCACGAACGGATTGATTCCTTCACGCAGGCCGGCCTCATTGCGATGCACGATCAGATCAAGTCCTGTTGCCGCGACCAGCGCATCGCGGAACGGCGCCATGGCGCGAAATTCCCAGCCACTGTCGATGTGCAGAAGGGTAAATGGCGGGCGCGCCGGCCAAAAGGCCTTCAGCGCCAAATGCGCAAGCACGGTGGAATCCTTGCCGATTGAATACAGCAGGACGGGCTTGGAAAACGCCTGCGCGGTTTCTCGTAGAACGAAAATTGCTTCCGATTCCAGATCAGCGAGCGCTGGCGCCATCGGCGCGAGCGCTGGCGCACGGGCTTTCAGGCGCGCCGCATAGGCGGCAATCGCGGCGGCGGGCACGGCGTCGATCATCTCCGTCAAGTTGGCATTTTTGGCTGCCCGCGCAAAGCTGGAGATGGTTAACGCCGCCGCCGGGATGACAGCGATGGGCGGAGCGCGCCATAATGGGCCATGGCCTCCGACCCATCCGCCCCGCCCCTCTCTGTTCGCGCCATTCAGGCCGGGCTTGCCAATCCGCGCCTGCTGCAGGCGGCGGCGGCCTTGAACGGCAATGATATCCCACAAGCGGAAGCGTTGCTGCGCCAGCACCTTTATGATGATCCCTTTGACGTCGCAGCGATCCGGCTGTTCGCCGAGGTCGCAGCGCGAATCGGTCGGTTTCGCGACTCGGAAAATCTGTTGCGCCGGGCCCTTGAACTGGATCCGAATTTCACGGCCGCACGAACCAATCTGGCGACCGTCCTCTATCGCCAGAACCGGCTGCCCGAAGCGCTGGCCGAGCTCGATCATCTGATCGCGCTGGAGCCGGACAATCCGGCCGTCGCCAATTTGAAAGCCGCCACGCTGGGCCGCGTGGGTGCCTTTGAAGAAGCGATTGCGCTTTATGAGCAAGTGCTGGCCGCCGCCCCGCGCCAGCCGCGGGTGTGGATGAGTTATGGCCATATGCTCAAGACCATCGCCCGCACGCCGGAGGGGGCGGACGCTTACCGCAAGGCCCTTGCGATTGCGCCGGAGCTGGGCGAGGCGTGGTGGAGCCTCGCCAATCTGAAAACCGCACCGTTCAGCGACGCCGATCTGGCCGCCATGCAAGTGGCCTTGGCGCGTCAGGACATCCGTGACGAAGATCGGTTTCATCTCGATTTTGCGATGGGAAAGGCGCTCGAAGATCGCAAGGATTTTGCCGCCGCCTTCGCTCATTATGACAAGGCCAATGCGCTGCGCCGGCGAAGTCTTTCCTATGATCCAGAGGAGACCACGGCGTTTGTTGATCGCATGATCGCGGCTTTGCCGGGCGAGGTTTTTGCCAATCGCGTTGGGCAGGGCTGCCCCGCGCCTGATCCGATCTTCGTGCTCGGCATGCCGCGGGCCGGATCAACGCTCATCGAACAAATCCTTGCCAGTCATAGCCAGGTTGAAGGGACCAGCGAGCTTCCCGACATCCCGACGCTTTCGCGCAAATGGCGAGACTATCCCGCCATTCTCGCGTCTTTGGAGCCGGACGAATTGGTCGCTGTCGGGGAGGCTTATTTGCAGCGCGCCGCCATTCAGCGCCGCAGCGACCGGCCGTT
Source organism: Hyphomonadaceae bacterium (assembly GCA_040381035.1). Classification (GTDB taxonomy): domain Bacteria; phylum Pseudomonadota; class Alphaproteobacteria; order Caulobacterales; family Aquidulcibacteraceae; genus REEB506. The sequence continues at coordinate 53,064 of JBEIHY010000002.1, forward strand.
CTTTATCGACAAATTGCCGAACAACTGGATCCATGCCGGCTTCATCAAGCTGATTTTGCCGAACGCGAAAATCATTGATGCGCGTCGCCATCCGCTGAGCTGCTGCTGGTCCAATTTCAAGCAACATTTCGCCAAAGGCCAAGCCTTCAGCTATGGACTGGCGGATTTGGGCGCTTATTACCGTGATTACGTTCGGTTCATGGCGCACATGGACAAAGCCGCGCCAGGCGCGGTCCATCGCGTCATTTATGAGCGCGTGGTTGACGATACTGAAACCGAGATCCGCGCGCTGCTGGCGGCCTGCGGTTTGCCATTTGAAGACGCTTGTTTGCGCTTCCACGAGACCGAACGGGCAGTGCGCACCCCGTCTTCTGAGCAAGTGCGGCGGCCGATTTTTCGCGACGGCGCGGAGGGCTGGCAGGGCTTTGCGCCCTATCTCGGGCCGCTGGAAACCGCCCTTGGCGATGTGCTCAACGCATACCCAGCGCCGCCTGCAGCATAGGCATCAGTTGCGCCTGAGCAACGCTGCCCTGCATTTCTACGTCGCAAGCCGGGATAGGCGATTGACCGACATGCGCAACGCGAGCAGGCTATAAGAATCTGTTGTGTCGCGTCGCTTGAAGGGGAAAGCATGTCCACCCGCCATCGCTTGTTGTCTGTGCTCATGTCGACAACCGTTTTATGCGCCGTGCCGGGGGCGGCGTGGGCGCAAGCTGTTGCTGCGGCAAAGCCGGTCAAGGCGGAAGAAGAGATCGTCGTCACCGCGCAGAAGCGCGAGGAGCGGCTGCAGAACGTTCCGATCTCGATCCAGGCGTTGTCGGCCGCCAAGCTCGACCAGCTGAACATCAACAGCTTCAATGATTATGCTGCGTTGTTGCCGAGCGTTTCCTTCCAGACGTCTTCGCCGGGCAATGTGAATGTCTATATCCGCGGCGTCGCGTCCGGCGGCGACGGCAACCATTCTGGCCCGCTGCCCAGCGTCGGCGTCTATCTTGACGAACAGCCGATCACCACCATCGGCGGTGCGGTCGATGTGCACATTTACGACATCGCGCGGATCGAATCGCTGGCTGGCCCGCAAGGCACCTTGTATGGCGCATCTTCCCAGGCCGGCACGATCCGGATCATCACCAACAAGCCCGAGTTCGGCAAAACCGCTTCGCGCTTGGATTTTGAAGCGAATACCGTCCTCGATGGCGGTGTTGGCGGCAAGATTGGGGGCATGGTCAATCTGCCGATCAGCAATCGCGCGGCGGTGCGGCTGGTCGGCTTTGTCCAGCGCGATGGCGGCTATATCGACAATGTGCTCGGCTCGCGCACGTTCCTCGGCGCGCCGACCGCAACCGGCTTTGCCCCCGGCATCACGGTGAACAATCGCCAATTTGTCAAAGACGACTTCAACAGCGTCGACAAAGCCGGCGGTCGCGCCGCGCTGAAGGTTGATCTGAATGACAATTGGACTGCCACCGCCACGGTCATGGGCCAGGACCAGGAAGCCAGCGGCGTGTTCGGCCAGGCTGGATCGGTCGGCGATTTGAAAGTTCAGCGCTTCTATCCTGATAAAGAACAGGATCGCTTCTATCAGGCAGCGCTCACCCTTGAGGGGCGCATCGCCAATTTCGACATCACCTATGCCGGCGCCTATCTCTGGCGCAAGATTGACTCGGTCTCGGACTATACTGACTACGCCGAAGCCTATGACCAGCTTTATGCCGGCGTTGGCGGCGTCGCGAACTACTTTTATTTCCAGGATTCCACCGGCGCCACTATCGATCCGCGCCAGTACATTGTCGGTGGCGATCGCTTCAACAAGGTCAGCCACGAACTCCGCGTGGCTTCCCCGGCCGACAATCGCTTCCGGGTCGTTGCCGGCGCTTATTATCAGCGCCAGACGCATGACATCCTGCAAGACTATATCGTGCCTGGATTGTCGCCGGCCTTGTCGGTCAATGGCCGGCAAGGTTCGCTGTGGCTCACCAATCAAGAGCGCATCGACCGCGACACCGCCGTGTTTGGCGAAGCGAGCTTCGATATCGTCAAACAGCTGACGATCACTGCAGGCCTGCGCGCCTACAAATATGAAAACAGCTTGATTGGGTTCTTCGGGTTCGGTCGCAACCCCTCGGGGGCGCCGTTCAACGCGGCCGGCTCTTCGCGTACGGGCGTCGCGGGCTGCTTCACCTCGACCGGCGCGATCCTGCGCAACAATCCGACGGGCCGATTATTGGGGGCGGCCGTCGCCGGCGGGCCGTGCACCAATCTTGCCGACTTCGCCAATGGGTCATTGTCGCCGAAAGTCGCCAAAGGCGACGGCACGACCTACCGCGTCAACCTGACCTATAAGCCAACCGACAATGTGATGTTCTACGCCACGTCGTCGTCCGGCTTCCGCCCCGGCGGCATCAATCGCCGCGCCGGATTGTCGCCTTATGAGGCGGATGAATTGAAGAACTTGGAGCTTGGCTGGAAGACAACTCTGTTTGACGGCGCGCTGCGCTTCAATGGCGCAATCTATCAGCAGACCTGGGAGAAGTTTCAGTTTGCCTTCCTCGGTCAAAACAGCTTCACCGAAATCCGCAATGGTCCAGACGCCGAGATCAAAGGCGTTGAGACCGATGTGTTCTGGGCGCCCGTCAGCGGGCTGACCGTCAATATGGCGGCCTCCTACACCGACGCTAAGACGACGCAAAATCTCTGCCGGGCCATTGACCCGACTTTCACTTGCACCACGCCGGGCAATTCGATCCAATCGCCGAAAGGCACCCGCTTGCCGGTGACGCCGAAGGTGAAAGCCAGCGCCAATGTTCGCTACACCTGGGATGTCGGCAATATCTCCCCCTATCTGCAAGGGTTGATCGCCTATCAGGACGACGCGACCAGTGACTTGCGGGTCGCAGACGCCGAACTACTGGGCAAGCTGCCGTCTTACGTCACCCTCAATCTCGCCGGCGGCTGGGAGTGGAAGAACTTCACCACCGAACTGTTCGTCGACAATGTGACCGACGAGCGCGCCGAGATCAGCCGCACTGTCGCGTGCAGCGTCTGCTACAACCGCACCTACGCCATCATCGCGCCGCCACGCACGGTGGGCGTGCGGTTTGGCTCCAAGTTCTAGTCCTTGACCCCCGCCTCAAGAGAGGCGGGGGTTTTGCTTTGGCCTGTAAAGGACCAACGTGGCGCAACCCCCGCCCGCCAAACCGCTCGGCTTCTGGACCTGCTGGTCTTTGACGGTCGGGATCATGATCGGGTCGGGCGTGTTCACGCTGCCGGCAGTGCTTGCGCCCTTTGGTTTGCTGAGTTTCGGCGGATGGTTGGTCACTGGCGTGGGCTCCATTCTCTTGGCGCTGGTGTTTGCGCGGCTTGCCCAGCGCACGCCGCGCTCCGGCGGACCTTACGCCTATGCCCGCGACGCGTTCGGCGACTTGCCGGGCTTTCTGATCGCGTGGGGCTATTGGGCTTCCTATTGGATTGCGATCGCGGCCATCGCACTTGCCTTTGTCGGTTATCTGCCGGTGTTCTTCCCGACGCTGAAAGACAGCGTCGCTGGCCAGATTGCGGCTGGGCTGGCTTTGATCTGGGGGCTAACCCTGGTCAATATCTTTGGCTTGCGCGAAGCCGGGCTGGCGCAGATCGCGCTGACCTTCTTGAAGATCGCGCCGCTACTTGTCGTCATCGCGGTCGGGGCCAGTCATGGCGCGGTCGCCAACTTGCCGCCGCTCAATCCCCGCGGGGACGATGTGCTGGGGGCGATCGCGGCCACCGCGCTTTTGACCATGTGGGCGTTCAGCGGGCTGGAGGCTGGCGCGCTTGCGGCTGGCGATGTGAAAGACGCGCAGCGCACCATTCCGCGCGCTTTGGTTATCGGCACGGTGAGCGTGACGATTTTGTATCTCGCCGCCACCGCGGCCGTCATGCTGCTGGTGCCGGCCGCCACGCTCGCGCAATCGACCTCGCCTTTCGCGGATGCTGCGGCTGTCGTCTTCGGCCCTGCCGGCGCCATGCTGATCGCAGCCGGCGCTTTGACTTCCACAGCCGGCGCGCTGAATGGCTGCATTTTCGTTGCCGGCCAAATGCCGATGGCGGTGGCCTTAGATAGGTTGGCGCCTGCCTTCCTCGCCAAGACCAATCGCGGCGGTGCGCCGCAAACAGCCCTGTTGCTGGCGGCGGGGTTGGCGTCGCTGTTGCTGGTCGCCAATTTCACCCGCGGATTGACCGGCGCATTTGCGTTTCTCCTGATGATGTCCACCGCTACTGTGCTCGTCGCGCTGCTCGCGGGGGCGCTGGCGGAAGCGCGCTGGTCGTGGCGCAACGCCAAGGCCTGGGCTGTGCTCGCCGCGATTGCGGCCCTTTATTGCGGGTTCACGATCATCGGCGCTTCCCTGGAGGTGCTTGGCTGGGGGCTGGTCTTGATCACGCTTGGGGCGCCTGTGTATTTTTTCGGTCGCGCCCGCAACGCCGTGGGCGGCTGAGGGCCAGCCATGACCGATGCAATTGCCGTTGAGACGCTGCCGGCCGAATGGTACAGCGGCGTCGCGCGCTGGCAGGCCGAGCGACGCAGCATTTTCTGCCACAGCTGGATGTTTCTCACCCATGAAAGCCAATTGTGCGAACCCGGACAATGGGTGGCGCAAACCTTGGCCGGCTATCCAATCCTTGCCGTGCGCGGCGAAGATGGCGTTTTGCGGGCCTTCCACAATGTCTGCCGGCACCGCGCCGGGCCGCTGACCGATGCGCCATCCGGGCGTTGCGCCGATGGCGGCTTCACCTGCAAATATCACGGCTGGCGCTATGCCAGCGATGGTCGCCTGCGCAACGCGCGTGACTTCGGCAAGGCCGCCGATTTCGATCCCCGCGATCTGGCGTTGTTTCCGGTGTCGATTGCCGTCTGGCGTGGCCTGGTGTTTGTTGCCCTCAGCGACCAAGCGGGCGCATTGGACGATCTTCTGGTCCCGCTTGCTGCGCGCTTAGGCGCGCGCAGTTTCGCGGATTTACACATTGCCACTGCGCGCCATCACGATCTGGCCTGCAATTGGAAAACCTATGTCGAGAATTATCTCGAAGGCTACCACATTCCCAACATGCATACGTCTCTCGACGCCGAGATCGACAGCGCCGCCTATCGCACCGACCTGGATGGCCGCGTCGCCCTGTTTGACGTTCCGCCGAAAGCGGTTGAGGGCGTCTATGACGGCCTGTTTGCCTGGATCTGGCCGAACTGGGCGATCAATGTCTATCGCACCGGCCTTATGATCGAGCGGATGAGCCCGATTGGCCCCGATCACACGCGCCTTGATTATCTCTATCTCATGCCGGCGGGGGTGCGCGTGGCCGATGACACCATCGCTATGTCGGATATCGTTACCGCCGAAGACAAATGGATCGTGGAGCGGGTGCAGGAAAATCTGACCGCCGGAATCTACGCCACCGGGCGGCTGTCGCCAAAACACGAGATTGCCGTGGCGGCGTTTCAATCCTGGGTGCGCGAAGCCGGCTGAGCTATTTGCCGGCCAGCTCCGTCAGCAGCGTATGCCAATGCGCGATCGCCGGCGCCACAGCGGCTTTCGGCGCCCGCTCATTCAAGCCATGGGCGAAGTCATCGGCGGGGTTCATCCAAAGTCCGGACACCCCATAACTGGGAATGCCGATGGCGCGATAGAACACGCTGTCGGTCGCGCCCGCCGACATTTGCGGCGACACTGTAACCCCCGGCCCGTGCACGGAGACCGCCTTTTTCACCGCCGCCAGGACATCGGCGCGCAGCGGTGAAGCCGGCGCCACTGGCGGTTTGCCCATCACGTCAATCGCCACCTCTGGATTGGCGATCGCGGCAGCCAGCTCCGCCTGCACCGCCGCCACCGCCACACCCGGCATGATCCGGCAATTGATCGTCGCGGTCGCTTTCTGCGGTAAGGCGTTCGGCGCATGCCCGCCGGCAAGCTGCGTGGCGACGCAAGTCGTGCGCAACTGGCCGATATATTCGCGATTGCCGCTCAAGCGCGCGATGGCGGCGGCGTCTTTGGGATCCTTCGCCAACGCCGCCATCGCCGCGCCGTCTGGGCCGGGCGTGCGCGCGCTCAAGGCGGCGAAATAGCCGCGCGAAATCTCACTCACCTGCGGTGCAAATGCTTTGGCTTGCAAAGCCAGCAGCGCTTGCGACAAAACATAGATCGCATTGCGTGGGCCGGGCCGGCTGGAATGGCCGCCAGGATCGGTGACGGCAAGGCGGAAATCGGCATAGGTCTTTTCCGCCGCCTGCAGGCCATAGCCAATTGGCTTGCCGGCATCGTCCAATGCGCCGCCGCCGGCATCGGTGTTCAGCATGAACAGCGCATTCTTGAAGCGCGGCGCAATCATTTGGGCTGTGTCGCCGACGGTTTCCTCATCGCCGCTGAAGGCCAGCACAATGTCGCGCTTGGGCCTAAAGCCCTCGGCCTTCAAGCGAATGACAGTCGCCACCACCATTGAAAGGTCAAACTTGTTGTCGAGGACGCCGCGGCCATAGAAAAACGTGTCGTCTGCCGTCATCGTGAAGGGCGGGCGCTCCCAATCCTCCGGCTTGGCGTCGACCACATCCATATGCGCGGTGACGAGTATCGGGGCTGCCTTTTGGTCTTTGCCGCGATAGCGCGCGATGAGACTGCCCGTATCCTTGTAGGAAACGAACTCGATATCGCTGGCCGCAAAGCCGCCCTCGATCAGCACATCGCGCAGATAGGCCGCGTAGGCTGGCACATGGCCGCGCTCCTCGACGGTCTCGAACGCGACGGAGCGACGAAGGATTTCCACCGCCTGCCTGTGCGCGGTCGCAGCCGGGTCGGCAAGGGCGGGGGTGGCGAACAGCGCCAGCACGGCAAGAGCGTATTTCATCGGCCAAGTGTTTCGCGTCACCGCGCAAAAAGCAATCACCGCCACGTCTCGCGCAAAAAGGGCACATGGTCGCGGCTGTCCGCTTCGCCCAATGCTTGTGCGTAAAGATGGCCGGCATAAACCGCATGGACGATCATGGCCGGGGCCTGGGCGTCGCCAATCGTTGTGATGGTGGCAACGCCATGATCGGCCCAGGCCGCGCGCTGGGCGGCGAGGTCTTTGGCCAAACCGTCGCGACTGTCGCGCGCGCTGCACAGCACGACCGCATCGGCCTCCAACAGGCGTTGCCCGCCGGTGACGCCATCGCGCACGATCAGCCCATCGGCGCGCACCTGCACCGCTTCCGCGCGCGCAACGATCGCCACCCCAGTCGCGGCCAGACGCGCTTCGATCGCGCTCTGTTCCAGGGTCAGCTGCGTCCAGAGCGAGACCAGCGGCGCCGGCGTCGCCAGCGTCACGCGGGCGCCCGCTTTGGCGAGCCGTTCGGCCAAAGCCCCGGCGATCACATAGTGATCGTCGTCATAGATCACGACATGCCCTTGCGGCAGGGCGCCGGCGAACAGATCGTCCGGGGTGAGAATATCCGTGTTCGGATCGATCGCGATGCCGTGCGGATGGTGTCGGCCATAACCGTCCCGGCGATAGTGGGCGCCGGTGGCGATCGCGACATGGGCGGCGCCGAAAGCCAGGACATCGCCGGCCGTCATTTCAGAGCCGCGATAAACTTCGATATGGCCCATCTTTTCGATCTGGCCACGACGATAATCGGCAACGCGCTTCCACGCGCTGAGGCCGGGCAGGGCGGATTCTTGCAGCACCCGCCCGCCAAGCGCATCGGACGCTTCCGCCAGCGCCACCTCAAAGCCGCGCATTCCGAGCGCGCGCGCGGCCTCAAGCCCGGCAGGCCCAGCGCCGACAATCAGCACGCGTTGGCGGGCCGCCGCCGGCTTGATCCTTTCTGGATGCCAATCGCGGCGCCATTCTTCGCCCATGGTGGGATTCTGCGTGCAGCGCAGCGGTACGGACTGATTGTCGCCTGAGACGCAGATATTGCAGCCGATGCATTCGCGAATGTCGTCGTAACGGCCGGCTTCGATCTTGGCCGGCAGAAACGGATCGGCGATCGAAGGGCGCGCGGCGCCGACGAAATCGAGCACGCCGGTTTTGATCTGGCGGACCATTTCATCGGGTGAGCTGAACCGACCGACGCCGACCACAGGCTTGCTTGTCAGCCGTTTCAGTCCGGCGACAAATGGCTCCTGGAAGGCTTCCGGCGCAAAACGTGATGTTTGCGAATCTGCCCGCCACACGCCCCGGCAGAAATCCCACGCATCCGGCAGTTCGCCAAGCAGGCCAATCAAATCCTCCATCTCGGCATAAGTCAGGCCATCGACGAGATGGGCTTCATCAACCGCAATCCGCACCGGCACGGCGCAATCGCCGCCGACGGCGTCTTTCGTATCCTCGATCAGCTCGCGCAGGAACCGCGCCCGGTTTTCCAGAGGCCCGCCATACGCGTCACCCCGGTCATTGGTCGCGCGCGACAGAAAATGCTGCGCCAGAGACAGTCCGTGTCCGGCATAAACATAGACCAGGTCATAGCCGGCGATGCGCGCGCGCAATGCGGCGGCGCGGTGCCAGCGGCGCACGGCCCGGATGTCGTCGCGGTCCATGGCGCGGGCCTGCGTTGGCTCCAGCCAGTCTGACGCGACCGGCCCGCCGCGCACGCCCATGGCGGGCAATCGCGAAGACAGGTTTGTGCGCGGGGCGTTATAGACCAGTTCAATGCCGGCGAGTGCGCCATGTTCGTGGATGGCGTGCGTCACCAGCGCGTGCAGCGGGACATCCGCGTCATCCCAAATGCGCCCCTCAATGGCCGGCGACACCTCCGATGAGGGATGAATCTCCACTTCCTCGGTGCAGACCACCGCCCAACCGCCTTGCGCCTTCATGCCGCGCATGGCGGCGAGCGCCCGCGGCTCGCGCCAACCCATGCCGTTGCAATGGGGCACTTGCCAGAAGCGATTGCGGGCGGTTTTTGGGCCGATCGCGAGCGGCTGAAACAGGATGTCGTGACGGGGATCGCGCATGGCTCTGCATAGCCGCTTCAGCCGCGATTGTCACAGCCGCGCGGAGCGCTTAGATGGCGAAGCTTCAATGGAAAGTTCCAACCATGACCCAAGCCCTTCCTGCCGCCGGCGATGACGCCCTTTTCGCATTGCGCGCCATGGGGCTGGCGACGCCCGCTGGCGGGCCGGCCCATGCCTCGCCCATCGATCGCAGCGCCTTGGCGTCGCCGGAATTTGCGCCAGGCGCGGAGCGGGCGATTTCTGCTGCGGCGCAGGCGTTTGAAACCTGGCGCAGCGTGCCCGCGCCGGTGCGCGGCGAATTGGTGCGCCGCTATGGCGAACGCTTGCGCCAGCACAAGGACGCGCTTGGCCGGATCGTGACGATCGAAACCGGCAAGCCGCTCAGCGAAGGCGTCGGCGAAGTGCAGGAAATGATCGACATCTGCGATTTTGCAGTCGGCCTTTCGCGCCAGCTGTATGGGCTGACCATCGCGTCGGAGCGGCCAGACCACCATATGCGCGAAATGTGGCACCCGCTGGGGCCTGTGGGGATCATTTCGGCGTTCAACTTCCCGGTTGCGGTGTGGGCGTGGAATGCGGCTCTGGCGCTGGTGTGCGGCGATTCGATCATCTGGAAGCCGTCGCCGAAAACGCCGGTTTCGGCATATGCCGCACACGCGCTGTTTGAACAGGTCGCCGCGGAGTTTCAGGCGCCGGCTGGCCTGTCGCAGTTGCTGATCGGGGGCAATGATCTGGGCGAGGCGCTGGCGTGCGATCCGCGCGTGCCGCTGGTGTCGGCCACGGGAAGCGTGCGGATGGGGCGCGCTGTGGGCCAAGCTTTGGCGGCGCGGTTTGGCCGAGCGCTGCTGGAGCTTGGCGGCAATGCCGCCGCCATCGTCGCGCCGAGCGCGGATTTGGATCTCGCCGTGCGCGCAATTGCCTTCAGCGCGGCCGGCACAACCGGCCAGCGCTGCACCACGATGCGCCGGTTGATCGTGCATGAAGATATTGCAGCCCCCTTGCTGACCCGTTTGAAAGCCGCTTTCGCCAGCCTGCCGATTGGCGATCCGCGCGCAGCCGGCGTGCTCGCCGGTCCTCTGATCGACGAGGTTGCTTTCGGCGCCATGCAACACGCCTTGGCGCAAGCCCGCGCCGAAGGCGGTGTCGTTTCCGGCGGGGAGCGGATTGACGGTTCAGGGGCTTATGTACGTCCGGCGATTGTGGAAATGCCCAACCAAACCAAGATCGTTTGCGAAGAAACCTTTGCACCGATCCTGTATGTGCTGCGCTACCGCGACCTCGCCCAAGCGATCGCTTTGCAGCGCGGCGTGCCGCAGGGCCTCAGCTCCGCCATTCTCACCACCGATCTGCGCGAAGCCGAAACTTTCTTGAGCGCGATTGGCTCCGATTGTGGCATTGCGAATGTGAATATGGGCACCAGCGGCGCCGAAATCGGCGGTGCTTTTGGCGGAGAAAAGGAAACCGGCGGCGGGCGCGAAAGCGGCTCCGACAGCTGGAAAGCCTATATGCGCCGGCAAACCCAGAACATCAATTACGGCCGCGCGCTGCCACTGGCGCAAGGGGTGAGGTTCGAGCTGTAGGGTTTTGTCCGCGCCGGATGCGCAAATGTTATCCTCGTCGCGGCATGCGCACCGGCAGCAATGCGCGCACCCAGCCGGCGCGAAATCGATCGAGGTCAAGGCTTTCATGCATGGCCGGGCCGCGAAAGCCGTAGGCGCTGAGCTCGATTTCGCTGCGGGCATAAAACGGCGCCGATTCGAGTGTGCGGGTAAGGCGCGCCGCTTCGCCGCGGGTTTCGCGTTCGATGCCCCAGATCGTGCCCGGAAGCGCCGCGCGCGGCGGCGGCGGGCGGTGCTGCAATGCGCCGTCTGGTCCGATCCGCATGGCCATATCAAGTTCGCCGCCGGCGCGCGGTTCGCCATGATAGAGCACCACGCAGCCGTCGCGATCATGCTGGCGCGACCAGTGCCAGGCGCGAAAGCCGGCCTCTAAAGGCTCTAGGCCCTGATTGCCATCAAGATAGCCGGCGCCGCGCCAGCGCAAATCCGGGGCGCTGAAATCAAGCTCGACGTCGCACCACGGCGCCAAGGGCTCCCAGAGATGTTTTCCTGATGGCGCGATGCTCAAGCCGTGGGGCGTGGTGATCCGGGGCCGGACAATGATCTTTCCGCGCGTCGGATAGGGCAATGGCGCGGCGGTCTCGGTGATGTCAATGTGCAAGACGTCGTCGCGCCAGTGCAGCGCGCTGGGGCCTACACGGAAATGTGTGGCGCTGCGCTCCAGCACGGACGCGCTGCGTTCGGTCATGCACCAGCGGCGTTTGTTCGGGCCATAGAGCGCGAGATTGATCGAAACGTGGTTTTCCGGCGCTGCCCGACCGGACCAGGCATAATAGGGCGAAAATACGCTGCCGACGAATGCGATGAGCGTCAGGGCGTAGCGGCCGTCGGCGCTGAGGGCGTCGATGTAGCGCCAGAAATAGCCGCCGGGCGCGACGTCTGCGTCGAAGCGCAATCCGCAAGGATCGCTTGGGCTGCGAGCCCGCCCGAAAGTGCAGCCATCGGCGCGCCCGCACTCGGATGGCTTGAGCCCCCCGCCAGATAAAGGCCCGGCAGCTTCGTGCGCGCCGCCGGACGCTGAAAGGCCGCCCACGGGCCATGATTGGCAGCGCCATAGATGGCCCCGCCGGTGCCCGGAAAGAGGCCGTGAAAGTCCGCCGGGGTGGTGCGTGTCCATTGGCGCGCAGGGCTTAGGCGCAGGCCCGCTTGCGTGAGGCGTGTGAAAGTGCGGGACTGGCATTGTTCGATCTCGGCTGGGCTCAATGGGTGGCTGTCGGCGCAGGGCGGGGCATTGACAAGGATCAACAAACGCTCCGCTTCCGGATGATCCGTATGCGGACGGTCCTGGGCGCAGACATAGATGGTCGGGTCATCGGGGAGGGCGCGGTCAGTGAAGATGCGGCGAAATTCGTCGCGATAGGCGGCCCCGAAAAACACGGTGTGGTGGTGAAGGTCAAAGCCTTCGGCGCGGGCAGCGCCGGTCCAGGTGAGGGCCGACAGGCTGCGGATCGCGGCCGGTTTCAAGCCACTGGCAATGCCGGCCGCCGCACCAACCAAGCCTGACGCCAAGGCGCTCGCGTCGCCGTTGAACACAATGGCGTCGGCGCGGATGCGGTCGCCGTCGGCGGTGATCACCGCGCTGGCGCGGGCGTTTGTCACTTCAATCTCGCGCGCAGCGCAGCCATAACGAATTTCTGCGCCGCAGCCCTGTGCCGCCTGCGCCATGGCTTGCGCCAGCGCATGCATCCCGCCGGTGACGCGCCAAACCCCAGCCTGTTCGACATGGGCGATGAGCATCAATGTGGCGGGCGCCGCAAACGGCGAGGCGCCGCAATACGTTGCGTAGCGGGCAAAAAGTTGGCGCAGGCGCGGATCGGGGAAATAGCCGCCAAGCGCATCCCACAGCGTATCAAACGGACGCGTGGCGGCCAGCGCAAAGCCAGCGCGGGCGGCGAGTTGCAGCGGGCCTGGACGCTGAGCAGTCATGAACGGGGCCAGCAAGGTGCGATAAATCGCGGCGCTGTCGTTCAGGAAACGCTCAAAGCCGCGGGCGCTGGCTGCGCCCGCAAACAGGCCGACCGCCGCGGTTGCAGCTTCCGGATCGGCGGGGAGGTCAAACACCTCGGAGCCGCGCCAATGATGGCGCGCCAAAGTCTCCAGCGGCTGCAAACCGACACAGGCGGCGAAATCGCGGCCGGCGGCGTCAAACAGCTCTTCAAACACAAATCGCATCGTAAAGACCGTCGGCCCAGCATCGACCGGCCCGGCGGCGGACGGCGTCTGGCGCATTTTGCCGCCGGGTGCTGCTTCCTTTTCGAGCACCGTCACCGCCCAACCGGCCGCGGCCAGACGGATCGCGGCGGCGAGCCCGCCGGCGCCGGCTCCGATAATGACGGCCCGCTGCGTCACGATTGTCCTTTCGGGCGCATTGACTTGACGCCCCGAAGTGTCAATCTATCTGGACATTGCGGAATGACAATCTGGCCGAGCACCCGTCCGACCATTTGTCCCGCGACATGATGTCGAAGGAGGTCGCGGATGCGGCTGGCGGCGCGGATCGAGGAAGCCCTGGAAGAAGCGCTGGGCGTGTTCGCCGGCGGTGAGGCGCCGCCCCGGCTCGCCGCCGCCATGCGGCATGCAGTGTTTCCAGGCGGCGCGCGGGTGCGCCCGCATCTGTGCCTGGCGGTGGCGCAGGCGTGCGGCGACGATGCGCCGGAGGCCGCCACGGCCGCGGCCTGCGCGATTGAGCTGCTGCATTGCGCCTCGCTGGTCCATGATGATCTGCCGTGCTTTGATGATGCCGACACCCGCCGCGGCAAAGCCACCGTGCATGTCGCCTATGGCGAGCCATTGGCGGTGCTGGCCGGCGATGGGCTGATCGTTACGGCGTTTCAAGCGCTGGCGGGCGCTGCGGCCTGCCCGCGAGGCGCGCAACGGCTTGGCGGGCTTCTTGCCACGCTTGCCGACTGTGTCGGACCCGCGCATGGCATTGTCGGCGGTCAGGCTTGGGAAAGCGAGCCGCATGTGCCCTTGCGGCGCTATCACGCCGCCAAGACGGGCGCTTTGTTTGTGGCGGCCTCCACCTGTGGGGCGATTGCTGCGGGACGTGAGCCGAACGAATGGCAAGGTCTCGGCGCCCGCCTCGGCGAAGCCTATCAGATCGCGGACGATTTGATGGATGCGCTCTCGCCGTCTGCAGACAAGCCAGTCGGCCAAGACGCCGCCCATGGCCGCCCAAACGCGGTGGCGAGCCTTGGCGTCAAGGGCGCCGTGCGCCAGCTGGAGCATCTTATCGCGGAAGCCGTGCGCGCGGTGCCCGACTGCGCCGGGGCCGAAGATTTGCGCAATCTTGTTCGCGCGCAAGCGGGGCGTCTCGCGCCTAAGAATCTCACCGCCTTGGCGCTGGCCTGAGCAGGCCATGGCGGGCGATGTCTGGCGCGCGCTGACGGCGCCGTTTGCCGGCTGGCGCAATCGCCTGCTCGCCGATCCAAAGTTCCAAGACTGGGCCAGCCGCTCAATCTTCACCCGCGGCCAGGCCAATGCCTATGCCGGGCGGATGCTCGATCTGGCGGTCGGGTTTACCTATGCGCGCACGCTGTTGGCTTGCGTGCAGTTTGACCTGTTTGAGCGCCTGCGCGCCGGCTCTCGATCAACGGGCGACTTGGCGATCGCCTGCGCGCTTGCACCTGCGCGAATGCAGGTATTGGCCAAGGCTGCGACGGCGCTGGATTTAATCGAGCCGGCCGGGCCCGATCGCTGGCGCCTTGCGCCCCTCGGCGCCAGCTTGCTCGGCAATCCGGGCGTGGCCGCGATGATCGCGCATCACAGCCTGCTGTATGAAGATTTGCGAGATCCCGCCGCCCTTATCCGCGGCGAGATCGAAGCTCCGCGCGTCAAGAGCTTCTGGCCCTATGGCGCGGGCGGTGATCCGCAGGCTGCGGCGCAATATTCGGCGCTGATGGCGGCAACCCAGGCCATGATTGCTCGGCAAATTCTGGCCGCCTATCCGCTTGCCCGCCATCGCCGCTTGATCGATGTCGGCGGCGGCGAGGGGGCATTTGTGCTGCATGCGTTGCGCGCCGCGCCAAAGCTGATCGCAACGGTTGCGGATTTGGCGCCGGTGGCGGTGCGTGCGCTTGACGCTTTCAAGGCCGCGGGCCTTGCCGCGCGTGCAGAAGCCGTCGCTGTGACCGCCCCGGGCGATCGTTTGCCGCCAGGTGCAGATCTCCACAGTTTCGTGCGCGTGTTGCACGACCATGACGACCCCGCGGTGATGCGCTTTCTTGTCGCAAGCCAAGCTGCCCTGGCGCCAGGCGGACGCATTCTCATCGCTGAGCCGATGGCCGAGACGCCTGGCGCGCGCGCCATGGGCCACGCATATTTTGGTTTGTATCTGTTGGCGATGGGCCAGGGCCGTCCGCGAACCCGCGTCGAGCTAACCCAGATGCTGCGCGGCGCAGGTTTCAAGGCCGTGCGCGAGCATCGCGCGCCGCAGCGGGCTCTGGTGCGGCTCTTGTCGGCACAAAAATAACGCCGTCTTTTACGGTTGCGCGTCCATTTCGATTGACAATAAAAAGTGTAAATCTAAAGTGACGCTTCGGGGTTTGGGGCTGAAGCTGCGAAAGCGCTTCGTTCCGGCTCGGCCCTTGGCGCTCAACCTTGAGGAGGTGCAGCGATGGACGCGGTCGCGGTGGTTCTGGAAGCGCCGGAAAGGCTGGGCTTGAAGCGCCTGGCCCTGCGCGCGCCGGCGCCCGGCGATGTCGTCGTCGCCACCCGCTATAGCGGCGTCTCCACCGGCACCGAGCGTTTGCTGTATTCCGGCCGCATGCCGCCCTTCCCAGGCATGGGCTATCCACTGGTGCCCGGTTATGAGGCCGTCGGTGAGGTCGTTGCCGCTGGCGCCGAAACGGGCCTGCGCGCGGGCGAGATCGTGTTTGTGCCCGGGGCCAATTGTTATGAAGACGCCCGCGGCCTTTTTGGCGCCGCCGCCAGTCATCTGATCGCGCCCGCCAAGCGCGTCATGGCGTTGCCCCTGGGTTTGGCGGAGGAGGGCGTTCTGCTCGCGCTCGCCGCCACCGCCATGCATGCGCTCGCCGACGGGGAGGTCGCTCCCGATCTTATCATCGGCCACGGCGTGCTTGGCCGCCTGATTGCACGAATCGCGCTGGCCGAAGGCCGCGCTGCGCCTATCGTTTGGGAAACCAATCCCGCCCGTCGCGCTGGCGCCAGCGGCTACAAGGTTGTTGCCCCCGATACCGATGAGCGGCGCGACTATCGTGCGATTTACGACGCCAGCGGGGATTGCAATGTGCTGGACGCTGCGATCGCGCGCTTGGCCCCTGGCGGCGAGGTTGTGCTCGCCGGCTTTTATGACCAGCGGCTTAGCTTTTCCTTTCCGCCGGCCTTCATGCGCGAAGCGCGCATCCGGATCGCGGCGGAATGGAAGCCGGCCGATCTGATCGAAACCGTCGCCTTGCTCGAAACCGGGCGCCTGCGGCTTGACGGATTGATTACCCACCGCCGCGCCGCGTCGGATGCAGAGGCTGCCTATCGCACGGCCTTTGAAGACAGCGCCTGTCTGAAAATGGTTCTTGATTGGAAGGGCGCAGCATGAGCGTCACATTGCTCGATAATCGCCGCCTGCGCGCCGAAGCTGCGATCGATCCCGATCCGGTTTCCACCGCCCCCGCCGCTAAGCAAACCCAGATCATCGCGATTTATGGCAAAGGTGGCATCGGCAAGAGCTTCACGCTGGCCAATCTCAGCTACATGATGGCCCAGCAGGGCAAGCGTGTGCTGTTGATCGGTTGCGATCCCAAGAGTGATACGACATCCTTGTTGTTCGGCGGCAAAAGCTGCCCGACGATTATTGAGACCTCATCCAAGAAGAAACTCGCCGGCGACGAAGTGCGCATCGAAGATGTCTGCTTCACCCGTGACGGCGTCTTCGCCATGGAGCTTGGCGGGCCGGAAGTCGGCCGCGGCTGCGGCGGGCGCGGCATCATTCACGGATTTGAGCTGCTCGAAAAACTGGGCTTCCATGAGTGGGACTTTGACTATGTCCTGCTCGATTTCCTCGGCGACGTTGTGTGTGGCGGCTTTGGCCTGCCGATCGCGCGCGACATGTGCCAGAAAGTGATCGTCGTCGGTTCGAACGATCTGCAATCGCTTTATGTCGCCAACAATGTCTGTTCGGCGGTGGAGTATTTCCGCAAGCTCGGCGGGAATGTCGGCGTCGCCGGCATGGTCATCAACAAGGACGACGGCACGGGCGAGGCCGCGGCCTTTGCCGAAGCCGCCGGAATTCCGGTGCTGGCCGCGATCCCGGCCGATGAAGAAATCCGCCGCAAGAGCGCCAATTACCAGATCATCGGCAAGCCAGGCGATCGTTGGGCGCCGATGTTTGAAGCGCTTGCGCAAAACGTCGCCGATGCGCCGCCCCAACGCCCGCGTCCGCTGACGCAGGAAGGTCTGCTTGGTCTGTTTTCGCCCGAAACCACAGGCGCGGCCGTGCAGCTGCAGCCGGCAAGCCAGGCCGATATGCGCGGCGGCGAACAGATCACCCGCAAATCACTCGAAGTGATTTACGACACGGTGTAAGGCGATGACGGAGCTCTCCTCCCCACGCCCCGATGCGCCCGCGCCAGAGGTTGGCGGTTGCCATGCCGGCGCCACACTGCTCGATGCGCAAGCGCGCGCCGCCGGCCAGGGCGATCTGCTCGATCGCTTCGCCGCCGATTATCCCAAGGGGCCGCACGATCGCCCGCAAAGCATGTGCCCGGCCTTTGGCTCGCTGCGCGTGGGGCTGCGGATGCGCCGCGTCGGCACGATCCTGTCGGGCTCGGCCTGTTGCGTCTATGGCTTGACCTTTACCTCGCACTTCTATGGCGCGCGCCGCCCGGTCGGCTATGTGCCGTTCAATTCCGAGACGCTTGTCACCGGCAAGCTGTTTGAAGACATCCGCGAAGCCGTGTTTCAAATGGCCGATCCCGCGGCGTATGACGCGATCATCGTCACCAATCTTTGCGTGCCGACAGCCTCAGGCGTGCCGCTGCGCATCCTGCCCAAAGAGATCGACGGCGTACGCATCATCGGCATTGATGTGCCGGGCTTTGGCGTGCCGACGCATGCTGAAGCCAAAGACGTGCTGACCGGCGCCATGCTGGCGTATGCCCGCGCCGAGGTTGAAGCCGGCCCGGTGCCTGCACCGGACAAGCGCGCGGCTCTTCCGACGGTCACTTTGCTTGGCGAAATGTTTCCGGCCGATCCGGTGGGCGTGGGCATGTTGCTGGCGCCTTTGGGATTGGCCGCCGGCCCCGTCGCGCCGGTGCGCGAATGGCGCGAGCTCTATGGCGCTCTCGATTGCGCTGCGGTCGCGGCCATTCATCCCTTCTACACCGCCAGCGTCCGCGAGTTTGAAGCCGCCGGACGCCGCGTCGTGGGCTCGGCCCCCGTCGGGCGCGATGGAACCGCGGCCTGGCTGGAAGCGATCGGTGCGGCCTGCAACATCGATGCAGCCAGGATCGCCGCCGCCAAGCAGGCCGCGCTGCCGGCCATCGAAGCGGCCCTGGCCAAGGCGCCCATCCAAGGCACGATCACCGTCACCGGCTATGAGGGCTCCGAGCTTCTGGTCGCGCGGCTCTTGATCGAATCCGGCGCTCGCGTGCCCTATGTCGGCACGGCCTGTCCGCGCACGCCCTGGAACGAAGCCGATCGCGACTGGCTGATGGCGCATGGCGCTCATGTGCAGTTCCGCGCCAGCCTGGAGCAGGACATCGCCGCTGTTGAAGCGGTGCGGCCCGATCTCGCCATCGGCACCACGCCGGTTGTGCAGCACGCCAAGCAGCGCGCCATCCCGTCGCTCTATTTCACCAATCTCATTTCCGCCCGCCCGCTGATGGGGGTGGCCGGCGCCGGCTCGCTGGCGCAAGTTGTCAATGCGGCCATGGCCAACAAGGCCCGCTTCGACAAGATGACCGCCTTCTTTGAAGGTGTCGGCGTCGGCGATAGCGCGGGCGTCTGGGAAGACACCCCACGCGCCCGTCCTGAGTTCAAGCAGCGCTACGCCAAGACTTTGGCGGCCGCGCGCAAATCAGAGGAGGCGGTCGGCACATGACCCTCATCCTCGATCAAGCCGCCTTTGGTTTCCTCGCGATCTCAAAGTGTGAGCGGGGGGGGCGTCAATGACCCTCATCCTCGATCACGACAGGGCCGGCGGATACTGGGGCGCGGTCTATGCCTTCACCGCCATCAAGGGGCTGCAGGTGATTATCGATGGCCCGGTCGGCTGCGAAAACCTGCCGGTCACCAGCGTGTTGCACTATACTGACGCGCTGCCTCCGCACGAGTTGCCGATCGTCGTCACTGGCCTTGGCGAAGAAGAGCTTGGTCAGCATGGCACCGAAGGCGCCATGAAGCAGGCTTGGCGCACGCTTGATCCCGATCTGCCAAGCGTCGTCGTCACCGGATCTATCGCAGAAATGATCGGCGGCGGCGTCACGCCGGAAGGCACCGCCATCCAGCGCTTCCTGCCGCGCACGATCGATGAAGATCAATGGCAAAGCGCCGACCGCGCACTCACATGGTTGTGGCGCCAGTTCGGCCCCAAAAAAGTTCCGCCGCTCAAGCCGCGCGCGGAAGGGGCCAAGCCGAAAGTCAATATCATCGGTCCGATGTACGGCGTATTCAACATGCCGTCGGACCTCGCCGAAATTCGCCGCCTGCTCGAAGGCGCCGGCTGCGACGTGCGTATGGTCTTCCCGCTTGGCTCGCATCTGGCGGATGTGAAAGCGTTGGCCGACGCCGAACTCAATGTCTGCATGTATCGGGAATTCGGACGCAATCTGTGCGAGGCGTTGGAGCGGCCCTATCTGCAGGCCCCGATCGGCCTGGAGAGCACGACGCTCTTTTTGGAAAAGCTCGGCGAACTTCTGGCGATTGACGTTGCAGCGTTCATCGAGCGTGAAAAGCACACCACCATCAAACCGTTGTGGGATCTGTGGCGCTCGGTGACGCAGGATTTCTTCGCCACGGCGAGCTTTGCAATCGTGGCCACCGAAACCTATGAGCGCGGCGTTCGCCATTTCCTGGAAGATGAAATGGGGCTGCCTTGCGCCTTCTCGTTTCAGCGCAGCGCCGGCGTCAAACCGAACAACCACGCCATTCGCGCGGCCGTGAAACAAACCCCGCCGCTCGTGCTGTTCGGCAGCTTCAATGAGCGCATGTATATGGCCGAGGCCGGCGGGCGCGGCGTTTATATTCCCGCCTCCTTCCCCGGCGCGATCATTCGCCGCCACACAGGCACGCCGTTCATGGGCTATGCCGGCGCCACCTATCTTATTCAAGAAGTGTGCAATGCGCTGTTTGACGCGCTGTTCCATATCCTGCCCTTGGGGACGGACATGGACCGCGCGCCCGCCACGCCCGCGCGCTTGCATGTGGAGCTGCCTTGGGCGCCTGAGGCCAAGGCGGCACTTGATCGCCTGATCGAAAGCGAGCCAGTTCTGGTGCGCATTTCGGCGGCCAAGAAACTGCGTGACGCCGCTGAGCGCTTCGCCCGCCAGGACGGCGCCGACAGCGTCGACGAAGCGCGCTTGACGGCCGCACACCGCATTTTGTTTGAGGGCGCCGCATGAGTGTCGGCGCGCTCCCCCGATTGATCTGCGCGCCTGCGCGGATCTGCGAAATCGTTCCGGCGTTCGCGCCGGTTCGACGTCTGCCGCGTGGCGTTGACGCGGCTGTTCCCGAGGTGGCTGGGGCAGGGCGCTTGCGTCGATGTGTCAGCCGCACCGGGTTAGCCTGGAGGAACAGGCATGGCTGAAGAGCGGAAAGGGTCCCTATCGGGCCTGACCGAGGCTGAGGCAAAAGAGTTTCACTCTGTCCTAATGGGCAGCATGACTCTCTTTTTTCTCATGAACCTCGTCGCCCACATCCTGGTTTGGATCTGGCGTCCCTGGTTTTAATGGCCAAGGCGCCAAAACAGGAGTGAATTGAAATGTGGAAAGTGTGGCTTCTGTTCGATCCGCGCCGTGCGCTGATCGGCATTCTCGCCTTCGCCTTTTTTATGGTGATGACGAACCACTTCATTCAGTTGTCGACCCCACGGTATGGCAGCTGGTTGAACCAACCGTATTCGGCGGACGGCGTAAAGCTGTCTGCGCCGGAAGCCCCGGCGACGCCGTAACGGCCAGGCGCGAAGAGCGCTGCAAATCGGGACGGCGGGCGCCTGTGAAGGTCAGTCCCGCAAGGGGCTGATCCGACGGGCCCCGCCGTCCCATTCCGCCTTCCTTTGCGGGCGGGAGGACTGTCTTGTTCGACGCGCGCGCCAAGATCGGCGCGATGCGGGCGGCCATCTTGGAGAGTGTGGCCATGGCCTTGTTGAGCTTTGAAAGAAAGTACCGCGTCCGGGGCGGAACGTTGCTCGGCGGGGACTTGTTCGACTTTTGGGTCGGGCCGTTTTACGTTGGGATCTTCGGCGTTTCGGCGGCGTTTTTTGCGCTGCTCGGGACGACGCTGATCTTTTACGGCGCAAGCCAGCAGGGCCAATTCAATCCCTGGCTGATCAGCATTGCGCCGCCAGATCTGAAATATGGCCTCGGCTTTGCGCCGTTGCTGGAAGGCGGCTTATGGCAGGTGATTACGGTCTGCGCCACCGGGGCGTTTGTGTCCTGGATGCTTCGTGAGGTCGAAATCGCGCGCAAGCTTGGCATTGGCTATCATGTGCCGTTTGCGTTTGGTTTTGCGATCTTGGCCTATGTGACGCTGGAGATCATACGCCCGGTTCTCATGGGCGGCTGGGGTCACGCCTTTCCCTATGGAATTTATAGCCATTTGGATTGGGTTTCCAATGTCGGTTACCAGTATCTGCAGTTTCATTACAATCCGCTCCATATGATTGCAGTGACGTTCTTCTTCACCACGACATTTGCGCTCGCCCTGCACGGGTCGCTGGTGTTGTCGGCGGTCAATCCCGGCTCTGGTCAGGAGATCAAGACCCCCGAGCATGAAGACAGTTTTTTCCGCGATGTTCTCGGTTACTCGATCGGCACGCTTGGCATCCATCGGCTCGGCTTGTTCCTGTCCTTGGCCGCCGTTCTGTTTGCCGCCGCCTGCATCATCGTTAGCGGTCCGCTGTGGTCGAAGGGTTGGCCGGAATGGTGGACTTGGTGGCTCAATCTGCCGATTTGGGCGCAATGAATTCCTGAGCGGACGCTTTTGCTGATGACATGATTTTTCGGGAGGTCAGGCGCTATGGCCGGCTATCAAAACATCTTCACGACCGTCCAGGTGCGCGGCGCGCCTGAGCTGGGAGTTCCACTGCCGCGCACGGACAGTCCGCGCGACGGAAAGCCGTTCTTTTCTTGGCTTGCGGGTAAAATCGGCAACGCTCAAATCGGGCCGATCTATCTCGGCTGGACGGGCACATTGTCGTTGCTGTTCGGGTTCGCCTGGTTCGAGATCATCGGCTTCAATATGTGGGCCTCGGTGAACTGGGATCCTGTTCAGTTTCTGCGGCAATTGTTCTGGCTGTCGCTGGAGCCGCCAGGCCCGGAATATGGCTTGTCGCTCTTTGTGCCGCTGAACCAGGGCGGCTGGTGGCTTATATCGAGCTTCTTCTTCCTGCTGGCGGTCGTGTTGTGGTGGATCCGCACCTACAACCGCGCCCGGTCGCTCGGCATGGGCACACATGTGGCGTGGGCTTTTGCCTCAGCCATCTGGCTGGCGCTTGTGCTCAATCTGATCCGGCCCATTCTCATGGGCAGCTGGAGCGAGGCGGTGCCCTATGGCGTGTTCCCGCACCTGGATTGGACCAATGCCTTCTCAGTCCGCTACGGCAATCTCTTCTACAACCCGTTCCACGCGCTTTCGATCACCTTCCTCTACGGGTCGGTGCTGCTTTTCGCGATGCACGCAGCCACAATTCTGGCGACAGCGCGCTATGGGGCGGAACGCGAGATTGAGCAAATCATTGACCGCGGCACTGCCGCCGAGCGCGGCGCATTGTTTTGGCGCTGGACAATGGGCTTCAACGCCTCCATCGAGTCGATCCATCGTTGGGCGTGGTGGTTTGCCGTCTTGACCACGTTGACTGGCGGGATTGGCATCCTTTTGACAGGCACCGTCGTTGATAATTGGTATCTGTGGGCCGTCGAGCACCATTTCGCGCCGGCCTATCCTTTGGCGTCGCCGACGATCGTGGATCCGGCTTTGCCCGCAGGAGGTCAGCCATGATGTTTGCAATTGGTTCACGCAATGGGCGCGGTTTTGCCGCTGTCACTGCGGCGGGGGTTCTGGCTTTCGCGCTCGCTGGATGCGAGTTCGGAGCCAAAAAGATCGATCAAACCGGCTATCGCGGCACTGGGATGGTTCAAGTCCAAGACGAAGATACCGTTGCCCAGATCGCCGCAGCGAATACAATTCCCCAATCGCTCCTCGACGTCGCTTCACCGGACGGAGAGCGCGCCAAGGACGTTTACCCTGATCTGCAGGTGGTCGGCGATCTGAGTATCGACGAGTTCAATCGGCTCATGGCCAACATCACTGAATGGGTTGTCCCGCAGAAAATTCGCGATGAAGGCGGAGGCTGCAATTATTGCCACAATCCCGAGAATATGGCGTCAGACGAGATCTACCAAAAAGTCGTCGCACGCAAAATGTTGCAAATGACCGGCACGATCAATCAGAAATGGACCGCGCACGTCCAGCAAACCGGCGTGACCTGCTGGACCTGCCATCGCGGCCAGGCCGTTCCGGCCTATGTCTGGTCAAAAGC
Source organism: Hyphomonadaceae bacterium (assembly GCA_040381035.1). GTDB lineage: Bacteria > Pseudomonadota > Alphaproteobacteria > Caulobacterales > Aquidulcibacteraceae > REEB506. Next base: position 76,352 of record JBEIHY010000002.1, read on the forward strand.
CGAGGGGCAGAATTTGCAGGGCGATTTCCTTGGCAATCAAATGGGCCAGAACCATCCGATCCAAGCGGTCGGCTGGACAACATCGCCGTTTGATCCGTTCTCGGATTACTTGGCCAATGACAAAAAACCAAGCGCGCGGGTGATCGGCACACAATCCTTGCGCCCGCTCACCGCCGGCAAAACGATCAACAAAACCGAGCGCACGCTTGGCATCATGCAGCATATGTCCAATGCTCTGGGGGTGAACTGCACGTACTGCCACAACACGCGGGCCTTTGCCTCCTGGGAGACTTCCAACCCAGCGCGGGTCACGGCATGGCACGGGCTGCAAATGGTTCCAGCGCTGAACCAAACCTACATGGACCCGCTGCAACCGGTCTTCGCGCCGCATGCCGGGCGGGTCGGGCCGATGGGCGATGTGCTGAAAGTTAATTGCTCAACTTGCCATCAAGGCGCAGCCAAGCCGTTGCTGGGCGTCAGCATGCGCAAAGAGAATCCTGAGTTATGGAAGATTGGTCTCGCATCGGGCCCCGCGCCGACCCAGATCAAGCTGCCCGGCGGGGCATCCTTGAATGTGCCGGCCGGATCCATTGGCGAGCAATTGTTCAAATTCCTCACCGGGCCGGAGCCGCCGCCAAAGAGCTTTGTGTTTGACAATCTGACTTTCGAAACCGGAAGCGCGGCTTTGACCAAAGAATCGCAGGTGACTGTCGAAACGATTGCCCAAATTCTTCAAGCTTATCCAAATGCAACAGGCTCGATTGACGGCTATACTGACAATGTCGGGCTCGCCGCCAGCAATCTGTCCCTGTCGAAGGCGCGCGCACAAACAGTCTATGACGCATTGATCGGGTTGGGTGTGGCCGCCGCACGCTTGACGCATGACGGCTTTGGCGACGCCAAACCAATCGGCGACAACGCAACCGATGCGGGCCAGCAGAAGAACCGCCGGATCGAACTGACGGTGACCCGGAAGTAGTTGGTCGCCCTCCCCTTGGGCCAGCCTATGGCGGCGCATTGGGGGAGACAAAACGAGCAAGTGATTGGGCAGGCAGGCGCGCTGAAAGCACGCCTGCCTGTACCGCAATCGGCCTGCAAAACACCATTTGGCTGGCGGCAAATCTGCTGGGGGCGGCGCGTTAACGCAGCTTGCGCCTAAAGTCCCTGCCAATCCTTGCGCGCGAGGGCCAGCGCTTCTGCTGGTTGGGCTCCGTTTTGGCGGCGTAAGTGGATGCGAATGGCAAGGCTGTATGATCATCAGCGGTGAGCGCCTGGACCAGAGCAAGCTTTATCTCCGGCTTATCAACATCGTGGAATGCGCCAATCCGACCAGTGACTTGGCGCCCGGAGGACGAGGCGGCCGTGAACATTTGCTGGTCGCCAGGGAAGGTCGCGCACTGGTCTTCCCGCATACTCTGGAGGCTTTGCGCTGTCGTGAAGCGCAAGCAATGTTTGGCAGGTCAAACGGCAATCGCCGTGCGTGCCGCGATCGCTGATCAAGCTTGCCGGATGGTGCGCAGTAGCGGTGGCGCGCAGCTGGCCTTTGCTGCTGGCGGCCGGCGTGCGCCTTTGCGCACTTGGGCTTGGCTGAGACGGAGTTTGTTGAGCGTGCCGCCATCGCTGGTCAAGCCTGCCGCATTGGGCGGTGTCGCGGTTGCGCGGACCTGGGCGGCGCCGCTGGCGGCCTTCGCGCGTCTGTGTGTGCGCCGGGGTTGGCTTGGACGGAGTTTGCTGAGCGTGCCGCAATCGTTGATGAGGCTTGCCGCATCGGGCGACGGGGCGATCGCGCGCAGCTGGCCTAGGCTGTCGGCGGACTGCGCACGCCTTGGCGCGCGCCGGCTTGGCTGAGAGGGAGCAAGTTGAGCGCGCCGCGACCGCAGATCAAGCTTGCCGCCCTGCGCAACGCCGCCATTGCGCGCACTCTGTTTGCGCCGACTTCCACGGCGCGCGCCATTGCGCGCTTGGGCTTTGTTCAGGCCGACCCAATTCGCGCCCCGGCGCGCGCGCAAGACCTCATCCTGCGCCATCGCGCCAAAGCCTATCGCGCCGGCGATCTGGAGCGGCTTTATCCGCGCCTGGCCATCGAAGAGGATTTTTTCGTCAATTACGGCTTCCTGCCGCGCGCAACACAAGCGCTCCTGCATCCACGCGCGCCGCGCAAAGCCTGGTCGCCGGCGCAGGCGCAAAGCGCCGCTGCGGTGCTGGAGTTTGTGCGCGCCCGCGGTGTCGTGCATCCGCGCGAAGTCGACGCCAATTTCCAGCATGGCAAGGTCAAGAACTGGTTTGGCGGATCGAGCAACGCCAGCACCCAGCTGTTGGACCAGATGCACTATCGCGGCCTGGTGCGCACGGCCGGCCGGGCCGGGGGAGCGCGGCTCTATGCCGTGCGGGAGGCGCCGCCTTGCCCGCTGGACCCGGTGGCGGCGATGGATGCGCTCGTTGATGTGATCGTGAACGCCTATGCGCCGCTGCCGCAAGCCTCGCTCAGCGGGTTGGTCAACATGCTGGTTTTGGCCGCGCCGCAATGGGCCAGCGAACGCCGCGCCGCTTTGCACCGGGCGCCGGCGCGGCTGGCCTGGGCCGAGATTGACGGCGTGCGCTGGGTTTGGCCGGCGGGCGAACGGCTCGCTGCACGCGCTCCGGCGGACGCCGTGCGCATTCTGGCGCCGTTTGATCCGCTGGTTTGGGATCGGCGCCGGTTTGAGTTGTTGTGGGGCTGGGCTTATCGGTTTGAGGCCTATGTGCCAGCGCCCAAGCGCGTGCGCGGCTATTATGCGCTGCCGCTGTTGTGGCGCGAGGCGGTGATTGGCTGGGGCAATCTGGCGGTGCGCAATGGCAAGCTCGACGCCGCCTTCGGTTATGTCGCGGGCGCTGCCCCGCGCGAGCCCGCCTTCAAGCGCGCGCTGGCCGAGGAGCTGGGGCGGATGGAGGTGTTTTTGGGGTTGGGGTCAAGTTCGCAATCGGAGGGAGATGAGTAAGTCAACGCGCCGTCAGCGCCTGCATCACCCTTCGTGCAGCTCCGCCAGCTCAAACCGGGAGCCCAGATAGCCCTCCACCACGCCTTTCACGAACAGGCAGCGGTCATCGGCGCTGATCCACATCACATAAGGCGGGTGGTTGTTGGTGACCATGCCGACATAAGCGACCTTGCGGCAGGGAAAGGTTCCCGCGCCAACCGTCACGGTTTCATCGCCGAAATACTGCAAGCCGGAGGTCGTCGGCATGACAAACGGCCCGGTGGCGCCGAGATGGTGGGTGGAGATCATGATGTTGTCGCGGAACTGCTCGGTATGGGGGCCGCGGGCGTAATCGAGCACAGCTGCGTTCCAGGCGTCGGCCTGCAGCGCATGGGTGCCCAAGCCCCGCATTGGCCGGCGATTGACCGGGAAGCGCTGCGACAGGCGGCCTTCCTTAAGCGTATTGGCTTCGCATTCGACCTCGGTATCGGTGAAGCGAAACCAGGCCGCGCCGGCAAAGCGGCCATCGAGCAGGAGGCGCACATGACCCTCGACGGGGTGCCAGTCAGCATGGACGCTCTGGCTGATCTGGCGCACGACATGCTGGCCCTCAAAAGTCATCTCGCAATGCGCCATCAATTGGCGCCCGCCATCGACGCTGTGGGTGATCGCCCATTCCTCAAAGCCCCAATCGCGTTCGGGCCCGTCGGCCGGGGTGGCGATGTAACGGCTGCGGCCGGTGAGGCGGGGAAGCTGGGGCATGGGACCTTATAGCAGCGCGGCGCGGATCGGAAATGGCACCCTGGGCGGTGCGACTTGCGCGCGCCCGCACGCGGCGGCAATGTTCGGGGCGCGCCCTGGAGGACGCCCGCGTGCATCTGCATCATGACCCCACCGCGCCCGCCGGCGCCGCCATCAGCTTTGACCATTTCCTGCGCGTCGATATTCGCGTCGGTAAAATCCTCAGCGCCGAGCCGTTTCCGGAGGCGCGCAAGCCGGCGTTCAAGTTGGCGATTGATTTCGGCCCCGGGATTGGCGTGAAGCGCTCCTCAGCCCAGATTACGGAGAATTATGCCTGCGCGGCGCTGCCGGGGCGGTTGGTCGCGGCAGTGGTGAATTTTCCGCCGCGCCAGATCGGGAAATTCATGTCCGAGGTGTTGACGCTCGGCTTTCCGGATGCGGCGGGCGCGGTCGTCTTGTTTCAGCCCGATCGCGATGTGCCGCTCGGGGCGCGGCTATTCTAGGCCGCAGTCGGACGCTCACCACCACACTTTCCCTGAATGCGGCCTCGCCACAAAAAAAAGGGCCGATCCGCGAGGACCGGCCCAGTGATATGCTTGCGACAATTCCAACCCGCCGCGACTGGCGCTGCTGGAAAACCTGTAAACCTGACTCAGCGCGCTTCGCTGACCACGACGCCGCCAAGGGCGTGATCGGCCGGCTCGGCATCGACGGCTTGCGCGACCATGGCCTGCTGCTGGCTGTAGGCCGGGCCGGTCAAAGCTGGGGCGCTGGGCGCCGCATCCGACTTCAGCGGGTCTTGCACATAGCGGCACTGGCCTTCAAACACCGCGCCCATTTCCACTGACAGCTGCTGGTGGGTGATGTCGCCCATGACATGCGCCGTACGGGCAAGCGTCACCTTGCGGGCGCGCAGCGAGCCTTCAATGCGGCCATTGACCGTGACGCTCTCAGACACGATGTCGCCGCGGACGAAGCCGGTGTCGCCGATCGTAAGCGAGCCGCCGCGGACATTGCCTTCAATCTCGCCATCAACCTGCACTTCGGCGCCGTCAGCCAGAAGCGAGCCTTGGATTTTAACGCCATTGGCGATGATCGAGGTCATGATCCGGCTCGGCGCCGGGCGCTTGGGGGCTGGCTCCGCCGCCATAGGAAGCTCCGTACGTTTGTCCTTGCTGGTGAACATGGCGTCCTGCCTTTAAAAAACTGGAACTGGTGTCCGCTTGCGCGCTCAGCTTGATCTGTAGCGGCCAGCCCTTAAAAAATTGATCGGGTCATACGGTTTATCGCGGAACCACACTTCGTAATGCAGGTGAGTGCCGGTTGAGCGGCCGGTATTGCCCATCAGGCCGATGGTCTGGCCGATCACCACCTTCTGGCCGAGCGTGACATTGATCTTGTCAAGGTGGGCGTAGCGGGTCTTGAAGCCAAAACCGTGATCAACTTCAACGGTGTAGCCGTAGCCAGATTTGACATTGGCGAAGGTCACTTCGCCCGGGGAGGTAGAGATGACCGGCGCGCGCTGGAATGCGGCGAAGTCAAGCCCGGAATGGAATGCGGTGCGGCCGGTGAACGGGTCGCGGCGGATGCCGTAGCCGCTGGTTTCGCGGTAATCGACGCCGACCGGCGGCCCGAGCGGCACGACATTCACCAATTGCTGCAAGCGGCGGGCTTCAGTGACGCGGGCCGCCACCTGGCGAACGCGCTGGGAGAATTCCGGATCCGTCTGGTTATCGCCCAGCACCGCGCTGACATCAACAATCGGGATTTCTGGGCCGCCAACGCCGCCATCGGCGGCGGTCAGGCGGGTAAAGCCCACGCCGGTCATGCGCAGAACGCCGCGAATTTCTTCGGTGCGCTTGACGGCGATGTCTTCGGCCTGGGTGAGGAAATCGTTCTGCTCATCGCGCAGCTTTTCAATGCGGCCGCGGAAGCTGACATTCTGGACTTGATACGCCTGCGCATTGGCCGATGAGCGGCTTTCGCGGGGGTCGGCTTCTTCGATTGATGCCTGCATCAGCACTTTGTCGCCGTCGCTGTTCACGGGGCGGGCACTGGCCGACAGTGAGGAGCCGCCGGCAAAATCAAGCAGCAGTTTCAAGGTTTCGTGGCGGCGCTCAAACTCTTCGGTGGCGCGATCGAACGCGACGGTGCGCTCTTCCAGCTGGGCGCGGGCGGCGGCTTCGCGGGCGCGGGCGGTGCGCAGGAACCGTTCATATTTCTGTTCGAGGCGTTCAACCTCATGGTCTTGCTGGGCCATCATCTGGCCGCTGAGGATGACGTTTACCGTAGCATAAGCGCACCAGCCGGCAATACCAACAGCGCCAAGCGCTAGCAGAACCTGCTTGGACGGCGACAGCGACACATAGCGGACTGAGCCGCCGCTGCGATGATAGATTTGGCGTTCCGGAAACGCTCTCTCAAAGAGGTTCCGGGCGCGCGTTCCGAACTGGCTCATGGATCCAACGCTGCCTTCAGTTTCAGTTCGATACGAATTGCGAACAAGCCATAGAGGAAACCGGCACGACCGGCGCCCGCCAAGGCAAAAAACTTTCCAGGCGTGGCGCGCACCTCGGAAACCCCACCGCGCACCATGCTTCGGGAGCCGCATCTGAACCCTAAAGCGGGCGTTAATGCAACTGTCGACGGCGCCTTTGGATGGTTTTTTTTCGCCGTCTGCGCGAAGTGGGTGCAAAGTCGGCGCCAGGATAGCGCAAGCAAAATCGGGACATTGCGGCGAAGCCGTTAGACTTTGTTAACGGCGTCCAAGACTTCCGCAACGTGGCCTTTAACTTTGACTTTTCGCCAAACCTTCACGATTTTGCCTTTTGTGTTAATGATGAAGGTGGCCCGCTCAACGCCCATTGATGCCTTTCCGTACATCATTTTTTCGACCCATACGCCATAGGACTTGGCGACGGCGACGTCCGGGTCGGAGGCCAATCGCAGCTGTAACGCATGTTTGGCCATGAATTTGTCATGGCTGGCGACGCTATCGCGGGATATGCCGATCACAACGGCGCCAAGGTCGGCAAAAGCCTCAGCTTGGGCGGTAAAATCAATCGCCTGCGCCGTACACCCAGTGGTATTATCTTTGGGGTAGAAATAAAGCACCATGGTCTGGCCCTTCAGTTTCGCAAGGCTGACCTCGCCGCCGCCGGCGGCGGCGAGGGTAAAGGGCGGGGCGGTGTCGCCCGGTTGGAGTTGTGCGGTCATGGCGTCTGCGATCTCCCGGCGGGCTGGCGGTCTCTATCTGGCGAAGACGCACCGATTTGGCGAGGGCGCCCCGCATTGATCGATCGCCCCATCTTTTGGCGCCGATCGGGGCTGTTGTTGGCGGAGGCGCTGTTGGCGTTGATCGTCACGGCGGCGTTGGCGATCGGGCTTTTGTGGTGGCGCTTGACCGCCGGTCCGATCGAGATTGCCTCGTTAACGCGCCATGTGGAGCATGAGCTGGCGGCCGCCCGCGGCGGGCGACCGGTGACAATTGACAAGGTTGAGCTTGCCTGGTCGCAGGCCAATCGCGCCCTTGAGATGAAGGCAGTGGGCGTCACCGCGCTTGACGCCGCCGGCCAACCGGCCACCCGCTCACGGGAAGTGGCGCTCGGCCTCAATGTGTCGCGTCTGTTCACCGCTGATTTCGCGGTCAACCGGCTGCGCGTCGATGGCGGCGATGTGGCGATCACCATGGCAAAAGACGGCACGACGCGGATAGCGTTTGGCGGGCCGTCAGCGCCGCCTGATTTGATCTTGCCGGCGCCGCCGCACAACGAGACCTTGCGCCAACGGGTCAACCGGATTTTGGATGGCCTGTCAGGGGTGTTTGCCGCGGTTGGGCCTGGGCGCGACCTGCTTGGATTGCGGATTGCCAATTTGCGCTTGGTCATCCTCGACGAAAAGTCCGGCGGGGTGTGGCGCGCCGACAATGCCGACCTCACCTTGTCTCGCGACGCCGATTTGCTGCGCCTGGCCGCGCATGGCGCGCTGGTCGGGCCTAAAGGCGGCGCGCCAACGCGCTTGGCGATCACCACCGACACCGCTTTTAAGTCCGCCGCCGTGGAAGTGGGCGTCGACAACGCGCGTCTCAATGCGCTGGTTCCCGTTTCGCTGCTTGGGCCGGTGGCTGGCCTGGAGGCGCCGGTCACTGCTGCACTCTCAGCCGGGCTTGATCGCGAACAGGGCGTTACCCGCCTGGAGGGCGATGTTACAGTCGATCGCGGTCGGCTGGTGCTGGCTGATGGCGCGGCAGAACTCGATGGCGGGCGTGTGCGCGGCCAGTACGACATCGACAGTGACGTGTTGATCATCCGGGAGGCCGCCTTGGCTGGCGTCAAAACCCGCGTCAATGGCGCTGGCCGGATTGAAAATCTCTCCGCGCTGCTGCGCGTCGACGCCGACAAACCGGCCCCCTTCAGCATCAATTTCAACAGTGTTGATTTGGATATGCCGGGGGTGTTTGAGGCCCCGATCGCGTTGTCGCAGGTCACGGCCAAGGGGGCTTTTGCCCGCGCCGCGCGCGCCATCGATATTGAAAGCTTCACCGCCGGCGTCGGGAAGGCGAAAGTGGCGATGAACGGGCGGGTCTATTGGGCGGCTGACAAGACCGGCGTGGTGCGCCCGGCCGCCACGCTGGCCGGCGCGATTACCGGCGTCGTCGGGCCTGATCAGGTGTTGGCGCTGTGGCCGGTGAAACTCGGAGAGGGCGCGCGCTCATGGCTGCATCCTGCGCTGCGCGGCGGCGCCATCCGCGACGTTGCCTTCAAGGCCGACATCACTCCGCAGATGGTCGCCCAAGGCGTGTTGCCCGATCGCGCGATTGATCTGTCGTTCAGCTACAGCGAGGCCAATGTCATCTATGTCGAAGGGATGAGCCCGATCACCGCAGGGCGCGGCCGCGCGGTGCTGCAGGGCAATCGCTTTGATCTCTGGCTGGATGAGGGCCGCATCGGCGCCCTGGCGGTCAGCCAGGGCCGGGTTGAACTGCAGCGGCTGAACCCAAAGGGTGGTTTGGCGAGCTTCTCCGGCCGCGCCGAGGGAGACGCCAAATCGCTGGTCGAACTGTTGTTGCAATCGCCGCTGGATTTGAAGGACAAAATCCCGTTCGAGGTGGCAAGTCTCGTCGGTTTCGGCACGGTTGATTTCACCATTCGTCGGCCAATGCTGAAAGAGGTGGCGCCGGAAGATTACAGATTTGACGTTCGCGGCGCGCTCTCCGGCGCCGGCGGGCGCACCAGCGACGGCAAGGTCGATATCACCGAATGGGCCTTGAGTTTGCGCGCCGATGAAAACGCGCTGACGCTTTCGGGGCCGCTGAAACTCGCCGGCGCGGCGGCCGATCTGACCTGGACCGAGCAATTCCACGCCGCACCCGGCGACCGGTCGCGGGTGGCGTTTAGCGGTCGCTTGCCAGTCGCCCAGCTCGTCGCGCTTGGCTATCCGGTAGACTTGATCACCAACGGCGTCGTTGGCGTCAGCGCGCGTGTGCGGGGCGACGGCATGAAGCCAGCCAGCGGAACCATCACGCTCGATCTCACCGGCGCTGCCGCGCAATTGCCGTTTCTGCCGAAGAGCTTCTGGCGCAAAGACGCCCCCGCCGCCGCCAGCGCGCGCTTTGATCTGGCTCGCCAGCCCGATGACAGCCTGGCGCTCAGCCGCATCGAGGCGCGCGGGCCGGGGCTGGCGGTAGATGGTTCAGCGCGGGTTCTGGCCGACGGCACGGTCGCCGAGGTGCGCCTGATCCGCGCCGACATAGACGGCCGCGCCAGCGGTTCGGCGCTGATGCAGCTGAAACCCAATGGCGTGTTCGACATCGCCATCAAAGCCGATCGGCTCCATGCCGGCGCGATCATGGTCGGAGCCGGCGAAGCGTTGCCGACCAGCGCCCTCGGCAAGGGCAAGCCGGCGACGCCGATCGCGGTTTCTGTCAACGCGGCGGCGTTGGAGTTCCAAGCCGGCGCGGTGCTCGCCAATGGGCAATTGACCTATGAAACCGACGGTCTGGCCTTGCGCTCGGCCGCTTTGACCGGCCTTGATCCCGCGGGCCGGCCAGTGCGGTTTGCGATCACCCCGCGCCCGGGCCAGGACGCCGCGATCGTGAGCTTCCAATCCCAAGACGCCGGCTTTGCCTGGGCTGCCGTCACCGGCCAGCAGACCATGCGCGGCGGTCGGGCCGAGGTTGGCGGATTGTGGACACCCAGCGCGCGCGGCTCGGTCGGCGATCTGAAGCTGACGATCAGCGACTTCAGCCTGGTCAATATGCCGGTGATGGCGCGGCTGTTGTCGTCGGTCGGCTCGCTGCAGGGCATGGCCGACACGCTCAACGGGGCCGGCATCGCCTTCACCACGCTGGAGGCGCCGATGCGCTATGCCGGCGGCAAATTGGCGCTCGGCGAGTGCCGGATGACAGGCCCCTCGCTTGGCCTTACTGCCAAAGGCGGCATCGACATCGCCACCGGGGCGCTCGCCATCGATGGCGTGGTGGTGCCAAGCTATGGCTTGAACAGCTTTGTGTCGAATGTGCCAGTGCTGGGCGAGCTGCTGGCCTCGCGCAAGGGCGAGGGCGTGGTCGGCATGACCTATTCGATCAAGGGCCCGGCCGATCAGGCCAAGGTTGGCGTCAATCCTTTGTCGGCGCTGACGCCCGGCATTTTGCGTCGCATCTTTGAGCCGCTGCGTCCGCGCGCGCCGCAGCCCCCGCGCGAAGCCGCAGCCGCCCCATCGGGAGGATAATCGTGGCGCGCTGGCTGATCGGGCTCTTGGCGCTCGCCGCCTGCACGCCATCTTCTGCGCCACCGCTGGAGCCGAAACCGATGCACGCTGCACCCAATCCCGTGCCATACTTCGAAATCCCTGTGACCGACATGGAGCGCGCGGTTGCGTTCTATAGCGCCGTATTCGGTTACGACTTCACCCGCGACACCGTCGACGGCTATGAGATGGCGCTGTTTCCCTATGATCCAAGCGGCCACGGCGCATCCGGGGCGTTGGCCAAGGGCGATGTCTATGTCCCGTCCAAGACCGGGCCGATCCTGTATTTCCGCGTTGCCGAAATTGATCGCGTGCTCACCCGCGCCGCAGTCCAGGGCGGCAAACTCCTCTATCCGAAGAAGTCGATCGGCGAGCTGGGATATGTCGCGGAACTTGAAGACAGTGAAGGCAATCGCATCGCGCTCAGCGCGCCGCCTTAAGCAATTTGGCGCGGCGCGGCAAACATCCCCGCGATGCTGGAGGCCTCGGGATCGTCTTCTTCCGCCAGCGGCCCGCGTCCGATCATCGGCTGGCGCTTCAAGGCGCTGACCGCCGCCTGATAGCCCGACGACACCGCCTCATCGAACTTCTTCCAATCGCGCAGATCGACATCGGGCATGTCGGGCGTGACCAACAGATCGGTCCGTTCGCGCCCCTGCCAGGGATCCACCGTCATGGTCGCTGCCCGCATCAACAGCGAGGCAATCGGCGGAGCGGCCTGGGCGCCGCGCGTGGCGATCCAGCCAAAGAAGTTCGGCGGATCGATGAAATCGGCCGGGTTGATCGCGCCGCGCTTGGCCACATCCACGCCCACAATCGGCCCACGATGCATCACCCGCATAATATCAACCGGAAAATTGTTGAGCACCGCGCCATCAACCAGAACGCCGAAATCGGCGTCAACCACCGGCGGCAGAATGCCCGGCAGCGAAATTGTCGAGCGCAAGGCGTCGCGCAGGCGCCCGGCGCGGTGCAGCTTGATCGTGGCGTTGGCCAAATTCGTCGAGACGCAGAAGAACGGCGTGCGCAGATCTTCAATCATCGTCTCGCCGAAATGCTCGGCCAGGCGTTCTTCCACCCGCTTGCCGCGCGACAACGCCACAACCGGCAAAACATAATCGCCGAGCGGATTGCTTTCCACGAAGGCCTTGCGAATGCGCATTTCGATTTCGTCGTCGTCCCAGCCCATCGCCACGCAGGCCGCCACGATTGCCCCCATTGACGTACCGCCGATCTGGTCGATCGGCACCTTTGCCTCGCGCAGGGCCCGGATGACGCCGATATGTGCATAGGCGCGCGCCCCCCCGCCCGACAGCACCACCGCGATCGCTTGGCCCGCAATCAGCCGGGCCAGCCGCTGGCAATCCTCATCGGCCAAAGCGCGCCAATGCAGCAGGCGCGCCGCGTCCGCCGCTTCGCGCCATTCTTCCGCGCGCGCCGCGCGTCGGTCCGCGCCATGATGCAGCAGCACGACATCGACAAGCTTGAATTGCCGCGCCGGGCTTGGATCATCAGGTAAGAGCGGAATGGAGGGCCGCGCATCGGCGCGCGCCAACAGCCAGATGCGATCGGCCTGGCGCAAACATGCCTTGAACCACGGCGTGTCGGCCACCGGGCTGATCAACAGAACGATGTCATGGTCGCGCTCCAGCTGGTCGAGCGAAACGCCTGCCATGTCAGCCCCCGGCGCGGCTTGCGCGACCACAATCGTGCGTCGCCCCAAAGCAGCCAGCGCTGCGCGCAGGGCGTCGGCGCGCAGTTTCAGATCAATCGTCGGCGAGGTGCCAATCAGGGCATAGACTTTCGGCGCCGTGGGCGGGCTGCGGCGGGCCTTTTGGCGCGTCCGCGTGAGCATGACGCGCGCCAAATTGGTCATCAGGCTCGGATGCTGGCTGAGGAGGCGTTCAAAATTGCGCCGCGACAGGCGCACCAATTCGCTGTCGCGCACTGCCCAGACCGCGCCGGAATGCGGCTCTCCGGCGATTAAGGACATTTCGCCCACCGGCTCGCCCGGCCGGATATAGCCCAGCAATCGGCGCGGCGCGGCGCCGCTTCCCGGGCTGAACGCCGCCAGCGAACCGGAGATCAGAAAATAGATGTGTTGGGCTTCTTCGCCGGATTCAAACAGCGGCCAGCCGCCGGGCAGGGAGAACCATTCAGCCGCCGCATCGGCGGCCGCGATCGCCTCGGGCGCGGCGTCAGCCAAGAAGGGAATGGCGGCAAGGCTCGGTTGCATCGGCGGGCGGCCTTTCTGGACGAGCCTGCATATTAGCGCAGCAAGGTTAAGCCCAGATAGCGACGCCCGGCCAGCGGCGAGAAGGTCTTGTTAAGATTAGTGCGCGAAAACCTGAGCGACGCAGAATGCGGAGCAGTCATGTTACATCGCCTGGTTTATCTGAGCCGCGCCCCTGAGCGGCTGCATCATCGTATGGCCTTTGTTCTCACCAAGATTGAGAGATCGGCCCAACGCAACAACGCCAATCTGGGCGTCACAGGCGCCTTGATCTACGCCAATGGCGTATATGTGCAGGCGCTGGAAGGGCCGCGTTCGGCGGTGTCGGCGACGTTTCAAGCCGTCCAAAATGACGATCGCCATCAGCGCCTGGAAGTGATTGCCGCCGGCAATGCCGAAGAGCGGCTGTTTGCCGCCCGGCCCATGCTGGTTGCTCGGCCGGGCCCTGAAGACGCCGGCTTGCTCGCGCAGTTTTGCCCGGCGGGGCGGCTGGACGCCGCCGATCTCAGCGGTGACGCCTTGCAAGCCTTGCTCATCTTTTACGCCAGCCGCGCCGATCGCCCGCCTTTGGCTTTGGCGAGCTGATCGCGCCGGCTTTGACGGCGCGCCCGCGCTTCGCCACAAAGGCGTCATGAGCCAAATCATATCGCGGATCGACGCCGCAACCCCCGCTTTCGCCGCCAATGCCGCCGCCATGGCCGGCCTGGTCGCGGACCTGCGCGCCCGCACCGCCGCGGCAAGCCTTGGCGGTTCTGAAGACAGCCGCAAGCGCCATGTCGCGCGCGGAAAACTGCTGCCGCGCGAGCGGGTCGAACGCCTGCTTGATGCAGGGTCGCCGTTTCTGGAAATTGGGGCGCTCGCCGCCAATGGCATGTATGAGGGCGATGTCCACGCCGCCGGCATGATCTGCGGCGTCGGCCGGGTTGAGGGACGCCCGGTGATGATTGTGTGCAACGATCCCACCATCAAGGGCGGCGCCTATTATCCGATGACGGTGAAGAAGCATCTGCGCGCGCAAGAAATCGCGCGCGAGAACCGCTTGGCGTGTCTCTATCTTGTCGATAGCGGCGGGGCGAATTTGCCTTATCAGGCCGATGTCTTTCCCGACCGCGAGCATTTCGGACGGATCTTTTACAACCAGGCCCAGATGAGCGCGGCCGGCATCCCCCAGATCGCGGTGGTGATGGGCTCATGCACGGCGGGCGGCGCCTATGTGCCGGCGATGAGTGATGAAACGATCATTGTGCGCAAGCAGGGCACGATCTTTTTGGGCGGCCCGCCGCTCGTGCGGGCGGCCACTGGCGAGATCATTTCGGCGGAAGATTTGGGCGGCGCCGATGTCCATGCCCGCCGCTCCGGCGTTGCGGATCATTACGCCGTGAACGATGCGCACGCATTGTTCCTGGCGCGCCGGATCGTGCGCCATCTGGGCGAGGGGGGCGGCGATCTCCAGCCCGCGCCGAGCCTTGATCCTGTCTATGCGCTGGAGGAGATTTACGGCGTCGTGCCGGCCGATATCCGCCAACCTTATGACGTGCGCGAAATCATCGCCCGGATTGTCGACGGCTCAGTGTTTGATGAGTTCAAGAAGCTCTATGGCGAAACGCTCGTCACCGGCTTTGCCAGCATTGAGGGGATCAAGGTCGGGATTGTCGCCAACAATGGCGTGCTGTTTTCCGAAAGCGCCTTGAAGGGCGCACACTTTATTGAGTTGTGCTGCCAGCGCAAAATACCGCTGCTGTTCTTGCAAAACATCACCGGCTTCATGGTCGGCGCCGCTTATGAGGCCGGCGGCATCGCCAAAGACGGCGCCAAGCTGGTGACAGCGGTGAGCTGCGCGCGCGTGCCGAAGGTCACGGTGGTGATCGGCGGCTCTTATGGCGCGGGCAATTACGGCATGTGCGGGCGGGCCTATCAGCCGCGGTTCTTGTGGATGTGGCCCAATGCCCGCATCTCAGTGATGGGCGGCGAGCAGGCGGCCAGTGTGCTCGCCACCGTGCGTCGCGAGGGCATGGAGGCGCGCGGCCAGACTTGGGCCGCGGCCGAGGAAGAGGCGTTCAAGGCCCCGATCCGGGCCAAGTACGAAGACGAAGGCAATCCATACTTTGCCACCGCCCGGTTGTGGGATGACGGCGTGATTGATCCCGCACAGACGCGACGTATCGTGGCTTTGTCCTTGGCGGCGGCGCTGAATGCGCCGCTGGAAGACACCCGCTTTGGCGTGTTCCGGATGTGAGCCAAACGCCCCCGGCGGCGATCCGCCGGGGGCGCGAAGCTTTTAGGCCGCTTCCGTCTCAGCTTTGATCGTGCGCGGGCCGGCTGTGGCATTGATCGCGATTTTTCGTGGCTTCAGGCTTTCCGGCAGCACGCGCACCAGCTCCACGCTCAACATGCCATGGACCAGTTTCGCGCCATCAACGCGGACATGATCGGCCAGGCCGAATTTGCGCTCAAAATTCCGCTCCGCGATTCCGCGATGCAGGAACCGGCGCGCTTCTTCGACTGGCGGCTTGCGCCCGGAAACGATCAGCTGGTTTTCCTTGAACTCGATATGAAGCTCATCTTCGGCAAAACCGGCCACCGCCAGTTCGATGCGGAAGGTGTCTTCGCCGGTTTGTTCGATATTGAACGGCGGATAGCCGCTTTGGGCTTCATTGCGCATGGATTGCTCCATCAGCTGGTTGATCCGGTCAAAGCCAACCAGCGTGCGATAGAGCGGGGAAAAGTCGTTCACGGTCATGGGCGTGTCCTTTCAAAGCGACATCATCGCCCCGGTTCGGCGGGGCGCCGGGCTTTGGCCTTGTGATCCCCAAAAGGGCGATCGGGCCGCAGCCATCGGGCCCGTTCGGCGCCCGACTGGCCTTAGCTGGGAAGCGCGCGGCGCAGTTCAAGTGGGCGCCTGGCGGACGCTCCTGATTTTGCGATTTCCCTTTCTGCGCCATCGGCACTAAGTAGCCCTTCGAATCGCGCGCAAAGCGCGCCAAGACGAGGGATAGCGGGATGAACACGATGAAATTGATGAGCGGCGCGGCAGCGGTTGCGGCGGCGTTGAGCTTGGCTGCGTGCGCCACCACCGCCAGCACGACCGCCCCGGCCGCCATCAAGCCCCCCGCCAGCGCGCCGGCGGCCAAAGTCGATGCAGCGCTTGCCCAGGCCGTTGCCGGCGATTGGCGCTCGGCTGAGCACAAGTCCCGTGACGCCGACCGTCACCCGGTCGCATCGCTGACCTTCTGGGGCCTGAAACCCGGCATGACAGTGATCGAAGTGCAGCCCGGCGCGGAAGCCTGGTGGACTGAAATCCTGGCCCCCTACGCCGCAAGCACAAATGGCAAGTACATTGCCGGCGTGGCTGATCTGAACAATCCGAAAATCTCTGACGCCGCCAAAAAAGCGCGCGCCGATTTTGAGGCCCGTTTCGCTGACAAGGGCAAATATGGCGCGGTAGGCCTGACCGGCTTTGGCCCGGTTTCCGGCCCGCTCGGCCCGGCGAACTCCGCTGACCTGGTGCTCAGCGCGCGCAGCGTGCATGGCTGGATCCGCGCCAATATGGTCGACAAGGCGTTTGGCGATTTCTACGCCGTGCTCAAGCCCGGCGGCGTGTTGGCGATTGAGCAGCACCGCGCCGCCCCCGGCGGCGCCGACACCAAGGTGATGATGGACAGCGGCTATGTCACCGAAGCCTTCGTGATTGCGGCGGCCGAGAAGGCTGGCTTCAAACTTGCCGACAAGTCCGAAATCAACGGCAATCCGAAAGACACCAAAGACCACCCCTTTGGCGTCTGGACGCTGCCGCCGATCAAGCGCACCTCGCCGTTTGGCCAGCCCGACAATCCCGCCTTTGACCGCTCCAAGTATGACGCCATCGGCGAAAGCGACCGCATGACGCTGCGCTTTGTGAAGCCGAAAGTTTGATCGGCTGCGGCCGGCGCTTTGACGGCGTCGGCCGCCGCTGGCAAAGATGCGGCGATGGGGTCGTTTCGTTTATCTCGCCGGGCCTTGATCGGCGCATTGGGTCTTGCCGGGCTTGGCGGCTGTTCGCGCGATCCGGGCAAACCGGCGCCAGAGCCGGCGCTCGCGCTGCCGGCGCCAACCCCGGGCTCGGTGGAATGGGCCGCGGCCGGCGCCTGGCGCATTGACGCGGATCGCGACACCTGGCGCCATCCCGTTGAGACGCTGAAATTTTTCGGCATCCGCTCCAACATGACGGTGCTCGAGGTGCTGCCGGGCCTGGGATGGTATTCGGCGATCCTGGCGCCCTATCTGGCGCGCGGTGGCGGCAAATTGTATGCCGCCACATTCAATCCCGAAGGCGCAAGCTCCGCGCAGCTCGAAACGGTCAAGGCCTATCGCGACAAATTCCTCGCCGACAAGGAGACGTTTGGCGGCGTCGAAATGACCGTGCTTGATCCCAAGGGCGCTCGCCTCGCGCCGGACGACAGCTGCGATTTGGCGCTGCTCATGCGCAATATGCACACCCTCATGGCAATGGGTGCGGCCGAGCAGGTCTTGCGCGATGTAATGCGGGCGCTGAAACCGGGCGGGGTTTTGGGCATTGAGCAGCACCGCGGCAAAGCCACCGGCCTGCAAGACCCGCAAGCCGCCAGCGGCTATGTGCAAGAGGCGTTCGTCAAACAGGTCGCCAGTGAGGCCGGCTTTGAATTTGTCGGCGCGAGCCAGATCAACGCCAACCCGAAAGACGACCGCGAGCATCCGTTCGGCGTGTGGAGCTTGCCGCCGGTGCTGCGCACCGCGCCCCTGGGCTCCCCGCCCGATCCCAGCTTCGACACTGCGCCCTATGAAGCCATCGGCGAGAGCGACCGTATGACGCTGAAGTTCCGCAAGCCCTTAACCCCGCCGGCGCCGCTCAAATCCGGGGGCGGGCGATGAAACGGCGCCTGGCCTCGCTCGCGGTTGCGATCTTGGCTTTGGCGGCCAGCATCGCGAGCGTTAATCTGGGCGCTGCTCACGCCCAAGGCTCGCGGCCGGGCGATGCGCCGGGGCGGTTTGATTATTATCTCTTGGCGCTGAGCTGGAGCCCGAGTTTTTGCGCCAATCCAGAAATGGCTGCGCGCGAGCCGGCGCAGTGTTCCAGCCAGCGGCGGTTTTCGTTCGTGGTTCATGGCCTTTGGCCGCAGAAAGAGCGCGGCTGGCCGCAAGATTGCCCGACGCCCACCCAAACCGTGCCGTCGGCCGTGGTGCAAAAGCAGCTCGACATCATGCCAAGCCCGAACCTGGTGGAGCATCAGTGGGACAGGCACGGCGCCTGCTCAGGCCTGACGGCGCAGGGCTATTTCGATCTGACCCGCCAGTTCCGGACCAAGGTGATTGTCCCGCCGCAATATGCCGCCCCGACGCAAACGCTGATTGTCACCGGCGCAGAGGTGGAAACTGCGTTCATGAAAGCCAATCCCGGCCTCAAGCCCGATATGGTTGCCGTCACCTGCGATCAGCGGCGCATTCGCGAAGTGCGCATTTGCTTCACCAAAGACGGCCGGTATCGCAGCTGCGGCGCCGATGTCCGAGATCGCTGCGGGACTGAGCGCCGCGCCATGCCGCCGACGCGGGGAAAGTAGCGCAAGTTGAGCTTAAACCGCATTTGGGCGGAAAACCGCACACACTTTTCCTGAATGCGATTTCGCGGACAGATCGGGCGTCAATTCCGCCCGTCAGCGCGCGCCAAGGCAAGCGCGCCGTGGCCTATGCGAAAAACGCCACCGCTCAATCCGACCGGCTTGCACGGTGCGCTTATCCTGGGGCCATGTTTGATCCCGCCGCCGCCCTTGCCCGTTTGAACCTTCTGCTCGTCCTCGTGGCGCAGCTCTTTGCCGCCTTTCCCCGCCCAGCCCGCCAAGCCGTGCGCTGCCTGGCGCGCGCCGAGCACGCGCTTGCCGGCGCCGTGCGCGCAACCATGGCGGACGCCGGCATCGCGTGCCCCGATCTCGATGACGACGCCCTGGTGGCCTGGTTTGCCGCCCGCCAACGCGCGGCCATCACCCCCGCCAGCGCTTGCCGGGGCTGGGTTGGGGGAATGCCTTTCCTGGCGTTCGCTTGGGATCAGCGCAGACGCTTGCCGCAGGCCCCAGCCCTGACTTTGGCCCCACAATTTGTCTCCCCCTGCAAGCGGTGGCGGGGAAATTTCATGCGCGCGCCTCGTCTTAAACCCTGCCCCAAAACCAGACCCGCCCCACCGCCTTGGCCCCACCAAGCGTGGCCGCTGGCGCTGCTGCGCTGACACGCCGGCTTGAAAACCCTGCCCAGACTGTGCTTGCTCTCACGAAAGTGTGAGCCGCGTCATGGATGCGGACGGGGAGGCGTATTCGGCATGTGGAACATCGTTGTCGCGGTCGGGCTGGTGATAACCGCCATCACCATCGTCCCGGTCATCGCCCAGATGCGCCAGCACCCCAAGGGCCTGCACATCCTATTCTTCGCCGAAATGTGGGAGCGGTTTTCCTATTACGGCATGCGCGGCATCCTGTTTGCCTACATGACCCAACACTTTCTGTTTCCCGACAAAGTGGCGGCGTCGAATTATGGCTCCTACACCTCGCTGGTCTATTTGCTGCCGCTGATCGGCGGCTTCCTGGCCGACAAGTTCCTCGGCAACCGCAAGGCCATTGCGTTCGGCGCGCTGCTTTTGGTCGCGGGCCATTTCTCAATGGCGATCGAACAAAAGCCGGCAACGGAGCATTTGAGCTATCAGGGCAAGGAATTTGCCTTCGTCGCGCAAGGGTTCCAGGACCAGCGCAAGGTGCAGTTGGAAGTGGACGGCAAGCTCTACAGCTTTGGCAAGGCCGAAAGCGGCGGGCTGGAAATCAAGGGTTTGCCGGCCAATGCCTCGCTGCCGGCGGTGCTGCCGGAAGGCAGCTACACCACCGAAGTGCGCGGCCGTGATCCGATCTTTGTCGGCATCTTCTTTTCGGCCTTGTCTTTGATCGCCATGGGCGTGGGCTTTTTGAAGGCCTCGATTTCCTCGATCGTTGGCCAGCTTTATGAGAAAGACGATCCGCGCCGCGACAGCGGATTTACGCTCTACTATTATGGCATCAATCTCGGCGCCTTCTGGGCCTCGATCCTGTGCGCCGGCATTGGGGCGCAATTCGGTTGGAGCTGGGGCTTCGGGCTTGCCGGCATCGGCATGTTGCTCGGCTGGCTGGTGTTTGTGCGCGGCCGGTTCCTGTTCTTCACGCCCGGCGAAAAGCAATTGCCTGATCATGTCGGCCGTCCGCCCGATCCGGAGGGGCTGAAGAAATCCGGCGCGGAATGGATCATCTATGCCGGCGCGCTGGTTGGCGTGGGCGTTGTCTGGTTCCTGATCCAGCAGCGGCCTTTGGTGTTTTCGATGCTGGTGGCGGGCTCAGTCATTGTGCTCGCTTACATCGCCTGGTTCATGGCGACGAAATGCACGCCGGTGGAGCGCCAAAGGCTTGGTTTGGCGCTCGTGTTTGTGGCCGCCGCCACGGTATTCTGGACGTTGTTTGAACTCGCCGGCACAGCGCTGAACCAGTTCGCGGAGCGCAACACGCAATTGCCCTCCAACGGTTTCTTCACCGTCACCAGCGGCCAGACGCAGAGCTTCAATTCCGGCTTCATTCTGCTGATGGCGCCGATTTTTGCAGCCACCTGGGCGTGGCTGGAAAAGCGCAAGCGCGACCCAAACGACGTGATGAAATTCGCCCTCGCGCTGGTGCAGGTGGGCGCGAGTTTCCTGCTGTTGGTCTGGGGCGCGCAATATGCCGATGAAAGCTACAAGGTGCCGCTGATCTTTCTCGCCGGCTTGTATTTCCTGCAAACCACCGGGGAGCTGATGCTCAGCCCCGTCGGCCTGTCGGCGATCACCAAACTGGCCCCGATCGCGGTGCTGTCGACGATGATGGCAACGTGGTTTTTGTCATCCAGCTGGGCGCAAATGCTTGGCGGCTTCATCACCGAACTGACGGCGCAGGAAACCGTCGGCGGCCAGGTGCTTGATCCAGGCAAGGCGCTCGCCACCTATGTCGAGGTGTTCCAGCAGATTGGCCTGATCGCTATCGGCATTGGCGTTTTCCTTGGCCTGCTCAGTCCGTTGCTGAAGAAATGGGCACACCGGGAGCATTAAGAAGTTCTTCTCGTAAGCGGCGCCGGGTTTGCAAGTTCGCCCTTCAGGAGAACCTGCAAACCCATGCCCAGCGCTCATCTGAACCGCATCCATGCCTTGCGTGGGATCGCCGCGCTTCTGGTGTTGGGCCTGCATGTCTCATTGTGGGACGCCCGCGCCGGGCAAGCGATCATGCCGCCGGGGCCGGGCCTGGGCTGGGTTGGCGTGGACATCTTCTTTGTGCTGTCCGGTTTCATCATCGTTTACGCTACCCGCGCGAGCGGATCAGGTTTGGCCGCCGCGACCGGCTTTTTCATTCAGCGGGCAGGGCGCATCTTTCCGGCCTATTGGGCCGTGCTCACGCCGGTTTTTCTGCTGGCGTTCCTCGCCCCGGGCATGGCCGGCGATGATCGGAATGCGGACTTCCTTTTAGACCTTACCTTGCTGCCTTCAACTGCGCGGATGTTCATTTCGCCGGCCTGGACCCTTGTGCATGAAATGCACTTCTATCTGGTGTTTGCGCTGCTCATGTTGTTTGCTCGCCGCCGGCTTCCTGTCGCGCTGATAGCTTGGGCCGGCGTGATTGCGCTTGCCGGCCTGTTGCCAAACTTGCCGGCCCCCCCGTATCTCAAGCTCGCATTCAATCCGCTCAATCTGATGTTCCTGCTTGGCGCGGGCGTGGCTTTGGCCATGGAGGCCGGGTGGCGCGCGCCGATGGCGCGGACGCTCGCGGTTGTTTCTGGCTTGGCTATCGCTGCGGGTGCAGCGCTCCTGCACGCCACCGATTGGAAAAATGCGGGCTTTGGCGAATGGGCGCGCGTTGCGTTCTGCGGCGCGCCTGCTGCGGGCCTGATCTTTGCCATCGCCACCCGCGATTGCATGACTGCATGGACCCCGCCGGCCGCACTCGCCCGCTTTGGCGATTGGTCCTACGCGCTCTATCTCGTCAATTACCCGATCGTCTTTGTATGCGGCGCCTTGATCGCGGGGCCGGATGGGGCAGCGGTCAGCAAGGCGTGTGCGATCCTGGCGGCGGTGATTTTGTCGTTTGTCGCCGCGATCGCACTGCACTATGCCGTGGAAAAACCAGCCCAGGCCGGCGCCAAAGCGCTGGCGCGCAAAATCGCAACCCCGCGCGCATCTGCCTCGCCCAAGGGCTGGCAGATGAGCTAAAGCAAGCCATGACCGCCACTCGCCGCGCGTTGATTTTGGCCGCCGCCGCGGCCGCCTGCACGCCGACCACGCCGCCGACCACGCCGCCGGCTGCGCCAACGCGCTTTGGTGTGGCCGCATCGGGGCGTGGGGCCGATGTGATCCTGGTCCATGGCCTGGCTTCCTCGCCGGCAGTGTGGGCGCAAACAGTTGAGGCCTTTTCCCGCGAGTGCCGGCTGCATGTGCTGCACATTGCCGGCTTTGACGCCCTCCCCGCGGGGCCCAACGCCGCGGGCCTCATCCTGCCGGCGATCGCTGATGATATCGCCAGTTATATCGAGAGCGCCAAGCTCGAAAAACCGATGTTGATTGGCCATTCGATGGGTGGCGTGATCGGGATGCTCACCGCCATCCGCCATCGCAGCGCCCTCGGTCGACTGATGGTGATTGACGCGCTGCCTTGGTTCAGCGTGCTGCTCAACCCTGCGATCACCCGCATCGAAGCCTTGATGCAGGCGGACGCGGCCCGCGATGCGCTGTTGCGCCAAACCGCGGCTGAGTTTGAAGCCGGCCAGCGCGCTGCGATCGCACGATTGGTCGTGTCCGCGGACGATCAGGCCCGTGCGTTGGCTTGGGCGCTGCGCGCTGATCGCATGGTTATGGCGCGCGCCATGCACGAGGTGATGACCATCGATCTCCGCCTGGAGGTTGCCAAGATCACGACGCCAACAATTGTGCTGTGCGCCCATGACGCTTCGATGCGCTTTCCGCCGGTAGCCGTGGAGGCGGCCTATCGTATCAATTATGCGGCGCTGCGCGGCGTCGACATTCTTGTCATCGACGCCGCGCGCCATTACCTCATGCTCGATCAGCCAGAACGCTTTGCCGGCGAACTGCGGGTGTTTCTGGGCGCGTGATCACTTCAGGTCCGGCGGCGTCGCTTCCGCTTTGAGTGCCGCAATCGCCTCCGTCAAAGCCAGCACCTGCTGATGCTCCCCACCAAGGCGACGCAGCGCGACTTTGCCTTCCTCGGCTTCTTTGCGGCCGACCACCGCAATTACCGGCGTGCGCGCCAGCGAGTGTTCGCGCACCTTGAAGTTGATTTTCTCATTGCGGGTATCGACATGGACGCGCAGGCCCGCCGCGCGCAGATCGGCGGCGACTTTTTCAGCATACGCAACGACGTCCGAAATGATCGTGGCGACGACGACTTGCACCGGCGAGAGCCACATCGGAAACGTGCCGGCATAGTTTTCAATGATGATGCCAATGAAGCGTTCGAACGAGCCGAAGATCGCGCGGTGCAGCATTACCGGCTTATGCTTTGCGCCATCTTCGCCGATATATTCCGCGCCCAGCCGGTCGGGTAGCACATAGTCGAGCTGGATGGTGCCGCAGGTCCATTCGCGGCCGATCGCGTCTTTCACAACGAAGTCGAGTTTCGGGGCGTAAAAGGCGCCGTCGCCTTCGGCAATCACCGGCTCGATGCCGGCCTTGCGCGCGGCATTGGCCATCATCGCTTCGGCCTTGTCCCAGAATTCGTCCGTGCCTGCGCGTTTCTCCGGCCGGGTGCCAAGATTGATGTGGGTGGCGATGAGATCGAAATCGCCATGCACCAGGCGCACGAGCTTGAGGAACGCCGCCACTTCATCTTCGATTTGATCTTCGCGGCAGAAGATGTGGGCGTCGTCTTGGGTGAAGGCGCGCACGCGCATCAAGCCGTGCAAAGAGCCGCTCGGCTCATAGCGGTGGCAGGCGCCGAACTCGGCCATGCGGATCGGCAGTTCGCGATAGGAACGTTGGCCGAATTTGAAAATCTGCACATGGCCGGGGCAATTCATCGGCTTTAGCGAAAGCGTTTCTTCTTCCACGGTTTCGCAGACAAACATGTTCTCGCGGTACTTGTCCCAGTGGCCGGATTTTTCCCAGAACACGCGGTCCAAAACCTGAGGCGTTTTCACTTCGACATAGTCGGCCGCGTCAAGCCGGCGGCGGATATAGCTTTCCAAGACCCGCCACAGCGTCCAGCCTTTGTCATGCCAGAACACCATGCCGCGACCTTCTTCCTGCATGTGGAACAGGCCCTGCGCGCGGCCGATTTTGCGATGGTCGCGCTTTTCGGCTTCTTCCAAGCGATGCAGATGTTCGGCGAGTTGCTTTTCATCGGCCCATGCCGTGCCATAGATGCGCTGCAGCTGGGGGTTCTTCGGATCGCCGCGCCAGTAAGCGCCGGCGAGTTTCATTAGCTTAAACGCTTTGCCCAAGCGTCCCGTGGTCGGCAGATGCGGGCCGCGGCAGAGGTCCTTCCAGTCATTGCCTTGGCGATAGACTGTGATCGGCTCGCCTGGCGGGATGATGTCGTCGATAATCTGGGCTTTAAAACTTTCGCCGATGTCCTTGAAGTGGGCGATCGCCTCTTCGCGGTTCCACACTTCGCGCTGGATCGGAAGGTCAGCGTCGACGATCTTCTTCATCTGCTTTTCGATTTTTTCGAAATCGTCGGTGGAAAATTTTTCAGCGCGGTAAAAGTCGTAATAGAAGCCATCTTCTACCGTTGGGCCAATTGTCACCTGCGTGCCGGGAAAGAGGTCTTGCACGGCCTGCGCCAGAACGTGGGCGGCGTCGTGGCGCAGCACTTCCAGGCCATCGGGCATGTCGCGGGTGACAAGTTCAAAGCGGGCGTCGCGCTCCAACGGGCGGTTTAAGTCCCACCATTGGCCATCAACTTTGGCTGCAACGGCTTTCTTGGCAAGGCCCTTGGAAATCGATTCGGCAACCGCAAGCGGGGTGGCATTGTCCGGATACGGACGAATGGCGCCATCAGGGAATGTCAGGTTTGGCATCAGGTCTTCTCCGCCGGCGCACCCGTTTTGGGTGGCGCGGCTTGTTCTGGCGTGCAGCGATAGCCGCCCTTCCAATCGCCAAAGCGCCATGGCGCAAACCACGGCGTGCGCGGCGCTTCAATGGGCGCGGGGTCCCAGCCCGATCCGCCCCACGGCGCGCAACGGCACAGCCGTGCGGTTGCCATCCAGCCGCCGGCCCAGGCGCCATGGGCGCGGATGGCGTCCATGGCATAGCTGGAGCAGGTCGGCAGATAGCGGCAGTCGCGCCCGATCAGGGGCGACAGCGTCCATTTATAGAGCTGAAGCGCGGCGAGTGCGCCGCGCGCGGGAAGGCTCGGCATCGGAAGGTCGGCTTGGGGTTGGAAAGGTCCGGGTCGCGAAGGCCAGCCGCTGCGGCGCGCCCGGGCGACGCCGCCGGCGTTAGATGGTAGTCGTCAAGGGCGCTTGGGCAACGAACATGTCGCGCTTATGGCACATTCGACGCCGGCGCGCTACAGGCGGCGCGCAAATCAGCGAGCGCAAGCCTTGCGCCAGCGGGAGCGAAATGGAAATGTACTTGCGCGCGATCATTGGGCGCGACCGTGATGTCGAGCGTCTTGGCGATGGCGAGTTTTTCCAGAAACGGCTCAACGGCAAAGTCGCGCGTCAGCGTCGCGGCGCGGCCGCGATAGCCCCACAGCCAGGTTTCGCTGTCTTCCACGCCATCGAAGCTGACAAACACTTCGCGCCGCCGCCGCTCGCCCTTTGGCGGGCGCATCGCGGAGCTGGCCTTGATCGTCAGCTTCTGCGTTGCGCGGTCGCAATGAATGTGCAGCACGCCGCGCGGTTGCGCCCGCAGCACTGCGACGGCCTGTTCGCGCTTCACCCGCCAGTCGCCAAGATTGTCGGCCTTGGCGCTTGGCGCGGCGGCGGCGTGCACACAGACGCAAATGAGAAACGGGATGATCGCGCGCATGGCGCCCTCGTGTCAGGCGGCTGCGCCGGCGCCAACCCGGTGCGTTTTTTAACCAGCGCCGAAAGCAGTGCTCCAGAACACCAAAAGTCCAATCATCGTCGCAGCGATTGCGCTGAGCGATGCGCCCAACATGCCAAGCGTTCGGCTGTCGGCCAAGGCGCCAACGCCCGGCGCATCCGTTGGAAGATAGGTCATGCTGTTTGCTTTCCGCTTCGCGCAAGGGGCAAAGCACAGTCGCCGCATCCGTGCGGCCAGGTTACGGTTTTCCAGCGCAGCGCTTGGCGCGGGGCTTGATCAAACCACGCCCACTTATCGCATGGCTGGGGCCAATCGCTGCATGCCAAATACTTTATTCCGGCACTGCATAGCGGGCCGGGAACTTAGGCCCGGCATCGACATAGAAGCCGCGGATGAATGCCCAATCGGCCGCGTAGTCGCCGCTCGGTTGCAGCATCGCGGCGAGTGAAATCGTGCGCCGGCGATAGTCCAGCACGCTCAGCACGATGGGCACGCCGGCGCCGGCGGCGATATTGTAGAAGCCCTTCTTCCATTCCGTCGCCAAAGTGCGCGTGCCCTCGGGCGCGATGGCGAGCACGAGATGTTCGGCGGCGACAAACGCCTGCTTCATCTCCGCCACGACCGTGCCGGCGGCGGCTCGGTCAATCGGCACAATGCCGGCCCAGCGCGTGATCAATCCGAGCGGTCCGCGGCTGAGGGTTTTCTTGCCCATCCAGCGCAGTTTGATGCGATAGAAGCCAGCCGCCGCCAGCATGTTCACGCCGTCCCAATTGGAGGTGTGGGGCGCGGCCAGCAGCACGCATTTCTTGACGCCCTCTGGCCAATCGCCCGCCATGCGCCAGCCGCCGAGCCTTAACCACGACGCACTCGCGAGGCGCGCGAGGGCAGGGCCAAGGCCGCGCGCGGGGGCGGGGCGGGCAGAGTCGCTGGCAAAGAGCTGGCGGCAGGCGGCGGGGCTGTCATTCATCCCTCAGCGATAAGCGAATGCGCGCAGGGCGTCGAGCCGGCGCCTGCCACCAAACAGCAGGCCTTCACGATCAGGGTGATACAAAGAACCGCAGGCTTGGCTGGGTGACGGGGGCGGCAAACCGGATTCCATGGGTTGGCCGTCCGCATGGGAGGGCCGGTCATGGTTCGTACGCTTTGGGACGCTTTGGGTGAGATCGAGGACAAGCGCGGGCGCAAGGGGCGCCAATACAGTCTGCAATCGCTGCTGGGCATTTCGATTGCGGCGATGCTGGCTGGCGCCAACGATCTGATCGCGATTTTTCGCTGGGGCCGCCGACTGAAGCCGGAAGCGTTGCGCTTATTCGGCATCGACAGCGGGCAGGCCCCATGCCACGCGACCTATCATTATTTTTTCCAATCCCTGGAAGGGGATAGCGTGAGCGCGCGGCTCGGCGCTTTCGCGCGGGGCGAGGCGGCGGCGCGCCACATCGCCATCGACGGCAAAACCCTGCGAGGCAGCCGCCGTCTGGACGCGAAAGCCATTCACGTGTTGTCGGCGTTCGCCAGCGATTTGAGCGCTGTGATCGGCGATTTGATTGTCGCGCCAGATCAGAACGAGATCAGCGCCGCCTTGACGCTGTTGAAGGGATTGCCGCTCGACGGCGCGGTCATCACCGGTGACGCCATCTTCACGCAGAAAGAAATCTGCCGCCACATCCGCGATCGGCACGGCCATTATCTTTTTGCGGTCAAGGACAATCAGCGCGAACTGAA
>JBEIHY010000003.1:0-89238 GCA_040381035.1 Hyphomonadaceae bacterium
GTCCACACGCAAGTTGTGCCGTTCGCGGAAATCAACGCCGGTTAGAGCATTTTCCGGCCGACCGGAATCGATCGGCCGCGAGAAAATGCTCTCGACTCAAAGTGAGAGCGTACTGGCCGGGATTGCGCGTGTGTCCGCTCAATCCGCGCTCGCTCCAGCCGTGCGCGTTTGCGTTCTTTTGCGCGGTGCGCGTTTTGTTGCGCGGAAACGAATGCAGAAAAGTGCAGCTTTTTTGCAACGGCCTTCCGGTCCTTAACAAATCCTTCGCAATTCCGTTACGCGTCTGTCGAGATTCCGAACTACGCCACCCGCGTGGTGTGAGCTGAGCGCTGGCAGTGTGCCGCGCCGGGTTGTCATAAGAGGGGTATTCCATGTTCAAACGGTTCTTCGGCGGCGCGACCGTAAGCG
Source organism: Hyphomonadaceae bacterium (assembly GCA_040381035.1). GTDB lineage: Bacteria > Pseudomonadota > Alphaproteobacteria > Caulobacterales > Aquidulcibacteraceae > REEB506. Next base: position 409 of record JBEIHY010000003.1, read on the forward strand.
CGCTCGCACTCCTGGCCAGCGCGCCAATCGTGCAGGCGCAGGAAACCACAGCGACGATCCGTGGCGACGTTGTGAATGAGAGCGGCGCGCCGGTTTCAGGCGCCCGCGTGATGATCACCCACGTGCCGACCGGCACGCGCGTCACACGACAAACGAATGCCGACGGCGTGTTCGACGCCCGCGGCTTGCGCATTGGCGGCCCTTACACGATCGAAGTCTCAGCTGCGAATTTCGGCTCCAACAGCGCCGAAAACGTGTATGTCAGCCTCGGAGATCCATTGCGCGTCACCATTCCGTTGGTCCGCACCGATGCGGAAGTGGTTGTCACCGCCCAGCGCCGCGCCCCGATCATCCGCGGCCTGAACACCGGCGCGTCAACCACCTTCACTGACAAGGACGTGAAGGATCTCCCCTCCATCGGTCGCGACCCGAAAGACATCGCCCGCCTCGACCCGTTCGTGAACATCGATGCGTCGAACTCCAAGGCAGTGATCTTCTCGGGCACGAACTCGCGCTACAACTCTTTCACCGTCGATAGCGTGCGTCAGAACGACGAGTTCGGCCTCAACAATAACGGCTATCCGACCCAACGCTCGCCAGTTTCGATTGATGCGATCGGCGGCATCTCGGTCCGCTCGGCGCCTTATGACGTGAAGTACAATGACTTCACCGGCGGCAACATCAATGTCGTCACCAAGTCAGGCGCCAACAAGTTCACCGGCTCGATCTTTGGCGACCTCACCAATGACAAATATCTTGGCCAACAGCGCACCCAAATCCGCACCGTTGGCGCCGGGATCGTCAAAGAAGACGTCAATACGAATGTGATTTTTGAAGAAAAGACTTGGGGAGCGACGCTGGGTGGTCCGATCATCAAGGATCGGCTGTTTTTCTTTGCGTCCTACGAAAAGTTTGACGCGACCCGGCCGTTCCAGTCCGGCCCGGCCGACACCAGCCGCCCGGTGGTGACCAACAACACCACCAGCACGCAAGTCCGTCAGATTCAGGCGATCCTCGCGGCTGCTCAAGGTGCGGCAACGAGCGTGACGGTCGACGCCATCACGACGGCGCTGCCCAATGGCGGCTATGGTTTCAGCTTTGATAGCGCCAATTCGATCCTTGGCTCGCCGTCTTTGACGGAAGCCGACGAAAAGAAGCTTGTGAAGCTGGACTGGAACATTGCCAGCGGCCATCGCGCCTCATTCACGTATCAAGACACCTTCGGCGATCGTTTGGTTGAAGGCAACCGCGGGACGTCCACGCTGCTGCCGCTGCTGTCGCAGTACTACACGCTCAGCGACTCGATGAAGGCGTACAACTTGCAATTGGTGTCGAACTGGACCGATAAGCTGTCGACCGAGTTCATTGCCAACCGCAAGGAAATCGAGCGCGGACAGGCGCCGATTGGCGGGGCCTCGAAATACACCCGCATCGGCGACGACCCGCTGCAGTTTGCGCAGTTTGAAATCGATGGCTTTGGCTCGCCGTCAAGCTCCATCTTTGCGGGCCCGGATCGTTCGCGCCATTCCAACGAACTGGACAACCAAACAGACACCTATGTGGCGCGCGGCGAATATGCGTTCGGTCAGTTCAAACTCCTGGCGGGCTTTGAGCGCAAGTCCGTGGAAGTGCGCAACCTGTTTGTGCAAGACTCCGAAGGCCGCGTGAACTTCGCCGGCATTGCGGGCCTTGCGTCGCGCACGCCGACCCGGGTGCGCTACCAGAACGCCATTCGCGACGTGAACGGCGACGGGATCCTCAACGGCAAGGATTCGGAAGTCAATTGGGGCTACGAGGTCAACAGTCTGTACGCTCAAACCACCTGGGATTTGAACGAGAGTCTGACGCTGCTTGGCGGTCTGCGTTATGATCAGTATCAGAGCGACGAGCGCCCGCAGCTGAACACCTTCTTCCAGTCGCGCTATGGCTTTGCCAACACCAAGAATCTCGACGGTTTGGATGTTCTGTTGCCGCGCTTGGGCTTCAACTACAAGGTGGAGCGCTTTGGCCTGTCGGGCGGCGTTGGCAAATTCTCGGGCGGCAGCCCAGGCGTTTGGGTGTCCAACAACTATTCCAATGACGGTCTGACGCTTGGCTTTGTGGATTGCGGCGGGGCCGCCACGCCGAGCTGCTCGGTTGCCGACAGCACCGCGATCCGGACCAATTTCAATGGTCTCGATCTGCCGGTGGCGCTGCGCAACATTCTCACAGACAGCAGCCGCCTCGATACCCGCGTGTCCGGCCGGACGCTGCGCGAAACCATTATTCGCGGCAACGGCGTCAATGCGATGGACCCAAACTTCAAGGTTCCGTCGACCTGGAAAGCCAATCTGCAGTTCGATACCGAGTTCGGCGGCGGCGAGAACCCGTTCAAGTTCCGCGCCGGCGCCTTGCTCACGCAAGTCGAGCAAGCGCTGATGTTTGTGGATCTGCGCGCCGGATCGCCCATCGGCGTCTTGCCGGACGGCCGGCCGCGCTATCAGTCGGCGCGCCAACGGCTCGTTGCCATCGATCCTGCTTTGGCAAACTCCAGCGCCACGCTGACCAATACCGGCTCCGATATCGTCCTGCGCAACACCGACAAGGGCTGGAGCGAGGTCTACACCGTGGGTCTCGGTAAGGAATGGGCCAATGGCCTGGATGCGGATTACAGCTATACCCGCACCCGCGCCAAGGATGTTCAGCCCGGCACCAGCTCGGTGGCGTTCTCGAACTACCAGAACTACGCCACCCGCGACCCGCAAGGGCAGGAGCTTGGCACCTCGAACTACGAAATCCGCGACAGCCACAAGCTGCGCGTGGGTTGGGGCAAGAAGTTCTTCGGCGACAACGAGACCCGGATCACCGTCTTTGGTGAGCGTCGCTCGGGCCTGCCGTTCAGCTACACGATGCGCGGCGCAAACGATGACGTGTTTGGCGATGTCGCCCAATCGCTCGCCGGCGGCACCCAGGGCCGTCAGCTGCTCTTTGTGCCGGACTTCAACGCCGCGCAAAACACCAGCACCGCTGGCTGCACCGCGACAGCGCCATGCTTTGGCGTCGTTCAGTTCGCCAATATCGCCACCCGCGATGCGCTGCGTGATTTCGTGAACCGGACCGAGCTGGCCGATTATCAAGGTCAAGTCGCGCCGCGTAACGCTTTCCGCTCGAAAGACGTGACGAAGTTCGATCTGCGGCTGTCACAAGAACTGCCGGCGTTCTTCCCGAACGGCGCCAAGGTTCGCGGTTACATGGATGTCGAAAACGTTGGCAATCTGATCAACACCAAGTGGGGCCAGATCGAACAGATCGAGTTCCCGCAAGTCGCGCGCCTTGTCGACACGACTTTTGATGCGGCCAACAACCGCTACGTCTACAACACCTTCGCCCCGGCCCAGCCGGGCACGTCGAACGCCGATGCGGCCAACCGTTCCGTGTGGCAGATCAAGTTTGGTCTGGCGTACAGCTTCTGATCCGGTTTCTATCGGTTCACGGAAAGGGCGGCCTTCGCGGGCCGCCCTTTTTGCGTTAGACCCGTTCGCGAAAAGTGTGACGCGGTTTTCGGCCGAGAACGGGTCAAAATTCTAAGTGTAGCGCGCGACGTTTCCGGAGCCGATGATGACGATGCCGCCAATTCCCGCCGAATGGTCGCCGCAACAGGCAATCTGGACCGCCTGGCCGTCCGATCCGATGCTGTGGGCCGAAGATCTGGATCGGGCGCGTGACGAAGTTGCCGCCATGGTCGCCGCCATCGTTGAGGGCGACACGCCCGTGCGCATTTTGGCGCACGGCAAAGAAGCGGTCGCGTCCGCGCGCAAGGCGCTCGGCGCGGGCGTGACGGTGTTCGACGAGCCGTTCGGCGATATCTGGTTGCGCGACACCGGCCCGATCTTTCGCACCGCCACAAAAGCCGCCGCCTTCCGTTTCAACGGCTGGGGCGGGAAATATGTCCTTGACCATGACGACACGGTTGCAGCGCGCGTCGCGGCCCATGCCGGTGCGGCGCTCAGCGAGTACGATATCATCCTCGAAGGCGGCGCCATCGAGATGGACGGGCAGGGCACGCTGATCACCACCCGCCAGTGCCTGCTCAATCCCAACCGCAATTCCGGATGGACCCAAACCAAAGCCGAGGCCGCGCTCGCCGCTGCGCTTGGCGTGCGCAAAGTGATCTGGCTCGGCGACGGGATGCAGAACGACCACACCGATGGCCATGTCGACAATCTCGCCCGGTTCGCAGCGCCAGGCCATGTTGTGTGCCAGGCGCCGTTTGGCTCGGATGATCCGAACACGGACGTTTTCGCTGAAATCGAAGCGCTTCTGCGCGCAGCGATCGACGCGGCTGGCGCCCCCCTCCAAGTCACCGCCATCCCCTCGCCCGGCCGCATTGAAGATGAAGACGGCGACGCCATTCCAGCAAGCCATATGAATTTCATCATCGCCAACCGCGCGGTCGTCGTGCCGGTCTATTCCGGCAGCGGCGATGATGCGGTGCGCGCGCTGGCGCCGCTGTTTCCCGGCCGCAAGGTTGTGGGCTTGAGCGCGCACGCTTTGCTCACCGGCGGCGGCTCCTTCCACTGCATCACCCAGCAACAGCCGGCTTAAGGTTTGGGCGGCTTCAGCGCCGTCAAAACCTCGCGCACCAGCCGGTCATGCGGGAAGGCTTTGGGATCGACATTCCAGCCCAGCCGCACAATCACTGCCCCGTCTGCGGGCGCGACAGTCACGCGCTGGCCGCCATAGCCGCGCATCGAATAGATCCGCGCCGGCGACCCGATCGCGCCGTCATCGATCCAGGTTTGCAGTCCATATTGGCCGCCGCTGACTGCGCCTGGCATCGCCATCTGCGCGACCCATCCGCGCGGCAGTATCTGCTTGCCCTGCCACTGGCCATCCTGGGCCATCAGCAGCCCCAGCCGGGCCCAATCGCGCGCGGTGGCGTAGATATAGGTCGAGCCAATGAAATCGCCCGCCGCGTCGGTTTCAAACAGCGCGCCTTCCAGGCCAATCGGGTCAAACAGCGCCCGGCGCGGAAAGCTATGCCAGTCGGCCAGGCTCAGGCCGCCGCGCTGCCGCGCAATCTGCATCAGCATGTTTGTGTCGCCGCTGCTGTAGTAGAACTGCGAACCAGGCTGATGCGCGCTCGGCCGCGCCCGCGCGATCGCCGCCGCACTCGCACTGGCATAGAGCATCCGGCTGACATCGGTTGGCGCGCCATATTCTTCGTTGAAGGCAAGTCCGCTTTCCATGCCGAGCAAGTGGCGCGGCGTGATTGCGTCCCGTGCCGGATCCGTCCAATCGGGATAGAGTCCGGATGCGGACAAATCCATTTTTCCCTCAGCCGCCAGAATGCCGACCAGCATGGCCGACACGGTCTTGGCCATCGAGGCGCTCCAGAATTTCGTCTGCGGTCCGAAGCCCTCGGCGTAACGCTCGGCAACGATTTTGCCTTCCTTGACCACAAGAACGGCCCGCGTGCGCCAGTTCGGTCCTGCGGCGGGCGGAGCGAAGGCCCAATCAAGCGCCGCGTTCAGCGCTCGCGGATCGGCCGCAGCGCCGGTTTCAAACATGTGCGGCGCAGGCGCGGGCTTTGGCCCGCGCGCGGCGATCACGTCCGGCGACACTTTGCCAGGCGCCACTGCGCAACCAAGGCCATCGCGAAAGACCGCCTGTGATTTGCCAAGGCCGAAGGCGTCTGCGCTGACGGTTTTCGCCTGCGCGTCAATCTTGGCCTTGAACAAGGACAGGCGCGGGTCGGTTTCCTTGTTCAATTCCTCGCGCCAGATATCGGCTGGCGCGCGATCCTGCACGAACACGCCCGAGCAGATGGTTTTGGCGACGAGCCCGGAGCCGATCTGGGCAGTATCGGCGTATTGTCGAATTTGCCCGCATCCGGACAAAGCGGCTGCAGCAAGCGCAGTGAGGATCAGCATGCGGTAGCGTGTCATTCGATTTGCCCCTTTGGCGGATAGGCCCGCCAGCAGCCGGAATCATCAAGCACATAATCGTCGCGCCAATGGATTGGCGTCAAAGGCGCCTTGCCGTGACCGCCGGGAATGTCGAGCACATAGGTTGGTTGGCACAAGCCGGAGGCGCGCACTTTCAGTGTTCGGATCAATTCCTGGCCTTCAGCGATACCGGTGCGGAAATGACCCGTGCCGGGCGCCAGATCGCCGTGGTGCAGATAATAGGGCTTGACCCGGTTGGCCACGAACATCCGCATCAAGGCCTCCAGCGCCGCGGATGTGTCATTGACGCCTTTGAGCAGAACGGTCTGGCTCAGGAGCGGAATGCCGGCATCGACCAGCCGCGCGATTGCGGCGCGCGCTTCTGGCGTGAACTCGCGCACGTGATTGGCGTGCAGCGCGACATAAACCGCCTTGCCGGGCGCCTTCAGCGCGCGCACGAAACTGGGCGTCACCAGCTCCGGCGCGACGACGGGAACGCGCGTGTGCCAGCGCAGCACCGCAACATGCTCAATGGCCGCCAGCGCTTGCGTCACCGCTTTGATGCGGCGCGTGGACAGCACGAACGGATCGCCGCCGGTGAGAATGACTTCCCAGATATTCGTCCGGGTTTGGATATAATCGAGCGCTGCGGCCATTTCAGCCGGTTTCAAGCCGCGCGCTTTGCCGGGCCCCACCATTTCACGGCGAAAGCAAAAGCGGCAATAAAGCGGGCACACATGCGTCAGCTTCAGCAGCAAGCGGTCGGCGTAGCGATGCACGATCCACGGCAATGGGCTGTGCGTGGAATCGCCGATGGGATCGGCGCGCTCCTGCGGCGTGATTTCCAGCTCGCGCGCATCGGGCAGGAATTGCGCGCCAATCGGATCTGCGGGTTCACTGGGGGCGAGAAGACCGGCCATGGTCGGCGTGATGGCCACCGCATAGCGTTTGGCGACTTCGGTCAAGGCGGCATCGGGATGCGGTTTCGGGAAAGGCGCAGACATCTCCTGCTGCTAACCGGCGCCGTTCACGGCGTCCAGAGCACGTCGCGGATATGGCGCGCGCCACAGCTGAGCATCACCAGCCGGTCAAAGCCCAAAGCCACCCCGCTCGTTGGCGGCAAATGGGCCAGTGCGGCCAGGAACTCCTCGTCCAGCGGCCAGGCGGCGCCGTAGCGCCCGTGCTTGGCGGCCATGGCGGCCTCAAGCCGCGCGCGCTGTTCCTCTGGATCGGTCAGCTCGCCAAAGCCGTTCGCCAATTCCACGCCGCAGGCATAAAGCTCAAACCGTTCGGCCCGTCGCGGATCGGCAGGGTTGGGCTGCGCCAGCGCCGCTTCGGCAATCGGATAATCATACAGCAGTGTGGGCGCCGGGGCGCCGAGCCTATGTTCGATCTTTTCCACCAACACCCGGCTGAACACATCACTCCAGCTTTCGCCGGCGCGCGGTGCAAAGCCATTGGCGGTGAAATAGCCCATATCGCCGTCATAGAGATCGCCCTGAAAACCAGCGATATCCGTGAAGGCATCGCCCAAGGTGAGGCGCTGATTGGCAAGCGTTGGGTTGCAGCTTTGGCCGCGCCAGGTCAGGGCCGAAGCGCCGCTCGTTTTCAAAGCCAGCCGCAGCAGCGCCAGGCAATCGGCCATAATGTCTGTATACGGAGCATCTGCCCGATACCATTCCAGCATGGTGAATTCCGCCGCGTGCAGCGCGCTTTCCTCGCCGCGCCGCCACACTTTGCCGAGCGAGAAGATTTTTCTCTCCCCAGCCGCAAGCAACTTTTTCATCGCGAATTCGGGGCTGGTGTGGAGATACCGGCCCTCAACCTGAAATGCGTCCAGATGGATCTCCGCGCCGGGCGAGGCGACGAGCATTGCGGGCTCGACTTCGGTGAAGCCTTCGCGCTCAAACCATGCCCGCACCGCGCGCAGAATGTTCGCCCGCGCATTGAGGAACGGGCGGCGATCAGCATGGGCGGCGGGGGTCCAAAACGGCACGCGCCACTCCCACGATTGCAGCCGCGACTGTCAAGAGTGCGCGAGCTTGAGAACTTTTAGTGAACGCCGTGATCTCTTGCAGATCAGCAGGCTTGGCGCACAAGACGAAGGCGGCTAGAACCTGCGCCAATTCCGTTCCGCTTTGGGCACTACAGCGCGCCGGCTCCGGCGTCGAGAGAGGTTTTCGTGGTCAAGATTATCGCCAGCGACGTCCGTAAGGGCAATGTGATCGAGCATGAGGATGGCCAGCTTTATGTTGTGCTCGGCCAAGAGACCTTCCGGCCCGGCAAGGGCACGCCGACCTCGACGCTGGTCATGCGCCGGATCACCGATGGCACCAAAACAACCGTCACCTACAAGACCACTGACGCGCTCGAAAAGGCCTTCGTGGAAGAGCAGAAGCACACCTATCTTTACGAAGACGAAGGCGTGGGCTTTGTGTTCATGAACCCGTCTAATTTCGAACAGGTGACGGTCAGCATCGATATGGTTGGCGAATCTGCCGCGTATCTGGCCGCCGACATGGAAGTTTATCTCACCATGTTCGACGGCAAAGCGCTGAGCGTGGAGCTGCCGAGCAAGGTGACGCTGGAGATCGTGGAAACCGAGCCAGTGGTGAAAGGCCAAACGGCCTCCTCGTCCTACAAGCCGGCCAAGCTTTCGAACGGCGTGCGCACCATGGTGCCGCCACATATCGACACCGGCACGCGCGTGGTGATCAACACGGTCGACAATTCCTATGTTGAGCGCGCGAAGGACTAGGTGCGCGGCGCGGCGGCGCGCGCGAGCCTGTCATTGATCGCTTCGCCGAGGCCTTCACACGGAATAGGCGCCACGGCAATGCGCGCTGCGCCGCGGGCGTCGAGGGCGCGCAGATAGGCAAACAGATTGGCGGCGGCCTCATGCAGATCGCCGGATGGCGTCAGATTGAGATCGCCGTCCACAACACCAAACCCGAGCATGAGTTCGCCCGGCTCCGGACGGTCGGCGCTTAAGCGCAGCGCGGCGTTGGGCGCATAATGGCTCGCCAACATGCCGGGTGCTTGCACGCCATCGCCGGCCGCCGCGAGCGGGCCGATGACCGCTTCGATCTCGCCGCGCGCCAAAGCGCCGGGGCGCAACAAGCGTGGCGCCTCGCCGGGCAACAGCGCCAGAATGGTTGATTCCACGCCAAGCCGGCACGGGCCGTGATTGAGCGCTAGCGCCACATCGGGCGCCGCGAAATCAGCGGCGGCGTCAGCGGCGGCTGTGGGACTAAGGCGGCCGGATCGGTTCGCGCTCGGTGCGCAGATCGGGCGATCGAGCCGGCGCAGCACGGCTTGAAACGCGCTGTCGGCCGGACAACGCAGGGCAATCGTGTCGAGACCGGCGAGCGCCAAGAGGCTCACGGCACTGTCTGGACGGCGTGGCGCCACGATTGTCAACGGGCCGGGCCAGAAGCGCAAGGCGAGCTCGCGGGCGCGGGAATCAAACAGGGCGTGGCGCTCGGCGTGGTCGAGGTCGCAGACATGGGCGATAAGCGGATTGATCCGTGGCCGGCCCTTGACGGCATAGATGCGCGCGACTGCTGCGCCATTGGTGGCGTCGGCGGCGAGGCCATAGACGGTTTCGGTCGGCAAGATCACGAGCTGGCCACGGCCCAGCGCATCGACAGCGCGCGCAACGCCGGCGGCGTCGGCGGCGAGGAGGACAACGCTCACGGGGTCTTTTGCGCTTTCACCTTCACGCTGACCGGGATGGCAAGCGACACCCATTCGCCGGCGGAATCTGACACCAGGCCGAGATCGAGTGTCTTGCGGTCAAGCGTTGCAGTTCCCGACATTTCAGCAGTGGCGCCCGTCATCTTCAGCGTGAACGGCAGCGTCACCGGCACGGCTTTGCCCTTCACCGTCAGCGTCGCTTGCGCCTCATAGCGATCGCCGCCGAGGCTCTTGATCGCTTTGGTCTCAAACACCGCTTTGGGGTACTTCGCCGGATTGAACCATTCGCCTTCGCGCAAGCTGCTTTCTTGTGTACCGTCGCCAGTGCGGGCCGAACCGACATCGATCGTCACCAACGCCTTGGAAGCGGCGAGATTGGCGGGATCGAAGCGGATATCGGCGGTCCAGGTCGAAAAGCTGCCCTTGAAGGCATTGCCAGCATGGGTTCCGGCAAAGCCGATGCTGGAGGCTTTGGGATCGACCACCCAGCGCGCGACTTGGACGGACGGTGCGGCGGCGGGGGCGGCCGAGATAGCGATGGCGCCCGGAATGTCAGGCGCTGTGGCGGGATTATCGGGCGATGGTCCGGGGGCGGTGATTGCAGGTTCGGCCGGCGCAGCGGCAGCGACCTGCGGCTTATAAGGGGTCGAAGGCCCGCCGGCGATAAAGGCAACGAGCACCAGAATCAGGATCGCGCCAGCGCCGGCGGCGAGCGGCAATGGCCCGGGCTTGTCCGTCTCGGGGCGCACTTCGCCGGCCCGCAGAAACGGGATCATTCGGCCGAGCAGATCGTCCTGGTTCAGGATCTGGTGTTTAAGGGCTGCGCCGACATGCAGCCCGATCAACACAATGGCGGCCCAGGCAAGCAGCGAATGGGCGCTGATTGCCCGGAAGGCAAAGGCTCGGCGCGCTTCTTCGGCCATGCCGCTGATCGCGCTCCAATGTGGCGCCTCAAACAGGCCAAACCAGCTCGTCGCCACGGCCAAGGGTTTGTCGAGTTCGGCGGCCCACCCGGCCGACACATAGGCCCAGCCGGTCAATGGCAGGGCCAGAGTGACCGCGTAAAAGCCGACATGGGTGGCGCGTGCGGCGAAGCGCTCCCAGCCGGCCATGCCTTCCGGCAAAGGCGGGGCGGGGTGCGACAGCCGCCATGCGAGACGCGCGATGGTCAAAGCCAACACGGTCAAGCCGATCGACTTATGGATCTGGAAAACCTGATAGGCTTGGTTCTGGGTCGCGGGGTCTTTGATCGCGTCGGCCATCCACCAGCCCGCCGGGATGAGGCCAAAGATCGACAGCGCGATCAGCCAATGCAGAGTCATCGCGACAGTGGAATAGCGGCTTTGCATGAACGACCTCTTGGCTTGAGCGAACCTTTACCCCCTCTCCCGAAACCAGGAGAGGGGGCCTAAAGGTCAGCCTCGCTTCTTCTCAGTATCATAGGTCAAACGAGAGGTATTTGTTTCTCGCGTCCCTTTAGACCCGATGTCTGTTCCTCGCCTGAGAAAATGGTGGACGAACGGCAGGTTCGGGATCCGCGATTGGCGTTGGCCTGCACCTCTCAGCCTTACCGTCAGCCGCCTGTAGGACGCCTTGTACCCGCGGGCTGGGCCGCCGGTTCGTCAGTCTTCGGCGCGTCGGCCTTTTGTACGGCGTTGCCTTTCGGGGCTTGGATGTATTCGGCTTCGATGATCAGCTTCACATCGTCACCGACATTCGGCGTCAGATAGGTCATGCCCCATTCCGAGCGCTTCACGGTTCCTGTGGCCGAAAAGCCGAGCGCCGGGGTTTTGACGAACGGATGGCTGGCCATCGCGCCGTTCAATTTGGCGTCCAGCGTCAGCGGCTTGGTGACGCCGAGCATAGTCAGATCGCCCGTGATCTTGGCGGTATCTTCGCCGGTCAGTTCAATGCCGGTGGAGACGAACTTGATCTCGGCGAATTTGCCGGCATTGAAGAACTTGTCGCTCTTGGCGAGGTCTTCATCCCAGCTCTTGAAGCCGCTGCCCTTGTGGGTGGCTTTGTAATCGCCCGGATAATCGGTGCGGATCGAGGTCGGGTCGATGGTGGCGGTCAGCTTGGCTTCGGTCGGCTTTGTCGGATCAATTTCCAGCGTGGAATCGAACTTGGCAAAGCGCGCCGTGTAATTCGACAGGCCCATATGCGGCGCCTGGAACGTCACCGAAGCGTGGGTCTTTTCCAGCACATAGAGACCGGCCGTGGCTTCCACCACTTTCGGAATCGGCGCGGCCGGTGCGGCAGCGGCGGGCGCTTCGGCAGGCTTTTGCGCAGCCGGTTGGCAGGCTGCGAGCAGGGCGAGCGCTGCGACGCCAGCTAGGATTTTCAGTTTCATGGTCTTCCCCTCCGAAAGGCGCGCCCTCGCGCCGCGCTATAAACTTAGGGTTTGCCGGCCGGCGGCGCCGGCGGCGTACGGCCAAATTCGGCCTCGATCACCAGTTCAACCTCGTCGCCGACGGCTGGGGCCCAATTGGTGATGCCGAAATCGCTGCGCTTGAATTTGCCGGTCGCGGCAAAGCCCAATGCGTCTTTCTTTGTGAACGCGATGAACCGGCCGTCGCGGAAAGTCGCGTCCAGGGTGACGGGCTTGGTCTGGCCGTTCAGCGTCAGATTGCCAGTGACTTTGCCAGTTCGCTCGCCCGTGCGCTCAATCATGGTCGAGACAAAGGTGATTTTCGGGGTCTTTTCAGCGCCAAGCGCGTCCTTGATGATTTTGGCGTCAAAGCCGGAATCGGCCTTGATCGCCTTATGTCCGGTGTCTAGGGAGGCGGCGTCGATCATAACCGAAAGCGCGCTCTTTTCCGGCGCCTTGGGATCGAAGTTCAGCGTGCCGGTCACAATATTGAAGCGGCCGGTATACATCGACAGGCCAAAATGGCTGACGCGCCACAATACGCTGGTGTGGGTGTTGTCCAAGTCATAGACGCCAGCGGAAACCGGGATAGTCAGGGTCGCTGCCGGGGCCGGCTTCTGCGCCAGAGCGACCGGGGCGGCGGCGGCAAGTGCGGCGGCAATCATCAATGCGCGTAGGGACATGGGAGGATCTCCGATCAGGGGGTCTTTGCTAGCGCCGTCATCGCCCGCCGTCGAGGCCGAACGATGGCAACGCACTGCTTCCACAATCGACGCGCACTGGCGCCCGCCGACGAACCCGCTATGTGATGACAAAAAAGCATACGACAAATCACAACAACGAGGGACGACCATGGGCTATCAGGCGCCGATCGAAGATATTCGTTTCGCACTCGAGCATGCGGCCGATCTGTGGGCATCTGGAGCCGATGGGTTGGACGGCGATCTTCTGGCGGCGATCCTCGAAAACGCTGGCGCGCTGGCTGCCGAAACCTTGGCCCCGATCAACCAGAGCGGCGACCGGGACGGCGTGGCTTTGGAAAATGGCGTCGTGCGCGCGGCGGAAGGCTTTGGCGCGGCCTACGCCAAGTTCGTCGCGGGCGGTTGGCAGGGGCTTGCCGCTGATCCCGAATATGGCGGGCAAGGCTTGCCGCGCTCGGTGGCGCTGGCGGTGCATGAAATGATCCATGCCGCCAATATGGCGTTCGGGTTGGCGCCGATGTTGACGCTCGGCGCCATTGAATGCTTGGAGGCGCATGGCGACGCCGAGCAGAAAGACATCTATCTGCGCAAGCTGATTTCTGGCGAGTGGTCGGGCACGATGAACCTCACTGAGCCGCAGGCGGGCTCAGATGTCGGCGCGCTGAAAGCCAAAGCGATCCCGGTCGGTGATGGCCGCTACAAGATCAGCGGCCAAAAAATCTACATCACCTGGGGCGAACATGACATGGCCGAGAATATCGTCCATCTTGTGCTGGCGCGGTTGCCGAATGCGCCCGAAGGCGTGCGCGGCATTTCGTTGTTCGTTGTTCCCAAATATCTTCCAGGTTCGGACAATCGTCCTGGAATTCACAATGCGCTCAAATGCATCGGGCTTGAGCGCAAGATGGGCATCCACGCTTCGCCGACCTGCACGATGCAGTTTGACGAAGCGATCGGCTGGCTGGTGGGAGAGCCGAATAAGGGCCTCGCTTTGATGTTCACAATGATGAACGCGGCGCGGTTGAATGTGGGATTGCAGGGCGTGGCGGTGGCGGAAGCCGCCTATCAGAAGGCGTTGAGCTATGCCCGCGATCGCCGCCAGGGCCGCGCGGAAGGCCAACCAGACAAGGCGCCGGCGCCGATCCTGATGCATGCGGATGTGCGCCGCATGCTGCTCACAATGAAAGCCAAGATTCAGGCCGGCCGCGCAATGTGTTACGCAACGGCCGTTGCCGCCGATCGCGCGCGCACTGGCAAGCAAGCCGATCAGCGCGCCTTCTGGAAAGCGCGTGAAGAACTTCTCACCCCGATCGCCAAGGCCTGGTGCACCGATATGGGCGTGGAGGTTGCGAGCCTCGGCGTGCAGGTCCATGGCGGCATGGGATTTGTCGAAGACGGCGGGGCGGCGCAGTTTTATCGCGATGCGCGGATCGCGCCGATCTATGAAGGCACCAATGGCATTCAGGCCATTGACCTTGTAGGGCGCAAACTGGCCGGCGATGATGGCGCGGCGATGCGCGCTTTGATTGGCGAGGCTATGGCCACCGCCCGCGAGGCCCGCGCCGCCAAGCGTTTCGCCTTGGAGCGTATCGGCGAACGCCTGGCCGCCGCCGCGCAAGCCTTGGCGCAAGCGAGCGATTACATCCTGTCGGTTTCGGCCGACGACAAGCGCGATGCGCTGGCCGGCGCCACGCCGTATCTCAAGCTTGCTGGCGATGTGGTCGGCGCCATGTTGATGGCGCGCGGCGTTCTGGCCGCCGCCGCCCATGGCCAGGACAATGCCCATCTCACCAGCCAGGAAGCGTTGGCTGGTTATTATGCGGAAACGGTGCTTGCCGCCGCGCCGGCCTTGGCGCCGAGCATCATGTTGGGGGCACAGACGCTTTATGATCCCCAGCTTGTTGATTTCGCGTGACGCCCAATTGATCCGAACACGCACGATGTGACGCTCGCGAAGATCGCGGCTTGTAATCGGCCGTTTCATCCCCATTTGGAAGAGTGAAGGGGACGGCTCACGCGCTGTGTCAGCGCCTCCTTAGGCCGCATCCCTCTCCAGCCCGTTTTGCTTCATCCCGCCCCGCGCCAGATGGCGCGCGGCTGCGTGCGGACCCACCCGGCTGATCTTTACTCCATCCAACAAGGATTTTTTCATGAGCACTCCCTCAAACACGATCGTCGATGTCGCCGCCGGCAATTCCAAATTCACCCGCCTTGTGCGCGCGGTGAAGGCCGCCGACCTTGTCGGCGCCTTGAGCGGCGCAGGCCCGTTTACGGTGTTTGCCCCCACCGACGAGGCGTTCGCAAAGTTGCCGCCGGGCACATTGGACGGCCTGTTGAAACCGGACAACAAAGCCAAGCTGGCGGACCTGCTGAAGTTGCATGTCGTGTCTGGCAAGATCATGGCGGCGGATTGCGCCGGCAAGAAGCTCACGCCCGCCTCGCTGCGGGGTGAAGCGCTGCAGGTGGATGGCGCGGATGGCGTGCACGTCAATGGCGCCAAGGTTGTCATCGCCGATATCGCAGCGTCCAACGGCGTAATCCACGCGATCGATGCGGTGATCATGCCCCAGGCCGCAACCGTCAAGGCGTAAAGGCCTTTGCCCATGCTGGCGGAGAACCGTGGCGCTTCGGCGTCACGGTTTTTTGCGTCAGGCGCTTTGGCGGATTTGCTGGTAAAGCTCCAAGGCGGCGCGCACAAAGGCCTGCTTGGTATAGCCGGACTCAAACGCCCGCCGGCCATTTTCCACCAGCCGCTGGGCCAGCTCGCCGTCTTCTAAAACCCGGCGCAAGCCCTTGCGCAGCGCCACCGGATCGTCTTTTGGCGTCAAGATCGCATCGTGTTCGGCAGTGACGGTCGCGGCCGGGCCTTCAGCGTCGGCAACGACCAGCGGCTTGCCGGCAGCCCAGGCTTCCACGGTCACGGTGCCAAACGGCTCATAGCGCGACGGAAACGCCACCACATCGCAAGCCGCCAGAAGCGCAGAGCGATCATTGCGCCAGCCCAGAAACCGCACCCGATCACTGATCCCGAGCTGCACTGCGCGGGCCTTCAGCTCCGCCTCGAGCGGCCCGGTCCCGGCGATCCAGGCATAAACCCCCGGCAGCCCCTCTAGAGCGCCCAGCAGGGTGTCGATGCCCTTTTTCCAATGCAGCCGGGCGAGCGCCAACACGACCGGCGCCCCCTCGGGCGTCGCCAGGCTCGCGCGCGACACCGGCGCGGCTGGGGCAATATTGGCAAAGGTGTGTAAGACGCTGACGCGGTCGGCCGGCGCGCCTTGGGCAAGGATGTGGCGGGCAATGTCGCGGGTGACGCCGGTTTGCCAGGTGCAGTTGCGAAACCGCGCCAGCTTGTAATAACCGCCATACCAGCCAAGATTGCGCGTGCGCAGGCGCGGCAGTGAAAACTCACCAGCGCGCCCCATCCAATAATGCACCACATCCGGCTGCAGGGCTTCGGCCGATGCAGCGATCTGGGCGGAGGTCGGCATTCGGAAGATGCGGTCAAACGGCGCGATATCAACAGGCACATCCGCCTTGGCCAAAGCCTCGATGCGGTTGGGGTTGTCGCCGCGGGTGACGACGCGTTGCGTCACGCCAGCTTCCGCCAACGCCAGAACGCCATCGAGCATCATGGTTTCGGCGCCGCCATCTTTGGCCCCGGCCATCACATGCAGAACCCGCATTTCCGTGTCCGAAGCGACGCCGGCATTGCCGCCGGATACCGCCGTTGTGGTAGGCAAGTGACCCATAAGCGTCAAACGCCGCAAGCGGCGAATTCCTGCGCAAGACGTCGCGCGTGATAAAATCATCACGCGCGACATAGAAAACCGTCACATTTCAGAGCGGCCGGGCCTTGGCGAGTTTGTCGAAGGCCATCAGGTCGTTAACCAATCCGGGCAGGTCATTGAACGGCACCATGTTTGGGCCATCGCTTGGCGCATTTTCAGGATCGGGGTGGCTTTCGATGAAGACGGCGGCAACACCGATCGAAACCGCCGCCCGGGCAAGCACCGGCACAAACTGGCGCTCCCCGCCGGAGCTGTCGCCTTTGCCGCCGGGTTGTTGCACCGAATGGGTGGCGTCGAACACAACGGGCGCGCCAAAGCTTTTCATAATCGGCAGCGCCCGCATGTCTGACACCAGGGTGTTATAGCCGAATGAAACGCCGCGTTCGCAGGCCATGACATTCGGATTGCCGCTGCCGGTGATCTTGGCAATGACGTTCTTCATGTCCCAGGGGGCGAGGAACTGGCCCTTTTTGACATTGATGGCCTTGCCAGTTTCGGCGGCAGCGATCAGCAAATCGGTTTGCCGGCTCAAGAAGGCTGGGATTTGCAGAACATCGACGACGCTGGCCACATCGGCGCACTGATCGGGCAAATGGACGTCGGTCACCACCGGAACCCCGAGTTTGGCGCGAATCTCTTCAAACACCGGCCCGGCATAATCGAGCCCGGCGCCGCGTTTGCCGGTCAGGGACGAGCGGTTGGCCTTGTCGAAACTGGTCTTGTAAACGAATCCGGCCCCAGCCTTGGCGAACACGCCCTTGAGGAACTCCGCTGTTTCCAATGCATGCGCCCGGCTTTCCATGGCGCAGGGGCCGCACAAAAACACCAGCGGCAAGTCATTGCCAATTCTGAGCGGTTCGCCGCCGGCGCGCGGCAAAGCGATGATGGAGGCAGGCGCAGTCATCAGGATGGTCCTCTTTCGCGCCACACATAAGCGCCAAGCGGCCGCGCCACAATCGGGGCGGCTGCGGACGAGGGATTGGGGCGGGCGGCCCGCCCCTCGCGCCTCACAAGCAGAGAGGGGCGCTCAATTTCCGCCGCGCTGCTCGCGCCGGGCGAGGAAGGCGAGGCGTTCAAACAGCTGAACGTCGGCTTCGTTTTTCAACAGCGCGCCGTGCAGCGGCGGGATCAGTTTGGTGGTGTCTTTGCCCTTGAGAATTTCGGGATCGACGTCATCGGTCATCAGCAGCTTCAGCCAATCGAGCAGCTCGGAGGTGGACGGCTTTTTCTTCAGCCCGGGCACCTTGCGCATGTCGTAAAAGACTTTCAACGCCTCCGATACCAGCCGCGCCTTTACGCCAGGGAAGTGGACCTCGATGATCTGTTTCATCGTCTCGTCATCGGGGAAGCGGATATAGTGGAAGAAGCAGCGACGCAGGAAAGCGTCCGGCAGTTCCTTTTCGTTGTTGGACGTGATGATCACGATCGGCCGCTGGGCGGCCTTCACCGTCTTGTTCAATTCATAGACGAAGAATTCCATGCGATCGATTTCCTGCAGGAGATCGTTGGGGAATTCGATGTCGGCCTTGTCGATCTCGTCGATCAGCAGGATCGGGCGCACCGGCGCCTCAAACGCCTCCCACAGCTTGCCGCGCTTGATGTAATTGCTGATATCGGTTGAGCGCGGATCGCCGAGCTGGCTGTCGCGCAGGCGCATCACGGCGTCATATTCATAGAGCCCCTGGTGGGCCTTGGTGGTTGACTTGACGTGCCATTCAAGCAAGGGCGCGCCGAGCGCCTTGGCGATTTCGATGGCCAGCACGGTTTTGCCGGTGCCAGGCTCGCCTTTGACCAGCAGCGGCCGCTCCAGCGTGATCGCGGCATTGACCGCGATCTTCAGATCGTCGGTGGCGACATAATCCTTGGTGCCTTCAAAGCGCATCGGCGGCCTCATTCGTGACGTTGGCGTCAGCGTAAAGCCGTCCGCGCCAGAGGCAAGCCCGGCCGCGCCGATTTTGCTGACGTTTCGTTAACCGGATCGACTCAAGGTTAAAGAGAAGTGCGCCGCCCAGAAAGGACGACCATGCCGTTGAAATTGTCTTTGCGCCCAGGCGAACGCTTCGTCGTCAATGGGGCGGTCGTGCAGAATGGCGATCGTCGCGGGGCGCTGGTGCTGCAGAATAAGGCATCGGTGTTGCGCGAAAAAGACATCATGCAGGCGGATGACGCCAATACCCCCGCCAGGCGGATCTATTTTCCGATCATGATGCTGTATCTCGATCAGGGTGATCGCGACCTTCTTTACGGAGAATTTGCTCAACGTCTGGCAGAGTTCATGGGTGCGGTGCGAAATCCCCAGGTTCTGGCGGAGTGCGTGTCCGTCTCGCGGGATGTGATGGCGGGTGATTATTACAAGGCGCTGATGCGCTGCCGTCGTCTCATTGGATATGAAGAAGACCGATTGGGAACCACGGATGTCGATCGAGGCCTACCGGCGTACAGCGACGCAAGCTGAAACCCCGCGCGACCGGGAATACCGGGCGCTCGGCCAGGCGACGGCGCAGTTGATGGACGCCCAGCGCGCCGGCCGCGCCGCGATCGCAGAGCGCGCTGCAGCGCTTGGTTTCAATCGCCGGCTTTGGACTTTGTTGGCTTCCGATTGCGCCCATCCCGAAAACACCTTGCCGCAAGCTTTGCGCGCGCAGATTATTTCCATCGCGATGTTTGTTGACCGCCATTCCAGCGCTGTCATGCGCGACGGCGCCGAAATTGACCCTTTGGTCGATATCAATCGGGCGGTGATGGAAGGTTTGGCCGCGCGCGCCGGATGAGGGGCTGCAAACGTCTTCCCGGTTTGGGCAAATCCGGCGCTGCGAAAACTGCCTGTTAACTTCTCCACATTAAATGTTCTACCGACGCGCCCAGAAGGGCGCTGAGCGGTCCGCCAAAACGGTCGGGCCGATAGCTTCCAGAACGGAGAGCATCGCTATGTCGAGCGTGAACACCAATTACGGCGCCATGGTCGCGCTGCAGAGCCTCAACAAAACCAATCGCGACCTCGAAGTGGTTCAGGGCCGCATCAATACGGGCCTGAAGGTCAGCTCCGCGAAAGACGACGGCGCCGTGTTTGCGATTGCCGAAGGCATGCGCAATCGCGTCAATACGATCATGACCGTGAAAGATACGATCAACCGCGCCAATTCCGTGGTGGAGACCTCCATCGCCGCGGGCACCGCCATTGGCGATGTGCTGAAGCAGATGAAGGAAAAGGCGACCGCTGCGGCCGCCAATGACCTGACCAATGATCAGCGCACCGCTTTGAACGCTGATTTTGTTCAGCTGCGCGAACAGGTGGGCCGCATCGTCGGCGCCGCAACGTTCAACGGCACCAACCTGATCAACGGCACCGCCACCGCCGGTATCCAGGTTATGATGAGCGACCAGGGCTCAACCGCCAACGTCCAGCGTCGCAACAGCGATACTGCCGCCCTCGGCGATATCCTGCTTAGCCGCGGCCAAGTGATTTCGGATATCGTTCAAGACGACGGCACCACCGCCGGCTTCAATGACGCCACCACCGCCGCTGACTCTGACTTCGTGCGCGTGACAGTTGGAACCGGCGCCAACGAAGAAGTGTTCAACGTCGTGATCGACCAAGGCATGACGGTTGGTCAATTCGCCGATGCATTTAGCGTCGCCACAGGCGGTCGCGTGAAGGCGAGCTTCAACGACGCCACTGGCCAGATCACCTATGAAGGCTCCACCGCCTTCACGCTGAACCTCGAAGAGGGCGACGCTGGATCTGAAATCACCGGCGCCGGCGCGGCCGCACTGCTTGGCACGGGCGCGACCACTGGCACGGCGGTCAACTCATCCGGTATCGCCTCCACGACGCCGACAACGACTACCGTCTCAGGCTTTAACTTCGGCCTCGGCGTTTCGGGCCAGGCGCTGGCTGGCATTTCGGCGACTGCCGACATCACCACCCAGGGCAATGCGCAAGACCTGCTCGCCGCCCTCGATACCGCGATCACCAGCCTCAATCGCGATCTGGCGACGATGGGATCGCAGTCGAGAGCTCTGGAAGCGCAAAACAACTTCCTCGGCAAGCTTTCGGACAGCTTGGAAAAGGGTGTTGGCAATCTCGTCGACGCCGACCTCGCCAAGGAATCGGCGCGCCTGCAGTCGCTGCAAATCAAGCAGCAGCTCGGCGCTCAGGCCTTGTCGATCGCCAACCAGGCGCCGTCGCTGGTGCTGTCGCTGTTCCGCTAATCGCGGCGCACGCAACCTTCTCTCTCTCCACCTTCGCGGCGGCGCTTTTGGGCGCCGCCGTTTTTCTGTTTGCCCGGCGATTTTTGCCGGGCAGGGGCGGAGTTCTGCCGACCCGGCAAATTCCGCCGAGCGCCCATTAACCAACACACTAAGGCCGCCATGGCGTGGTGCGCGCAAATCTTAACGTCTCGTTTTGGCACGATCTTCGCACATTGAGTCTCCGAAGCGACCCGGCTGCGCCATGCAGCGCGTTGGGCGCGGGAGACTGAAGCGATGACAAGCGTCAACACCAATTATGGGGCGATGGTCGCGCTCCAGAATCTCAATCAGACGGCCAAAGAACTCAGTTCTGTCCAAAGCCGGATCAATACCGGCTTGAAAGTCGCCTCCGCCAAGGACGATGGCGCGATCTTTGCGATCGCGGAAGGGCAGCGCAATCGGATGTCGACCTTGCAGGTCGTGCGCGACGGCATCAATCGCGGCATCTCCGTGATCGATACTGGCATGGCGGCCGGCGCGGCGGTCGGCGATGTGCTGAAACAGATGAAGGAAAAGGCGACCGCTGCGGCCGCCAATGACCTGACCAACGATCAGCGCGCCGCGCTCAACGCCGATTTCGTGCAGCTGCGCGATTCGATTGCGCGGATCGCGGCGTCGGCGACCTTCAACGGCACCAACCTGATCAACGGAACCAGCGCCGGCCTGTCGGTCATGGTGTCCGATATCGGCTCCACCGCCGCGCTAGAGCGCCGGGAGTCAAGCACCACGGCTTTGGG
Organism: Hyphomonadaceae bacterium; assembly: GCA_040381035.1. Classification (GTDB taxonomy): domain Bacteria; phylum Pseudomonadota; class Alphaproteobacteria; order Caulobacterales; family Aquidulcibacteraceae; genus REEB506. Next base: position 21,880 of record JBEIHY010000003.1, read on the forward strand.
CGCCATTCTGCTCAACCGCAGCCAGGTGATTACCAATATCGTTCAAAGTGACGGCACGCCTGGCGGCTTTAACGACGCATCCACCCCCGATGACGCCGATTTCGTGCGCGTTACGGTCGGCGCCGGCGCTGCGCAGGAAGTGTTCAGCGTCGTGATCGACCAGGGCATGACGGTTGGCCAATTCGCTGAGGCCTTCAACGTCGCCACCGGCGGGCGCGTGCGCGCCACCTTCAACGACGCCACTGGCCAATTAGTCTATGAAGGCTCCACCGCCTTCACGCTGACGCTGGAAGAAGGCGATGGCGGCGCCGAAATCACTGGCCCCGCCGCGGAAGCGCTGCTCGGAACCGGCGCTGCAGCCGGAACCGGCGTGACCTCGACCGGCGTCACCTCAACGCTGCCGACCACGACGAGCGTGACCGGGTTCAACTTCCAGCTCGGGGCCGCCGGCCAGGCGCTGGCTGGTTTGAACGTCACCTCCGACATCACCTCCCAAGCCAATGCGCAAAATCTGCTCGCCGCCCTCGACACCGCGATGACCTTGCTCAATCGCGATCTGGCGACGCTCGGCGCGCAATCCAAGGCGTTGTCGGCCCAGAACAACTTCCTCAGCAAGCTCAGCGATGAAGTCGAAAAAGGCCTTGGCAACCTCGTCGACGCCGATCTCGCCAAGGAATCGGCGCGCTTGCAGTCGCTGCAGATCAAGCAGCAGCTTGGCGCCCAGGCCCTGTCGATCGCCAACCAGGCGCCGCAGGTGATCTTGTCACTCTTCCAAGGCTGATCCGACGCGCGGGCTTTGGCCCTTTGGATCGCTCACAGTCTTTACGCCTTGAACCGCGACGTGCCCTGGCATGTCGCGGTTTCTTTATTTTGCAGCCGTTGTCGTAAACGATTTGTTAACCCATTCTCGGCAGATCTTAAGAAAGAGTTGATGCTCAACCGCCACACCGACCCAGAATGGAGCCGCGCATGACCGCTATCGTCCAACCGCAATCGACGATTGCTGGCGCTGTGCGTCCTCAAGCGCAAAATCGGCCGCTGCTGACGCCCAATCCGGCGCCGACATCTGAGCCGCGTCCGATCGATGACGTGCAATCCGCGCGGAACGCGTCGCCGGCCGTGGCCGCGCGCGATCAAGTCAGCCGCGCCGCAACCGCACTCGATCAGGCACTTGCGGCCGGGCGTGAGGCCGCCAGCATCTTGGTTGACGGCCATGATCTGCTCAAAGCCGCCGCCAAAAACCAGTCCGGCGGCGAATTGGCGCAGCAAACGGCGCGGGCGATTTTTCAGCGCTACGATCAGATGATCGCCGAAGGCGGCGGTCTGCTCAGCGGCGGTGTGGTCGCCGCCCAAATCGACGCCGACTCCTCCGCCGTGGAAATTTCCGGCATTGACGCCCGCCGCGGCGGGCCGATCGTGCGGGTGGACCTGGACGGCGACGTTGCCGCACTCGCCCGCGACACCCAAGCCAGCTTGGCGCGATTGGAGGCTGGCGTGGCGCAATTGTCGGCGTTCGCGCCGAAGCTTGCCGCTCATGGCCGGTTTCTTGATAGCCTCGACAGCGGCTTGCGCGCGGCGGCCGCGCCGGATTTGAACGCCGAAACTGCGCGCCTGGCTGCGCTCAATGTCAGCCAGGGCCTGAGCGCCATCGGCGGCGCAATTTCCAACGCGGCGCCGCAAACAATCTTGGCGCTGTTCCGCGACTAATCGCGAGATCATGCGCATCTTCTGGCGGCCGACCGATTCCGGTCGGCCCGAGCATGCGCTAAACGATCGGCTCGGTTGGCGGCGTCAGGATCGGCGTCGTCGCCGGCCTCGGATGCGACCGCGACTTCGGGCGCAGGGCGATCCGCACGGTGCGCAGTGCAAACCCAATCGCGCTCAGCGCGGCGAGCAAGACGATCGCCGTATCTTCGATCAGGCGCTGGCTCCAGGTCAAGGTTCCGCGCGCTGCGCGCAGCAGCGTTTTGCCAGGCGTGGCCAGCTTTGCCGCCGCCACCGCCCGATCGCCGCCGCTGCGGGCGATCAGATCAAGCTTGCGCAGGTCATTGAGTGATTGTGCGTGCCGCAACAGCAGGGCGGTGGTCGCCGGCCCAGCGCTGTCACTCAGGGCGCCGATCTCGGCCAAGCCTGCATGCAAGGCGAGATAAGGCTGCTCCATCAGCACACGGTTGAATGCCGCGGCCACTTGCGCGCCTTGTTCAGCCTCGGGCGCGGCCAAGGCTGGTCCAAGGGCGCCGCGCAGGGCGCGCGTGGGCGTTGCATCGTCCACCGCAACCCGCAGCGCCGCGCGCAAGGCCGGTGTCAAGATTTGAGTGCGCAAGGCCGCGCGCACCATCGTGGCGCCGCGTGCGGCCTGGGCTGAAGCCGGTAAAACTGGGCCGATCGCGCTCAAAGTCAGATCGACCGGGTCAACGTCCGGGATTGCGGCAAAGCGTGCGGCGTCGCGGACCAAATCCCCGGCATCGCTCAGCACGAAAACCGCGCCCGATTGCGTGTTTTGGCCGCCGGCTGTGTCAGCCAGAATGCGAACGTCATTGCGCACGCCGGGATCAAGAAACGGGCCGGCCGCGGCAATGATCGCGGCGTCCGTGGCTTTGTCGGGGAGGGCGTCGCGTAGGGTTTGGGCGTCTTGGCCGGGCAGGGCGGCCGGCGCCGCCAGGATCACGCCGCGGGCAGCGGCCAGATCGCCGTCGCGCACCTGCTGCTCGACCGCCTTGTTCCAGCGGGCCGTCTGATCCCTGTCCGGGGGCGCAAGCCGGGCGATCTCGCGCTCCAGCGCGCGCCGCGTCGCCATCATCGCGGACGGGGTGGCGACGTAGCCATAGACCTGCTTGTCGATCACGGTCTGGGCCAACCGGGCGCCGCCAATCGCCAGCGCCACAAGCGCCAGGTTGAACGCCAAGGCGGACAAATGGTCGAGCAGATCCAGACGCAGCCGCGGCCGGCCGCCCGATGCGGTCTGTGACGGAGAGCGCCGGGCGCGCATCGGTCTTCCTTTGGGGCGGCGGGAACCGGCCGCATTAGCCCTTTCCTCACCCTCTTGTGCAAGCCTTTAAGACTTCGGGGCGAACCGCTCCTGTGGACAGGATGGACCCGCGTTGCGGCGATGATTGGGCTTGACTCCTCCGTATTGATCTCAGCCTTGGCCCCCACCCGCCTCAGCAGCGCGGGCCAGGCGACGTCTACGGGGCAAAATCCAGTTTCGAATCAAAGCCCGGAAGCGCGTCGCGCCGCTTTGCGCTTGGAGCGTGCTTCGGTCGATGCGCCGTGGCGGGGGCTTTCTGATCTGGCGCTGCCGCAACGCGAAGCCCGCGTTGCCCAAGTCGGGCGCGACGTGTTGGACGGGCGCCCCGCTTTGTCCGACGCCCAGCGCCGCGCCGGCGCCCCCGGCCGACCCGACACGCAGCAATTGTTTGCCGCCTGGCAGGCGGTCGATTCACTGCGCGGGCTGGCCTATCTTGCCCAAGACGAAAAAATCTCCGCCGCCGAGCGCAGCCGGCTGCAAGCCCGCTACAGCGAAAGCCTGCCCCAGGTTCGCGATTTCTTGGCTGGCCTCAATCTCGAAGATGTGATTGTCGCGACCGGCGCCAAAGCGCAGGAGCTGGAAAGCCGCTTTGCGCTGCGCCGCGGGACGTCGACGTTCACCACCGATGTGCTGCATACCGGCGATCGGTTTGGCGCCGTCGCCGGTTGGGCGGGCGATGTCAAATTCACCATCACCGCCAATGCCGGGCGGGCCACCGAAAAGGTCGTTGAGATCGATCTGGCCGCCATGGGCGCCCAGACACGGACGATGAATTCGGTCGTGACCTTTATCAACCGCGAACTGCAAAGCGCTGGCCTGCTCACCCGCGTTGGCGCCGCTGAGTTGGGCCGCGCGGCGCCCGCGGCCGGATCCACAACCCCCGGTCCGCAGCAATGGGGACTGCGGATCAGCGGCTCAACCACTGAGCCAATCACGTTTTCGGCCGCCGCAACCACCCCGGCAGTGACGCTCGCCTCAACCACCGCAAGCGGGGCCGGCGAACTGGTCCGTTTGCGCGAAACCGGACCCGAAAGCCGGCCGCTGACGGCCTTGGGCCAACCCGCCCGATTGGACAGCGAAATCCCCGGCGGCTTTACCGCCCGCGCCGCTGTGCAGGACGCGGAAGGCGCCACCTATATCGTTGGCGAAACCCGCGGCGCGATCGATGGCGCTATGGGCTTGCGCGGGACCTCCGACGCCGTGCTGACCAAGCTTGACGCGACGGGGCGCCGGTTGTGGACGCGGGTGCTGGGCGCCAGTGAAGCCGGACAGGGCTTTTCGGTTGCTGTCGGCGCCGATGGCCGCGTGGCTGTTGCCGGCGCGGTGACGGGCAGCGCCGATCCCGCGACCCGCAGCGCCGGCGGCCGCGACGGCTTCGTGGCGGTCTTTGACGCCAATGGCAAAGAGCAATTTGTTCGTCAGCGCGGCACAAGCGCCGATGACGAAGCGCGCGCGGTCGCGTTCGGCGCCGATGGGACGCTCTATGTCGGCGGGCGCTCACGCGGGGCCAGCCCGGATGCGGCCAATGCCGGCGGCTGGGACGGATTTGTCGTCGCCTTTGACACGGCCGGCGCGGCCGGATTCGAACGCCGTTTTGCCACCAGCGCCGACGAAGGCGTCACCGCATTGGCGCTGGCTGAAGATGGCGGTTTGATCGTCGCGGGCCAAGAGGGCGGGCGCGCCAGTCTGCGCAAAATCACCACCGCCGGCCAGGATGTGTGGGCGGCCAGCACCGTCAATCTCGGTGGCGGAGCGATCAGCGCCGTGCACGTGTCGGGCAGCGATATCGTGATCGCTGGTACGGCCAACGCCGTCAGCGATCTTGGGCTTGGCGGCGTGGTTGCAGCCGCCGGCGGCGGCGGGCGTGACGGATTCGTCGCCAAGTTCAGCGACGGCGAACAGCTGACCGCCGACTGGACCCGCTTTGTTGGCGGCGCCGGCGCCGACAGCGCCGGGGCCGTGACGATCGCCAATGGCAAAGTCTTTGTCGCGGGAACCGAAACGCCGCCGGGCGCGGCCGCGCGCACCTATATCGCGCAGCTTGATCTTTCCGCTGGTGAGGAAACCGCGCGGCAAACCAAACCCAGCGGCGCCGCCGAGGGCCAACCGATCGGCGTGTTCGTTCAAGCCAATGGCGCTTCCGTGCTTGATCGCTTTGGCTTGCCGACCGGGCGGCTGCAGTTGGGCGACAGCCAGGTTCTGACGGAGCGCACCGGCATGAATGCCGGCGATCATTTCTTTGTGCGTCTCGATGGCGGCTCGCCGCGCCGCATCGAAGTGCGCGCGGACGACACGATGTCAACGCTGGCGCGGCGGATCAATGGTCTACTCGGCGCGACGGGCGATGCGTTGGCGGTGTCGGCCCCCAACGGTGATCGCTTGCGGCTGACGGCTGAAGCTGGACGACGTATCGAAGTGGTGCGCGGTGAACGGGGCCGCGACGCGTCCCGGATTTTGGGTTTGTCGCCGGGCATGGTGGCGCGCCAAGCCGAAACCGGTCGTCGCGAAACCATCCGCCAGGATGCGCCGCGCGTGTTGGCGCTCGAGTTCAACGAAGGTTTGAACGTGGCAGACGCCAAAGCCGCCGCTGATGCGCGACGCGGCTTGGAAGCGGTGCAACTGAAGTTGCGTGTCGCCTTCGACAGTCTGTTTGACACGGTTGATCCATTGGCCGCGCGCCGGCAAGCCGCCGCCCAGACGCCGATGGATGAACGCACGCGCGCCCAAATTGCCGGCTATAATGCAGCCCTGGCGCGCTTGGGCGGGGGAACCGCTGCCTGATGCGATTGTCCGCGTTCGAATGATCTGGGTCGCCTGGGCAAGCCTGGCGGCGTTTACGCCGAGCGATTGACCGCCACGGCGGTCGCTGAAGCCGGCGCGCCGCGATAAGAGCCGGCGGCGGTGTAGGCTGCAGGTCCGGCGCGATGGCGCCCGACCTCTTCGGCAATCGCTTGCACCAGGCCTTCGCTGACTTCCTTTTGGGCGGTGAGCGAAATCATATGCCGATCGAGGGCGGCGTTGAGCGTCTCGGTGGCCCTGCGCAAAGCGGCGCGCGTCGCGGCTGGCGCTGCGGCGATCAAGGCCGGCTCCTGGGAGATGCGCACCATTTCGCGGCGATAGATATTCACCAGACGGGCCTTTTCGTCAGCCTCCGGACCAACCGGCGGCGGTTTCATGGCGTCCAACTGCACGATTTCGGCTTGGATCAATCCGGCTAGCCGTTCGGTCAGCGCCAGCAATTGCTGGGCGCGGTCGGTGGCATTGTCAGCGAGTAGGGGCATTGGGCGCTCCTGCCGGCAGTTCCGCGCTTTGCAGGCGGGCAATGTCTTCGCTCAGCATCCGCGCAATGCCGACGCCGCCGGTGCGCGCAATCGCGCGGGCATAGTGATCGACCAGCATCGGGCGAAACATTTTCTCGCCCGAACCGCCGCCGCCAAGGCCATCGGCGTCGAGTGCTGCAAACATCGGCTGCAACAGATCGGCGAGCACGCTGGCTTCAAAGTCTTCGGCCGCTTTCGTCAAGCTGGCATTGGCGGGCGTGGCGTTGTGTTTGAGCGCCATGATGGTTGGATTGGGCGGCGGTAATTGCATCACATCACCTCGATTTCGGCTTGCAGGGCGCCGGCGGCTTTGAGCGCCTGCAGAATGGTAATCATGTCGCGCGGCCCCACGCCCAAAGCGTTGAGCCCGTCGACCAGTTCCTTTAAGGGCCGGCCGCCGCCGGCGATGGCGAACTTTCCTTTTTCCTCGCGCACCTCGATCTGGGTTTGCGGCACGACGACGGTTTCGCCGCCCGCCAAGGGCGCAGGCTGGCTCACGCGCGGCTGTTCAGCCACCGAGATCGTCAGATTGCCCTGCGCGATCGCAACGGTGGAGATGCGGACATTTTCGCCCATCACGATGACGCCGCTGGTCTCGTCGATCAGCACTTTGGCGGTCTGGTCTGGGGTGACTTCGAGCATCTCGACGGTCGCGAGCAGACCCATCATGTCGCCGGCAAATCCCTCGGGCCGGCGCAGGGTGACGACGCCGGGATTGGTCGCTTGGGCGGTTTGCGGGCCAACAATCTCATTGATCTTTTCGGCAATGCGGCGCGCGGTGGTGAAGTCGGGATTGCGCAGGCTGAGGCGCAGTTCGCGTTGGTTGGCGAGGTCAAAGCGGATTTCACGCTCGATCGTGGCGCCATTGGCGATGCGTCCGGCCGTTGGCACGCCGCGCGTCACCGATGAACCCGAGCCGCCTTCCGCGGCAAAGCCGCCGATCGCCAGCGGTCCTTGCGCCAGAGCATAAACCTGCTGATCGGCGCCGACCAAAGGCGTGGCGAGTAATTGGCCGCCGGCAAGGCTTTTGGCGTCGCCGAGCGCTGACACCGACACATCGATGCGCCCACCCTGTGCGCCGAAAGGCGGCAGATTGGCGGTCACCATGACAGCGGCCACGTTGCGGGTGTTGAGATTGCCGTCGCGGGTGTTGACGCCGAGCCGCTCCAGCATCGCCGACAGGCTCTGGCGGGTGAACGGGGCATTGCGCAGGCTATCGCCCGTGCCTTGTAGGCCAACGACCAGGCCATAACCGACAAGTTGGTTTTCGCGCACGCCTTCGACATCGGCGATGTCCTTGATCCGCGACTCCGCGGCGACCGGCCCGACAAGGGCGATGGCGCTGGCGAGCGCGAGCAGGGCGGTGCGGATCACGAGCAAGGCTCCCGGTAACGATAAGCGTTGTTTGCCTTGCCAGAACGGCGCCGCGCGCTGCTTCAAGGCGGCCTTGCCGCGGCGCCCCTCATTGGCCTGCCGCCCGGTCAAACCTGCCGGGTTGCACCCGGCAAAAGGCGCCGCGTTAACGCCTCAGAAACCAACGCAGACCGCTATGGCGACATGCGTGTTCCTCCTGTCGGCCCGCTGCCTGGGGCAGCCTCCACCCGCCGCGCGGCGGCCAGCGGTTTTTCGCGGGCAAGCGAAGAAACCCAGACCGCCCATAGCGCCCAAAGCGCCCGCGCGCCAAGCAGCGTGGCTGGCATTGACGCATTGCTGGCATTGCAAGCCGAAGGTTTTGATCCCGATCGTCGCGCTCGCCAGCTGCGGCGCGCCAATCTGGCTTTGGACAAGCTTGACGCAATCAAGCGCGCCTTGGTTCTGGGCGGCATGGGCGAGGCCCGCGCCGGGCTTGAGGGCCTGGCCGGCGATCTGGAGCTCACGGGTGAGGCCGGACTGGATTCGATTCTGCTCGAAATCGAAACCCGCAGGGCGGTTGAACTCGCCAAACTGGAGCGCCGCTGAGCGCTGCCGCAGAGAATGAAGTTATATCGACTGTATGCGTTTGGGCGGCGCCAGCTTTGCTTGATTGCAGAGCGACGTTTGTGAGGCTATACGGGCGCCGCTATGCGGGCGTTAGCTTTGAGTCGCTCGCAGGGGTATGACGATGCTGACCAAGACAGTCGATGCAAGCTACCGCCCGTCCGAAGACGAGCCGTTCATGAATGATCGGCAGCTGGATTTCTTTCGCGCCCGGCTCATCGCCTGGAAAGAGGAGATCCTCGAAGAGGCCCGCAACACGATTGCGAATTTGCAGCTCGAAACGGTCGCGTTGCCGGATCTGGCCGACCGCGCCACCAGCGAAACAGACCGCTCGATTGAGCTTCGCACGCGTGACCGCCAGCGCAAGCTGATCGCCAAGATCGACGCCGCGCTGCGCCGCATCGATGAGGGCGCTTACGGCTATTGCGAAGAGACGGGTGAGCCGATCAGTTTGTCGCGCCTGATCGCCCGTCCGATCGCCACCCTGTCGCTCGAAGCCCAAGAACGCCACGAGCGCAAAGAGCGCGTCCACCGCGACGAATAGGCGGCCTGGCTTCCCGTTTCTGTATTCAAAAGTCTTGTGGGCCTACCATGGACTCACGGCATCAACGACCCGCTGCCCCCAGCCTGGGCGCTGGACAGCGGTGATTTGGCCACGGCCGCCATAATGGATTCGGGCTTCTGCGATCTGGGCGTGGCGGATCGTGTTGTCGGCGGCGACGTCTTCTGGGCGGATCACGCCGGCTACGGTCAATTCGCGCAGCTCCGCATTGACCATCACTTCTTGGCGCCCGCTGATCACGAAATTGCCGTTGGGCAAGATATCGGACACGACCGCCGCAACCGTCAGAGTCACCCGATCCTCGCGCGCGATGGAGCCCTGGCCCTGGCTGCGGCTTGTGCCTTCGGCTTCGATCAGGGTGGCGGGATCGAACGCGCCGCCGGCGGCGCGCTGGGCGGTGCGCTCCAGGCCAAGCAGATTGGGCACGCCGACCGTGGTGTTGCTCTGGCGGCGTCGGTCGCTCTGGTTGGAGACATTGGCGCGGTCGGAGATGTCGATGCGCACCGTGAGGATGTCGCCGACGCGCCGGGCGCGTTGGTCATTGAAGAAGTTGCGCGCGTCGGCTTGCCACAGCGCATTGGCGCCGCGGCTTTGCGGCTCTGACGTCAAGGCCGGCATCGCCATGCTGGCGGCGGCGACCTCGTGTGGCGATAATTGCGGGCCGCCGGTGCGCCGCGCCAGTTCGCCAGCGGCCTGCTTGGCGGCATTGGCGGTGGCGGCGGCCAGGCTTGCGGGCGCGGCCGGCGCATTTGGCGGCAAGCTTGCGCAACCGGCGGCGCAGGCGGCGGCGAGGAGGGGGGCGAGCGCGCGCATGGGCGAAGTCCTTTTGAGGTTACGAGCCGGTGGCTGCGATGCTGGCGGCGCCGGGGCCTATGGCGATCGCGTCGATTGTGCGGTTGGATTGCAGGTTCAGCACGCGCAGGTTTTCGCCTTTCGCGGCTGGGCTCAAGGCCCGGCCGCGCAGGGTGAGGCGCACGCCGCCGGCGATGTAGTTCACAGTCACGGCGTCATTGGTGCGGATCACGGCGTCAGCGCGGCTGACGCCGCCTTGGCGATAGGCCGCAGCGGATGCGGCGCGAGCATTGTCGATGCGGCGGCTGACGCGAATGGCGTCCATGCCCGGCGGCGGGCTCCATTGGATGCCTTCGGCCTGTGCAGCGGCGGCAATGAAGCGAGCAGAATAGACGCCTTCAGCGCCTGGCGCCGGGGCGGGGGCGATCGGCTTGGCGGCGGCGGCGCCCGCATCCGCAAACAGGTCGCCGAATGTAACGGACGGCCCGCTGGCTTGCGGATTGGCGCGCAGTTCGGCGGCGTCTGCGCTGAGCGCCAGCAGCGCAAATCCGGCGGCGAGGGCAAACAAGGCGGCTTTCATCGCGGCTCTCCCGATCAGCGCAATTGCGAGGTGGTTTGCAGCATTTCATCCGTGGCGCTGATCACCCGGGCGTTCATTTCATAAGCCCGTTGCGCCACGATCAAGGCTGAGATTTCTTCCACCGCATTGACGTTGGATGTTTCCAGAAAACCCTGCATCACGGTGCCAAAGCCGGTCGATCCGGCAGCACCCACAACCGCTGCGCCTGAGGCTGGCGTTTCCAGGAACAGATTGTCGCCCATCGCCTCCAGGCCGGCTGGATTGATAAAGGCGGCAAGTTCGATCTGGCCGAGATTTTGCGGGTCGATCTGGCCTTGCAACGTCGCCTGCACCACGCCATCGCGCGAAATCGACACGCCAGTGGCCTCGCGCGGCACGGTGATGGCGGGCTGTATCAGAAACCCTTCGCTGGTGACCAATTGGCCATCGGCATCGACGGCGAAATTGCCGGCCCGGCTGTAGGCGGTCTGGCCCGACGGCATCAGCACTTGGAAATAGCCGCGCCCCGAAATAGCCAGATCTGTCGGATTGTCGGTGCGCGAAATGGCGCCTTGCTCGGTAATCCGCCCCACCGCTCCGGTGCGAACGCCAACCCCGATCTGAACGCCGATCGGCACGATGTTGCCCGCCGCAGACGCTGCAACGCCCGGCCGCTCCAAGTTTTGATACAAAAGGTCTTGAAACTCCGCCCGCTGCCGCTTGAAGCCGGTGGTGTTCATGTTGGCGATATTGTTGGAGATCACTTCAACATTCAGCTGTTGAGCCTGCATGCCGGTGGCGGCAATGGAAAGCGCGCGCATCGTCTATCCTTCCTTAAGCGCGGCCGAGGCGTTCAATCGCCCGGCTGCGCAAATCATCGGCCTGACGCGCAACGCGCGCGGCACTTTCATAGGCCCGTGAAATTTCGATCAAACTGGTCAGTTCGGTCACTGGGCGGACATTTGAGCCCTCAAGCGCGCCTTGCACCACTTCGCCAGTGAAGGCGCGCGTTGGCTGGCCTTCGCTGGAGAACAAATTGTCGCCGACCTTGGCGAGCGCAGCGGGGCGCTCAAACGCCACCACGGCGATATCGCCAATCACCTCGCCGTTCACGCGCAGCGTACCCAACGCGTCAATCGAGGGGATTTCGCCTTGTGGATCAAACACAATCGGCTGGCCCTGGACATTCAGCACCGGTAACCCGTCACGGGTCATCAAGGCGCCGTCCGTGCCGAGGCGAAACGTGCCGTCGCGGGTATAGACCGGGCCTTGTGCGCCTTGCACGGTGAAAAAGCCGTCGCCTTGGATGGCAATATCAAGGGAATTGCCGGTTCGCTCCAGCGGACCCTGGCCCATATCGCGCGCCATCGCGACATCGCGCACGAACCGCACATCGTTTGGCTTGTCGCTCGCGCGGGCTTTGGTGTCGTCGCTCATCTGGAACACCAGACTGTCGCGTTTGAACCCGGACGTCGCCGCGTTGGCGAGATTGCCGGCCGCGACATCCAGGCGTCGCTGCAAGACGCGCTGCGTCTGCATGGCGATGAGCATGGTGTTGTCCACCGGGGCCTCCTTGGCGGCTGCGCTTTCGGCGCCGCCGGTAACCTTAAGCAATTCCGGCGCCACGGCGCTCGCCCGTGGCGGCCTTGATGCGAGCGGCCTGCGTTGGCTGATGGGCGGCGGCCTTTGCCGGGCGCATGTGGCGCCGGCGCGGCAAGATTTGCCGGGTTAGCGCATCCTTAACCGCCGCGGGCCAAAAGGTTCATGATTCGAGATGGCGGACGAACATGGCGCAGGACAAGAAAGCAGCACCCGCAAAGGCGGCCGAGGGCGAGGCAGCCGCTGCTGCGCCCGCGAAAAAGAAGATGGCAGGCAAAACGCTGGTGCTGTTCATCGTGCTGCCGGCTGTCTTGATTCTCGGCGGCGGCGGGGCCGCGGCGATGATGCTGCTTGGCCCGAAGGACAAAGGCGAAGCCCACGCGTCCGCCGACGGCGCCAAAGGCAAAAAGTCCAAAAAGGACGACAAAAAGAAAGACGATCACGCCAAGGGCAAAGACGCCAAAGGCACGGACGGAAAGCTCGATCCGAAATACAACGGCCCGATCGTGATTGAAGGCGACGGCGTGTACTTTGTCACATTGCCGGGCATGCTGATCAACATCGCTGGCGCCGATGGCCGCGCGGCATTTCTGAAATTGAAGCTCACCTTGGAAGCGCCCGATGAAGAGGCCGTGGCCGCGATCGAGGCGCACATGCCGAAGGTGCAGGATCAGTTTCAAGGGTTCTTGCGCGAACTGCGCATGGACGATCTGGCTGGGTCTGCTGGTTCTTACCGGCTGCGGCTGGAATTGCTGCGGCGGGTCAATCTGGCGATTGCGCCTGCGGAGGTGAAATCGGTGCTGATCGAGGAAATGTTGGTGCAGTAGCATGGATGATCTTGGCGATCAGGATGCGTTGGCGGCAGAGTGGGGCGCCGGAATCTCCGCCGAGGGCGGCGGCGACGGTGACGCCTTGGCCGCCGAATGGGAGGCGATGGTCGGCGAAAGCGACAAAGGCCCCTCATTGAGCGCGCAGGCGATCGGCACTGAACGCATTCTCAATCAAGACGAGATTGACAGCTTGCTCGGGTTTGCCGCGGGCAATGATGGCGGCAGTGATCGCAGCGGCATCCGCGCCCTGATCAACTCAGCCCTTGTCTCGTATGAACGCTTGCCAATGCTGGAAGTGGTGTTCGATCGCCTCGTGCGATTGATGACCACGAGCTTGCGCAATTTCACGTCTGACAATGTGGAAGTCAGCCTGGACGCCATCACATCGATCCGGTTTGGCGACTATCTCAACTCCATTCCCTTGCCGGCGATCATCTCAGTGTTTCGCGCCGAACAGCTCGACAATTACGGGCTGGTGACGGTCGATTCCAATCTGATCTACGCGATCGTCGACGTGTTACTGGGCGGGCGGCGCGGCACGGTGGCCATGCGCGTGGAGGGCAGGCCCTACACCACGATTGAGCGTGTGCTGGTAACGCGCTTGGTCGAGGTGGTGCTCGCTGACACCAAACAGGCCTTTGCGCCGCTCACCGAGGTGGAATTCAAGCTCGATCGCATCGAAACCAATCCCCGCTTTGCCGCTATTGCGCGCTCGGCCAATGCGGCCATTCTGGTCAAGCTGCGCATCGACATGGAAGATCGCGGCGGGCGCCTCGAATTGCTGTTGCCCTACGCAACGCTTGAGCCAATCCGAAAGATGCTTCTGCAGCAATTCATGGGCGAAAAGTTTGGCCGCGACAATATTTGGGAAACTCACTTGGCTGGCGAGCTGTGGCGCACGGCCATGGATGTGCGTTGCGTACTGGACGAGCAAGTCTTGCCATTGTCGCGCGTGCTCAATCTGAAGGTCGGCGACACGTTGATGCTCGGCGCCGGGCCGGAAACGCCGGTCGAGTTGAAATGCGGGTCGATCGGGCTGACCTCTGGACGCATGGGGCGGATCAATCACAAGGTGGCCGTGCGCGTTGAGGCGCCTTTGTCGCCGCAAGCGCGCCGACAGATGCGCAAAGCAGGAGGCGGACGATGAGTTCGATGTCATGGATCGTCGAAGGGTTGTTGATCGTGCTGCTCGGCGCATGCCTGTTTTATTGCTGGCGGCTGGAGCGTAAGCTTACGCAGTTGCGCAAGGGTGAAGACGGCCTGCGGGAAGCGGCGCGCGAATTGTCGGAATCCGTCACCCAGGCCCAGGCCGCAATTCTCAGCCTGCGCGCCACCGCGCATGAAGCCGGGCGCGATCTGCAAGGCCGCATTGATGCGGCGCGCGGGTTCGCTGGGGGAGCATCCGTGCCTGCGCCCATTGCGCAGCGCATGCCGCTCGCGGGTCAATTGAACATCACGCGCGCCCGCTCGGCAACCGGGCGCGGCGAATGAGCCGGCCGCCCGCCTCCCAGGTGCGGCTGATGCCGGCGCTGATCGCCACCATGGGCGTTGTGCTCGCGATGAAGGCGGTCGCTGCGGCGGAAGCGGCCGGTGATCGCGCGCCTGCGCCCGCCGCCAGCAATGCAAAGCCTGCAGGGGCTGCGCCGCCGCCGAGTGCGGCCGCGCCGGCAACGCCAGCCACACGGGCGGCGCCGGCCAATCAATGTCCCGCCCCGAGCTTTGCCGATCAGGCCGGCCTTTCGCAATCGGAAGTGCGCGTCCTGCAAACCCTTGGCGATCGCCGCAAAGCCATTGATGCGCGCGCCGCAGAGATCGACAAAAAAGCCGATCTGCTGAGCGCTGCCGAAAAGCGGGTCGAGGAGCGCATCGCGGAATTGAAGAAACTGGAAGCGAGCCTTGAAGGCATGCTCGGAAAGCTCGACGCCGAGCAAGAGCAGCGCATCCTTGGCCTGGTCAATGTCTATCAGAAAATGCGCGCCAAGGACGCAGCTGCGGTGTTCAACGGCCTCGATGATGAGGTGCTGTTGGAGGTGGCGGCGCGGATGAAGCAGGCGAATCTTGCTGATATCATGGGCCAAATGTCGCCAGAGCGCACGCGCAAGCTGACGAAAATGTTGGCGGAAAGTAAACGGCCGCCGGCTTTGGCCCCAACGCCGGCCGCCAATCCGGGCCCGCGTCCGGGCGCGCCGGCGCGAACCAGCAATTAACCGGAGTCCCGCCATATTCGCCTTCTGTCGGAATTGTCCGGCGCAGCCTTTGGCGGCCCAATGGCCATGACGCGTTTGTCTTTCAAACTGGCGTTTGGCGCCGCGGCGGCGGCTGTCGTGGTGCAGGCGGCGGCGGCGGCCGGCATCGATTTGAGCGTCGGCGAGCGGCCCGACGAAACCCGCCTTGCGTTCCGATTTCCTGCCGGCGCGACCGTGACGCCGTTGCAGAATGGCGCCCGCTTGGAGCTGCGGTTCTCGCGTGGGGGCGATATTGACGCCACCCGCTTGACGGTTTCCCCGCCGCGTTTTGTGCGCATGGCGCGCGTCGCGTCGCGCGCGGGTCAGCCGCTGGTTTTGGTGCTTGATCTCGAAGACGGTGTGCGCCAACGCCATTTCGTTGATGGTCGCAATGTTGTTGTTGATCTGTTTCGTCCGCAACCGGACAAAAGCGCAAAGCCCGCCGCCAAGCCCGGCGCCGGCGAAGCAACCGGATCGGCGCGCGCGGGGCTTCTTGAAGAACCCGGCGCGACGCGGCTGACGGTGCGATGGTCTGGGCCAGTGCGCGCGGCGGTTTTTCAGCGCGGGCAAGGCGCTTATCTCTTGTTTGACGGGCCCGGCAAGATCGATATCTCCGGCTTGGCGCAGGTTGGGCGGCGCCATCGCGATATTGCGGTGATTTCCCAGCCGGGCGTCACCGGTGTGCGGCTGGGGCTGGCTGGCGATGCACAGGTTTCGGCGCGGTTTGAAAACAATGCCTGGTCTTTGGTTCTTGCCCAGCGGGCTGAGCGCAGCGCAAGCGCCATCGTCAATCTCGATGCGGCTGCCGAAGGCGGCCCGCGACTGACCGCCGCCTTCAGTCGCGCCGGCGTGGTGAGGTGGGTCAGCGATCCCGCTATTGGCGACCGCTTCGCCGCGGCGATGATTGAAGGCCCGCCGATTGGCGTCGATGTGCGCCGTGCAACTTTGGAAGCGACTTTGGGGCCCAGCGCCCATGGCGGTTTGGTGGAGCCGCGGGCGGACGATATTGAGGCAGGCTTTGTCGGCAATCAACTGATTGTGACCCGCGCGGGCGGCTTGATCGCTGCGAGCGCAATCAATCAATCGAGTTCGCTGGAGCCGGTGGATTCGCTTGGCCGGGGTGGGGCGCTTGCCGCAGAAGCCTGGCGCGAAAGCGGCGGCGACGGCAGCGTGTTAAGCGAGATTGAACGTCTGCAGCTGCGCGCCGCCAAAGAAGGCACGCGCCCCGGCGCCCGCGCAGATGCGCGGTTGGCGCTGGCGAAATATCTCATCGCCAATGAACTCTCAGCTGAAGCGCTGGGCGCCTTGCGGGTCGCGCAAGTCGGCCAACCGCAATTGGCGATCGACCCGGAGTTTCGGCTGCTGCGTGCGGCCGCAAATGTGATGTTGGGGCGGGTGAAGGACGCCAATACCGATTTGTCCGCCTCCGGATTGGCGCGCGACCCCAGCGCCGCGCTATGGCGCGGATATGCAGCGGCCCTTCAGAAGAACTGGCCGGAAGCGCGGCGCAATCTTGAAGCGGGGCGCGAGGCTTTGCCCGGCCAAACCCGCGGCTGGCGGGCGCGGTTTCAAATGGCGCGTGCCGAAGCCAGTTTAGAACTTGGCGATATCGCGACGGCGGAAGCAGCTGTCGCTGCGGCCGTTTCGGAAGCACAGGGGCGCGAACTCGTTGCCGAATCGGAATTCCTGAAAGGCCGCTTGGCTTTGGCGCGCGGCCAAACGGAGGCTGCTTTGACCCGCTTTGATCAGCTGGCCGCTTCGCCGGTTGAGCCCGTGGCGGTGCGCGCGATTGTCGAGGCGGTGCGCGCCCGGCGCGCTGCTGATTTGCTCGCAGCAGAAAAAGCGGTGGAGACTTTGGAAGGCCTGCGCATGCGCTGGCGTGGCGATGAAACCGAAATCCTCATCGCTGAAACGCTCGGTCGCGCGTACGGAGATTTTGGCCGCTGGCGCGATGGACTTGCAGTGATGCGGGCAAGCAGCGCACGCGTGCCGGAAGGGCTGGCTTCGCGTCGATTGCGGCTGGAAATGGGGACGCTGTTTGAGCGGCTGTTTCTCGAGGGCGAAGCAGACAAGCTGGAGCCGATCCAGGCCCTTGGCCTGTTTTATGAGTTCCGCGAATTGACGCCATTTGGCCCGCAGGGCGATCGCATCATTCGCGGCTTGGCCGGTCGTTTGGTCAATCTCGATCTGCTCGAACAAGCCGCTGAGCTGCTGCAGCATCAGATTGATAATCGTCTAGAGGGCGCCGCCAAGGCGCAGATCGCGCTCGATCTGGCGGGCATTCATCTGAGCGACGATAGGCCAGAGCAAGCTTTGCAAGCTTTGGCGGGATCGCGTCAACCGCGGCTGCCGGACGATCTCATCGCCCAGCGCCGGATCATGGAAGCGAATGTGTATTTGCGCCTGGGACGGTATGATCAGGCAATGGAAATGGTCGAAAAGGATCGCAGCGAGAACGCCCAAAGAGTGCGCGCCGAAGCGCTGTGGCGCAAACGCGAATGGAAGCCGGCGCTGGCGGCGCTGCGACCGCTTCTGCCGCCGGCGGGCAATGATCCGTTGTCGGACGATCAGCGCAAGTTGTTGTTGCGCGCAGCCATCGCGGCTGTGAACAGCGAAGATCGTGCGATGTTGCAAAGCCTGGATCGCGGCTTCAGCGCGCGCATGGCCTCAACACCGGATGGCGATGCGTTTGCTGTCGTGGCGGGTGAGGTGTCAGGGACGGATGCGCGGTTGCGCGATGCGGCGCGCGCAATTGCGCAAACCGACTTGATGGATCGCTTCATGACGCAGATGCGCGCGCGTTTGACGGATGCAGGCCCCGCGCCGCCCGCTTGACGCCGCGCGCGCGCTGCGCCGATAACAAATCGTGATTTCCGTTATCATCCCAACATTGGACGCAGCGGCGTATTTGCCGGCTTGCCTTTCCGCCTTGGCGCCGGGCGCGGTTGAAGGGCTGGTGAAGGAAGTGATCCTTGCCGATGGCGG
The DNA here is from genome assembly GCA_040381035.1 of Hyphomonadaceae bacterium. Classification (GTDB taxonomy): domain Bacteria; phylum Pseudomonadota; class Alphaproteobacteria; order Caulobacterales; family Aquidulcibacteraceae; genus REEB506. The sequence continues at coordinate 39,757 of JBEIHY010000003.1, forward strand.
CTCCATCGACGCCACCGCCGCGATCGCGGAAGAGGTTGGCGCGCGTCTGCTCACCGCGCCGATGGGCCGGGGCAGCCAATTGGCGGCTGGCGCGGCGGCGGCGCGCGCGCCGTGGCTGTTGTTTCTGCACGCCGACACCGTGCTTGAGGCGGGTTGGATCGCCCGCGTCGAAACGTTTTTGAGCCGTGCCGATTGCGGCGCGCAGGCGGCCTATTTTCGCTTTGCGTTTGACGATCCGGCATTCGCCGCGCGCCATGCGGCGTTTTGGGTGGATGTGCGATGCCGGCTGTTGGCCTTGCCTTATGGCGATCAGGGGCTGTTGATCGGGCGTCGATTGTATGATGCGTTGGGTGGTTATCGGCCTTTGCCGCTGATGGAAGATGTCGATCTTGTGCGCCGCATTGGAAGGGCGCGCTTGCAGCGGCTGGACACCATAGCCGTGACCAGCGCGGCAAAGTATCGGCGCGACGGTTATCTGCGCCGTAGCTTGTCGAATTTGGCTTTGGTGGCGCGCTTTTTTGCCGGCGCCGATCCCGCCAAGCTTGCCAAGACCTATGGCTGAGCGGCCGATTCTGATCGTGATGGCGAAAGCGCCGCGCCAGGGCCTTGGCAAGACGCGCTTGGCGCAAGGCGTTGGCGTCGTCGCTGCTTGGCGGATCAACCGCGCGATGCAGGCGAAAGCGCTGCGGGTGGCGCGACGCGCGAATGCAAGTGTGGTTTTGGCGGTTCCACGCAAGGACATGAGAACAACATTGCCCGGCGTTTGGCCGCGCGATGTGGCGCGGCAGGCCCAGGGCGAGGGCGATTTGGGCGCCCGGCTGGCGCGGCTGTTTTGCGCCATTGGCCCGCGGCCATGTGCGGTGATCGGGGCTGATTGTCCGGATGCTGATGACCGCGCTTTGGCGCTGGCGCTCAGACGATTGCGCCGAGACCCGGCCGTGATTGGCCCGACGACAGACGGCGGCTTTTGGTTCTTCGGCGCCCAACGCGCCAGCCAGGTCGCGCCGGCGTTTGCGCAGACGGCCTGGTCAACGCCGACCGCTTGCGCGGATTTGCAGCGTGCGGCGCGAGGCTGCGTGCGTCTGCCGTTCACGCTCAGTGATATCGACACGATCACGGATTGGCGCGCTTATCGGGCGGCGAAGCGCGCGCGGGGGTCTTGGGGGCGGTAGAATGCCGGCTCGCCAGCGGCGAGCGCCTCCAATTCCAACGGCCGCTGGCCAAAGCGTTTGCGGCAAAGCCCGACAAACGCCAGCGTCCGTTCGGCATAGTCGCGCGATTCAGCGCGTGGCATCACTTCCAGCAGCATCAGGGGATCGCTTGTCCAAGTCACTGTGGCAAGCCAGCGGCCAAGCCAGCCTGGCCCACCATTGTAGGCCGCAAACAGCAGGCCGAGATCGCCGCGCGCGGTGACGCGGCCTTTGAGCCATTCCAAATAGGTCTGGCCGAGCCGCATGTTCAATCCAGGCTCCGCAAGCAGGCGCGGTTGGGCGCGATACAGCGAGCCCTTGTCGATATCGGCGGCGGTGGAGGGCAAAAGTTGCATCAGGCCGCGGGCATTGGAGCTGCTTACGGCGGTCGGATCGAAGCGGCTTTCTTGGCGCACGACCGCCAAGAGCACTGCGCGATCGAGGCGATAGCCGTCCTCGGGCGCGAAGCTGGTGATGGGGCAATGGCCGGCCGCGGTCGCGTCGTCGCCAAACTCGGCGGCCCGGACTTGGGCTGCCGGCGCCGCAAGCGTTGTTGAAAGGCTCAAAAAGGCGCGATCGTCGGTGTCGGGAAGATCAGCGTGAAGCCGGCGCAATTCCATCTCGACATCAGACAATCGCCCAATCTGGGCGAAAGCGACGGCGCGATAGGCGCCCGGATGGCGGCTCAGAAAGTCTGCAAAGCCTGCAGCGCCAAGATCTGGGGTTGAGAAATCCAGCGGCGTGTTGCGGCCAAGCTGGGCTTCGGCGAGTTGGCCGTAGAAGGTGGCCGGCCACTGCGCTGCGGCGGCGAAGGCGGCGTGGGCCTCTTCGCTGCGTCCGGCGCCGATCAGCGCGCGCGCGCGCCAATAGTGCGCGCCGGCGCGCGACCAACCGTCCGAAGGCGGACGATCGGCGGCGGCGGCGAAGTGGCTTTCGGCGGCATCGAACTCGCCAAGCTGGAACGCGGCAAGGCCGGCGAACCAAAAAGCGGCGCCTGCGTGGGGTGTGGCGAATGCTGGCGCCAGCGCGCGATAGGCGCTGGCGGCGTCTCCAGCGGCGAGCAATGCGGCGGCCTCGTCCAAGGACGGTGGGCGCGATCCGATGGCGCGCCGGCCGGCATTGATGTAGCTGCGCCGGCCCGGCGGCGGCGGCGCGAGCGTCGCGATGCGCAAGGCGCGGGCGCGGGCAAAAACTTCGTCAGCGAGGGGATGGCGGGGGTGTGCAGCGAGGAAGTTAGCAAATTCAGCCCGTGTTGGACGCAGTGCCGGATCAAGCAGGCGGCGCGCTTCCAGGTTTGGCAGAATGCTTTGGTCGCTCACACCGTCGACGGCAAGGGCGACGCCCGGCCAATCGCGCGCAGCGGCGGCGGCGAAGGCGGTGCGGTAGCGGTCGGCGTCTGGTGCGGTGAGAAGAAGGATCTGGGCGGATGCGGCGACGGCGTTCAGCGCCGCCAGCGCCGCCAGCGCCGCAATCGTCAGTGTTCGGATCATCTCGTCCCCGCCGGTGATACCGTCTCTAGACTGGGCGTTGCGTCTCCACGCCCAGCTCGGCGAGCCAGGCTTCGAGCGCGATGAGATCGGCCCAGGCCAGCGCTTTGTCCTGGCGCCGGTGTTTCAAGAGATATACCGGATCGAGCATCACCATTGCGTTCAAAGGTTCGGTCAATTCCGGGTAAACGTGCTTCAGCCGCCGGCCGCGCAGCTTCATCACGCCCTCGGTGCGTTTGAGCACGGCTTCGGCCGCCAGCCCACCGGCCAGGATCAGCACTTTCGGCCGGGCAAGCTGGATGGCGCGCTCGACAAAGGGCAGGCATGCCGCGATTTCGCCTTGGGTTGGCGTGCGGGCGCCGGGCGGGCGCCAAAACACGACATTGGTGAGAAACACATTCGCCGTGCGCGACAGCCCGATCGCGGCCAGCATTTTGTCCATCAGCTTGCCGGGCGGGCCAAGAAATGGACGCCCAAGCTCGTCATCTTCCGTCCCCGGCGCTTCGCCGACCACCATGACTGGCGCGCCCGCGATCCCATCGGCGAAGACCGTCCGGCGCGAGCCTTTCTTAAGCGAGCAGCCATCAAACGCGGCGATCGCGGCGGCGAGTGCGGTCAGGTCGCCTGCCGCGGCGGCCATCTGGCGGGCGTCCGCGACCGGATCGCTGCGCCGCCGTGACGGCGTGGACGGCGGCGGCAAGCGGATTTGCTCGAAAGCCGGCGCGGCGTCGCGGGCGCTGAGCGCAGGGCCAAGAGCCGGCAAAGACTCCAGGCCGGCTTCTTCCCAGAAGCCGGTGAGCGCCTCAAAAGCGTCCAATCGCGGATCACCGGCGTCAATCATGGGTTTGCTTTACCAGGAATTGACCAAGCGCGTGCGGAAAGTTGCGGCAAATCGCGCCTGTCGCAACGGAAATGGCTTGGCCTTGCGAAGCGGGCCTCTAGCTCCGATAAAGCGGGCCAAATAACGGATGCCACACAACGGAAGACCGGCGCGCGCGCTGGCGGGACGAGGGCGATGAGCGAACAGGTCGAACGCGAGTTCACGGAATATGACGTTGTCATCGTTGGCGCGGGGCCCGCAGGCTTAAGCGCGGCGATCCGGTTGAAGCAACTCGCGGCGGCGGCGCGAACAGAGATTTCGGTGGCGGTGCTGGAGAAGGGCTCTGAGGTCGGCGGCCATATTCTTTCTGGCGCGGTGATCGATCCGATCGCGCTGAATGAGCTGATTCCGGATTGGAAAGAAAAAGGCGCGCCAATCGAAACCGAAGTGACGGAAGACAAGTTCTTGATTCTCGGGCCGGCGGGGGCAGCGCAATTGCCGAATTTCCTGCTGCCGCCATTGATGACCAATCACGGCAATTACATCGTGTCGCTCAGCAATGTGGTGAAGTGGCTGGGCGCGCAGGCCGAAGCGGTGGGCGTTGAGATTTATCCCGGCATGGCGGCGTCGGATCTGGTTTACACCAGCGACGGCGCGGTGAAAGGCGTTGTCGCTGGCGTGTTCGGGCGCGCGCGCGATGGCCACGAGAAGCCGGATTTTCAGCCGGGCATGGAACTGCACGGCAAATACACATTGATTGCAGAAGGCGTGCGCGGATCGCTCGCCAAAATGCTGATTGCCAAGTTCAAGTTGGACGCCGGAAAGCAGCCGCAGAAATACGGCATCGGCGTCAAGGAATTGTGGGAAGTGCCGGCCGAAAACCACAAGCCCGGCCTGGTCGTCCACACCACCGGCTGGCCACTCGACGACAAAACCGGCGGCGGCAGCTTCATGTACCATTTCGGCGATCGGCTGGTGTCGATCGGCTATGTCGTGCACCTGAATTACAAGAACCCGTATCTGGCGCCGTTCGAGGAATTCCAGCGCTACAAGCAACATCCTGAGATTCGACCCTATCTGGAGGGCGGCAAACGCCTCGGCTATGGCGCGCGCGCGATTACCGAAGGCGGGCTGCAGTCCATTCCAGATTTGGTGTTTCCCGGCGGGGCGCTGATCGGCTGTTCGGCTGGTTTCGTTAATGTGCCGCGCATTAAGGGCAGCCACAACGCGATGAAGACCGGGATGCTCGGCGCGGAAGCCGCGTTCGCTGCGGTCAGCGCCGGACGCCAGCGCGATCGCCTGGATGATTATCCGCAAGCCTTCCGCGCCAGCCATGTCTGGAAAGACCTGCACCGCGTGCGCAACGCCAAGCCGATCCTGTCGAGCTTTGGCACGCAAGTTGGCGGGTTCCTTGGCCTGGTTGATATGTGGACGACCTCATTGCTTGGGGGGTTTTCGTTTTTCTCCGGCGCGGGGGCGATGAAGCACGCCAAGACCGATGCGGCGTCCACAGAACCTGCCGCCAAGCACAAGCCGATTGCATACCCGAAGCCCGATGGCGTGATCAGCTTCGACAAGTTATCGAGCGTCTTCTTGGCCAACACCAATCACGAAGAAGATCAGCCAATTCATTTGCGCGTCGCCGACCCCGCTTTGCAGGTGCGCAGCGAATGGGGCGAATATGCCGGCCCATCGAACCGCTATTGCCCAGCGGGCGTTTATGAATGGTTGGATGATCAGGCCGCGCCGAGCGGTAAGCGCTTCCAGATCAATGCGCAGAATTGCGTCCACTGCAAAACCTGCGACATCAAGGATCCCAACCAGAACATCACTTGGACGACGCCTGAAGGCGGCGGCGGTCCGAACTATCCAAACATGTAAAGGCGCTTGGGCCGCCGCCTGAGAAACGGAGGTCGCAGGCGGGCCGAGCGGCTTAACTGGAGCGGCGGCGAAATGAACAGGGCCCGACCAATGGCCGGGCCCCGGAGCCGGCTCGCGCCTGCTCGTTCTCAGCATTGCGTCCTGCCGCCAGCGCACGAGTAGAATGTGTTTAAGCGGACTGTTGGGATTACGCTACGTCCATGTGTGTAGCAGCGTGACAAAAACCGGCAAGTGCGACCGTGGCGCCACACCAAATTCAGGGCCAAATTCAGGGTAAGACGCGAACGCGCTTGCCGCCATTGAAGCTCGGCGCCTAATGGAACCATGCAAACGAAGTGGAAACGGCTGGCTTTGGCGGCGGCGCTCGCGCTGTTCACGCTCAGCGGCGGATGTGCGGCGCTGGCCGGCCCGTTTCAGTCCGCTGGCGGCCAACCTTACGCCGATTATCTGATCGGCCGTTACGCCGAAGAGCGCAATGATTCCGCCACCGCCGCCCAAGCCTTTGCGCGCGGCGCCCGCCAAGTGCCGGCCAATCGGGCGTTCATCGAGGCTGGAATGCTGAGCGCCTTGCGCGCTGGCGACACTGTCAGAGCGGTCGAGGCCGCGCGCCGCGGTGCGGCCGCGGGGTTCGACAATCCGCCGCAGCAGCTGATCCTGGCCAGCCAAGCGCTGGCCCAACGACGCTACCAAGAGGCCAAATCGCATTTGGTTGACCTAACCGGGGCGCCGATCGAACGCCTCGCCGGGGCCATTCTGCTCGCCTGGACCGAGGCCGGATTGAAAGATGGGGTCGCGGCGCTGGCGGCGCTCGATAGCGTCAAAGACCCCATGCCGCTTGCGCCGCTGACGCTCCACCAGCGGGCGATGTTGCAGGACTTCTGGGGCGATGAGTCGAGCGCGCGGGACAGCTATGCCAAAGCGGCCGGTGCGCGCCTGCCTGCGCCCTTGGCGATGGACCGTTATGCGCGCCTGTTGGAGCGCGCTGGCGAGGCTTCGCAGGCCGAGCAGGTCTATCAGCAGGCATTGGCGCGCGCCGCAAACCCGGTCCTGCAAGCCGGGTTGGATCGGTTGCGCGCCGGCGGCGCACCTGGTGTCATCCAAGTCCCCGCCCAGGGGGCGGCTGCTGGGCTCTATGCGGTGGCGGCCGTGCTCGCCGGCCAGACCCAGCCAGAATTGTATCTTCCGTTTCTGACGCTTGCCCTGACGCTGGATCCGCGACTGGATGTCGGCCGGTTGTTGTTTGCTGAGGCGCTCAATAGCCAAAACCAACCCGGCGCGGCGCTGGCCATGCTGGAGCGGGTTGAGGCGCGGGGCGTGATCGGCGATGTGGCCCTGGTGCAAACCGCCTGGGCGCTGCAACGCATGAACAAGGCCGACGCCGCCATCGGCCGGCTTGCCGTCTCGCGCAGCGACAGCCGATTGGTGCGCGAGACCAAAGCCGATCTTTATCGTGTGCAGAGCCGCTGGTTTGAAGCTGAAACGGCCTATTCGGAGTTGATCGCCGGTTTGACCCCGCCGCAGCCCAGCGATTGGCGCATGTTTTTTGCCCGCGGCGCGTCCCGTGAGCGGCAAGGCAAATGGACCGGCGCGGAGGCCGATCTCAAAGAAGCGCTCCGATTGAATCCAGACCAACCCGATGCGCTTAATTATTTGGGCTATTCCTGGGTTGAACGCGGCATGCAGCTGGACGAGGCGGTGGCCTTGCTCGATCGCGCGACGCGCCTGGCGCCGGGCAGCGGCGCGATCGCCGACAGTCTCGGTTGGGCCTATTTCAAACTTGGCCGCTATGACGAGGCCGCCGTCAAATTGGAGCGCGCCTGGGCGCTCGATCCGGTCGATCCGACCATCAACGATCATCTCGGGGACCTTTACGCCAAAATCGGCCGCGTCCGCGATGCAATCGTGTTGTGGCGGCGGGCTTTGACCCTCAACCCGTCGCCGCGGGATCGCGCCTTGATCGCTGCAAAGCTGACGGCTGCAGGCGATGGGGCCGCGCAAGCCGCGGCGGCCAAGCCATGAAGGTGTGGCGATGTTTGGCGCCAGCCAAGGTCAATCTTTATCTTCATGTTGGCCCGCCGCGCGCCGATGGCCGCCACCCGCTCGATAGCCTTGTGGCGTTTGCAGATGTCGGGGATGTGGTGGATTATGCCCCTGCAGGATGCGCCGCTGCAGCGGGGCGGCAGGCCGGCTTTGGATGGACGGTCGGCGGCCCCTATGCCGCGGCGCTGACGCAGGCTGTGGATGGCCCGATTCCGATGCTTGCCGCCGCTCACGGCCTGTTGGCGGCCCACGGGGCGCCAAGCGGTGGCGTCTGGCGTCTCGACAAGCGCCTTCCAATCGCTGCGGGCATTGGCGGCGGCACGGCAGACACCGCGGCGGCGCTGCGGCTCGCCAACGCAGCGGCGGGTCTGGGCCTGGATGATGCCGCACTCGCCGGTTTCGCGGCTCATTACGGCGCCGACGCGCCGGCCTGCATCGCCTGCACGCCGGTGTTGATGCGCGATGACGGGGCCCGGCTCGAGGCTGCGCCAAACGTGCCTGATCTCCACGCCGTGCTGGTCAATCCCAACCGGCCCTGTTCGACGGCGGCGGTTTATCATGCGTTTGACGCCGCCGGTCTCGGGGCCGGCTTCGTCGAAACGCCAGCGCCAGAGGCCGCGGACGCGGCCGCATTGATCGCCGCCTTGCGTCACTATCGCAACGACTTGGAAGCCCCGGCGCTGCAGGTTCAGCCGGCGATTGCCGAGGTGCTCGCAGCGTTGCGGGCGCGGCCGCAGACCCAGTTGGCCCGGCTCACCGGCAGCGGCGCGACATGCTTTGCCTTAACCGACACGTTTGAGGCCGCCCTTGCCCTCAGCATCGACTTGGCCGGCGCCTTTTCGGGTTGGTGGGTGCGGCCGGTTCGGTTAGGCGCGGTTGACGCCGCGCCGCGCCCTGTGTAGCGCCCGCTAACGGCTTCAATCGCTAAGGACGTTTTGTGCTTTTGGTCCTTCTTGTGTGCGGCGTGACCGCTTTGCTGGTCAGCGCGGCGTTTGGCCGAGCCGTGATCGCCTCCGGGCTATGGGACACGCCGGACCATTTGCGCAAAGCCCATAAGACGCCGACGCCGACCAGCGGCGGGCTTGGCGTTGGCGCCGGCTTTGCCCTGGCGGTGGCAATGGCGGCAACGCCCTGGCTGCGCGATTGGGCCGCCGCTTTGGAGCCGGATGCGATCCTGCGCGCCGGCCTGGCTGCGATGGCGGCGTTTGCCGCGTTGGCGATCGGGCTCGTTGATGATCTCAAACCGCTCGGGCCGCGCGTGAAATTTGGCATGTTGTGCGGCATGGCGATGGCCTTCGCCGCGTTTGTGGCCCATGCCGACACCCTGCCGCTGGCGGCCGATATCGTGTTGAATGTCGGCTATATCGTGGGCGTGATCGGCTCGGCGCTGTTTATCTTCACGCTGGTCAATGCGACCAACTTCGTTGACGGCGCCAATGGCTTGGCGATGGGGTCGACGGCGATTTCCCTGTTTGGGCTGGCGGCCATCAGCCTTGCCAATGGTGCGCCGCATGCTGCGATTTTGGCCATTGCTGGGGCGGGCGCGATGGTTGGGTTCCTGATCTGGAATTTTCCCTCTGGCCGGTTGTTCGCCGGCGACACCGGCTCATTGTTTGCCGGATGTTTGGGTGCGTGCGCATCGCTGCTGGCGGTGCAGGATGGCGGCGTCTCGCCATTCATTCCAGCCATTTTGTTCTTTCCGACGCTGGCGGATGTGCTTTTGACATTGGCTTGGCGGTTGAGCCAGGAGCGCAATTTGTTGATGGCGCATCGTGACCACCTCTACCAGATCGGGCTGCGCGCCGGGTTGAGCCATGTGCAGGTGACGCTGATCTTCTGGGCGACGACAGCCCATTGCGTGCTGGTGGCCTTTGCCGCCTCGTTTGGACCGCGGATCACCTTGGCCGGCGCACCGGACGGCGACGCCAATATGGCGATGCTGTTTCGCGCCGCTGGACTGCTTTCGTCCATGGCGCCTGTCCTGGCGCTGGTCGTTTTGGCGCTGGTGGCGGTCAAGGTGTCGAATGTGATTCGCCGCTATGCGGCGGCGCGTGGCCTGGACAGCAAGTAGAGGCTCAAAAACCGCGATCGACGACGAAGTCGGCCAAGTCCATCAGCGCATTGCGCACATTGCCGGCCGGCGCGCTGACAAGCGCGGTTTTGGCGGCGTTCGCATATGTCTGAGCGGTTTCCAAGGTTTCGGTGATCGCGTTGCGCCGGCGCAGAATCGCAATCGCGCGATCAAAATCGCCCTCGGCCTGAACACCGCCCATGGTGCGCCGCCAAAAGGCGCGCTCTTCCGTGTCACCGGATTCAATCGCCAGCAGAACCGGCAGCGTGACCTTGCTTTCGCGGAAATCGTCGCCGGCATTCTTGCCCATCTTTGCGGCCGCCCCGGCATAATCGAGCGCGTCGTCGGCGAGTTGAAAGGCGATGCCCAGATTGCGGCCAAAGGCCGCAAGGGGTCCAGCCATATCGGCGCGACCGGCGGCGCGGGCGCCAACCTCTGCAGCGGCGGCAAACAACGCGGCGGTTTTGGCCTCGACGATCTGCATATAGCGGCCCATGCCTTGCTCAGCGTCGCCGGCGCTGGTTAGCTGCAGCACTTCACCTTCTGCGATCACGCTGGCGGCCTTGGCGAGCACGCCGAGCGTGGCGAGATTGTCGCTCTCCACCATCAGCATAAAGGCCCGCGCGAACAGAAAATCGCCGACCAGCACGCTTGCCGCATTGCCCCATACGGCATTGGCCGAGGCCTTGCCGCGGCGCAGGCCGCTTTCATCGACGACATCATCATGCAGCAATGTAGCGGTGTGGATGAACTCCACCGCCGCGGCGAGGCTGCGGGCCGGCTCATTGACTGGCGCAAACAGCCGGCATGCGGCCAGCGTCACGAGCGGCCGCACGCGTTTGCCGCCGGCATCGATCAGATAACCGGCCAGATTAGGGATCAGTCCCACGGTAGATGCCATATGGCGGTGAATCAGCTGGTCGACAGCGGCCAAATCACCGGCAAACAGCCCAGCCAGGGCGTCGACAGCCGCAGCGCCGGCTTTGGGCTTTGGGCTTGCGGCGGTCATATCAAATGCATCCATCAATCAATCACAGCCGTCGGCCGCTCCAATTGCGCCGGCTTGCATGGCTGGCGGGACGATGGTGGTGTTGAACCGTCCGGTCAAGCATGGGGCGTAGAGTCGCACCGGCCAGGGAGCACAGAGTGTTGAAAGAACTTCGCCGCACCACCGACCCGGTTTTCGTGTCGATGGCGCAGGCCGCGCTGGCCGCCCAAGGTATTGAAGCCGTTGTGTTTGACACTGCAACCAGCGCTGCCGAAGGCGGCATTGGGGCGTTTCCGCGCCGGATCATGGTGGCGGTTGAGGATCATGCCGCCGCCGAGCGGCTGCTTGTCGCGCTGGAGCAGGAGTTCGCCGCTGAGCGCTGAGCTGACCCGCGACGCCTTTCTGTCTGGTCGGGTGATGCTTGCCCAGCCGGCGCGCGGCTATCGCGCTGGGCTCGACGCGGTAATGCTGGCGGCCGCTGTGGAAGCGCCGCCAGGCGCACGTTTGCTGGAGCTTGGCTGTGGGGCCGGGGCGGCGCTTTTGTGCGTGGCGGCGCGGGCGCCTGGCGCCGCGCTGGTCGGGGTGGAAAAGCAACCTGCCATGGCTGCGCTTGCCGGCGCCAACGTTTCCAGTCATGCGGCGGCGGATCGGGTGGAGATTGTGGAAGCGGATGTGACCGCGCTCGGCGATGTCGGCGTGTTCGACGGGGCGTTCTTCAATCCGCCTTATTTCAATCCCGGCGAAGGTCTCGCTTCGCCGCGCGCGCAAAAGCGCGGCAGCGCTGAAATCGGCGAACCGCTGGAAGCGTGGATCAAGGCCGCCGCCAACCGCCTGCGCGGCGGGGCGGCGCTGACCATCGTGCACCACGCCTCAGCGTTGCCGAACCTTCTGGCCGGGCTGGACGGGCGCCTCGGGGGCGTCGAAGTGGCGCCCTTGTGGCCGCGGGCAGGTCATCCAGCCAAGCGCATCCTGGTGCGGGCGCGCAAAGGCTCGCGCGCGCCACTCACGCTTCATCCAGGCCTGGTTCTGCATGACGCCGACGGTTTCACGCCGGCGGCGCGGGCAATCCTGGCCGACGGGGCGGCGTTTGCGTGGTGAGCCATGGACAGCCACGCCGCTGCAGCGCAGTCTGGCGCAATGAGCGCTTCGTTTGAATTCTATTTCTCGTTTCGTAGCCCCTATTCCTATCTCGCCAGCGTGCTGGTCGAGCGGCTGATGGCGCAGCATCCGATCCAACCTGTGATGAAGATCGTCACCCCGATCGCGATCCGCATTCCGGGCTTTTTCAAAACCGTCAATCCGCTCTGGCCGCCTTACCTGGCGCGCGACACTTGGCGGATCGCAGAGATGCATGCCATTCCCTATCGCTGGCCGCGGCCTGATCCGATCGTGATGGATCTCGGCACTGGCGAGGTCGCGGCCGAACAGCCTTATATCTGGCCGGTGAGCCGGATGGCGGTGGCGGCGACGCGGGCCGGGCAAGGCTTTGCCTTTGTGCGCCAAGCGGCTGCGCTGATCTGGGATGGCGCGACGCCGGATTGGCATCAAGGCGGGCGGTTGGAGGCGATCGCCCGCGCACACGGGATTGATCCTGCCGCGATGCCCAACGATCTCGATGCTGAAATCGCCGCCAACGAAGCCGCCCAGGCGAGCGCCGGCCATTGGGGCGTGCCGCTTTTTGTGTTCCAGGGTGAGCCGTTTTTCGGCCAGGACCGGCTGGACGTTTTGCTGTGGCGGATGCGTCAGGCCGGCGCGCTTACCGCTTCGGATTGAGATCATAGGCCGCCATCGTCGCGGCATTGACGATTTCGGTGACGCTCGCGGCCAAGGGCGCAATCTGCACCGGCTTGGAGAGCCCCACCAGCAATGGCCCGATGACTGTCGCGCCGCCGAGATAGCTGAGCAGCTTGGTGGAAATCGCCGCCGAATGGATCGCCGGCATGATCAGCACATTGGCCGGCTCGCTCAGGCGCGAGAACGGATAGATCGCGCGCGAATCCGGATTGAGCGCAATCTCCGGGCTCATCTCGCCTTCATATTCAAAGTCGACATCTTCGCGGCCTGCGGCTTTCATTCGGTCAAGGATAGAGACCGCCTCACGCACTTTTTCGGCGCGCTCACCCGTGGGATTGCCGAAAGTGGAGTAGGACACAAACGCCACCCGCGCCGCCACGCCAAAGCGGCGCGCCGCGCGCGCGGTTTGCAAAGCGATCTGGGCCAATTCTTCCGAACCCGGCATTTCACAGACATTGGTGTCGGCGATGAAAATCATCCGACCGCGCGAAATCACGATCGACACGCCCACGACCCTTTGGCCTTTGGCGGTGTCAATCGCGCGCCGGACATCTTCCAGCGCCACAGCAAAGTTGCGCGTCACGCCAGTGACCATGCCATCGGCTTCACCGAGCGCGACCATGCAGGCGCCAAAGGCGTTGCGGTCCTGGTTGACCAGGCGCTGGGCGTCGCGGTGGAGAAAGCCAAAGCGCTGCAGCCGGCCATAGAGATATTCCGTGAATTGCGGATTGGCGTCGCTCAAGCGGGCATTGACAATTCTGAGGCCCGCGTCTTCGGGCACGCCGATCAGCGCCATATTGCGCAACACTTGCTCTTCGCGCCCGATTAGGATCGCTTGGCCAAGCTCTTGTTCCTGGAAGGCGTAAGCGGCGCGGATCACGCTTGGCTCTTCACCTTCGGCAAACACGATGCGCTTGGGATTGGCGCGCACCGCGCTGCCGATGCGCTGCATCAAGGCGGCGGTGGGATCGAGGCGCTGAGCGAGGTGGGCGCGGTAGGCGTCCATATCGGTGATCGGCTTGCGCGCCACGCCCGTGCGCACCGCCGCTTCGGCCACCGCCGGCGGCACGGTGGCGATTAGGCGCGGATCAAACGGGGTGGGGATGATGTAATCGGGCCCGAATTTGAGGCGCCGGCCCTGATAGGCGGCGCTGACTTCATCGGGCACGTCTTCCTTCGCCAGCGCCGCCAGCGCCTGGGCGGCGGCGACTTTCATCTCTTCATTGATTGTGCGCGCGCGCACATCGAGCGCGCCGCGGAAGATATAGGGAAAACCCAGAACATTATTGACTTGATTGGGATAGTCGCTGCGGCCGGTTGCGATGATGGCGTCCTCGCGCACCGCTTTGATCGCTTCGGGCAGAATTTCCGGATCAGGATTGGCCATGGCGAAGATGATCGGGTTCTTGGCCATCGACTTAACCATCTCTGGCGTCATCGCGCCGGCAACGCTGAGGCCCATAAACACGTCCGCGCCTTTGAGCGCATCCGCCAATGTGCGGTGTTTGGTGGCGATCGCATGGACGGATTTGAACTGGTCCATGCCTTTTTCACGGCCGCGATAGACCACGCCCTCGCGGTCGCAGACAATGACATTGTCATGCGGCACGCCGAGCATTTTGATCAGGCCAATACAGCTCAAGCCGGCGGCGCCGGCGCCATTGACGACAACCTTGATGTCCTGCAGCGACCGGCCGGTGAGTTCGCAGGCATTGAGCAGACCGGCGGCGGCAATGATGGCGGTGCCGTGCTGATCGTCATGGAAGACCGGAATATCAAGCTCGTCGCGCAGCCGGCTTTCGATGATGAAGCATTCTGGGGCCTTGATGTCCTCCAGATTGATCCCGCCCCAGGTGCGGCCGATGTTTTTCACCGTCAGAATGATTTCTTCGACGTTTTCGGTGAACACCTCCACATCGATGCTGTCGATGTCGGCGAAGCGTTTGAAGAGAACGCTCTTGCCCTCCATCACCGGCTTGGAGGCAAGCGCGCCGAGATTGCCTAAACCCAGGATCGCGGTGCCGTTTGAAATCACCGCCACCATATTGCCCTTGGCGGTGTAATCGTAGGCGGCTTCGGGATCATCCGCGATCGCGCGCACCGGCACGGCCACGCCCGGCGAATAGGCAAGGCTCAGATCGCGCTGCGTGGCCATCGGCTTGGTCGGCGTGACTGAGAGTTTTCCCGGCGGGTAAGCGCGGTGAAACGCCAACGCTTCTTCGTCGGTAAAAGTCTTCTTTTCTTCGGACATGGGGCTCGCCTGAAATTGAGCCGCGCACCGTGGCGAAGTCAGCCCGGCGGGTCAATTCGGCGGCGAAAACAAATCCGGCCGCGCAAAAAAATCCGCGCGGAAGGCTTTTGCCCTCCGCGCGGATCGCCGCCACCCACCAAGCTGGTCGTGTCCCACAACGGCTTCTGGCGCCAAAATCACGCCGGCGGCGTTGCCAAGACGGTTTATGCAGTGCGCGCAGAGCGAGCATGTTCGCTGAATGCAACTGTGGTTTTGAGCCAAAGAGTTGGCAGTCATGACACCGCGGCGGCCAGCGTTTCACGATGTCGTGAACGGCGCGCGTCCATCGCGAATCGATCCTTAGATGAGGGCCATGGCCAAAATCATTCCCGTCGTGCGCCTCGAAGGCGCGATCATGGCTGGCGGCCCCGGCCGCGGCCTGAACCTCGCCGCGATCGAGCCGGCGCTGAAGCAAGCCTTTGCAATGAAGAAGGCGCCATGCGTGGCGTTGAGCATCAATTCGCCCGGCGGCTCGGCCGTGCAGTCTTCGCTGATTGGCAAACGCATCCGGCAATTGGCCGCCGAGAAGAACAAGGACGTCATCGCTTTCGTCGAGGATGTGGCGGCGAGCGGCGGCTATTGGCTGGCCTGCGCGGCCGATGAAATCCTGATCGATCCCGGCTCGATCATCGGCTCGATCGGGGTGATCTCGGGCGGGTTTGGACTGCATGAAGCGATCGCACGGCTCGGCGTGGAGCGACGGATTTATGCCGCCGGCCAAAGCAAATCCCAACTTGACGCGTTTCGCCCCGAAGACCCCGGCGAAGTGGCGCGCTGGAAGGAAAAGCTGACCACACTGCACCAAGTGTTCATCGACCATGTGAAAGCCCGCCGCGGGGGCAAGCTGAAGACCCATTCGGGCGTGTTTGAGGGCGAGATTTTTGTCGGCGCCGAAGCTGTGGCTTTGGGGCTCGTCGATGGGGTGGGCGATCTCCATGGCGTGCTGGCTGCGCGTTACGGCGACAAGGCGAAGCTGAAAGTGATCAAGCCAGCCAAGCTGGGTTTGCTGTCGCGGCTGATCGGGCAAGGCGCGCAGAGCCTGCTCACATTAGCCGAAGAACGCGCGCTCTGGGCGCGGTTTGGGCTATAAAGCGAGCGCTTTGGTTTCGATATTGAGCTGGCCGGCCAGCCCCGCCGTGCGATGCGGTTCGATGGCGGCGAATTCCGGCATCCGGGTAATGCTCAAAAACGCCGCGCGCGAAGGATATTCCACCAGCGCGACCATATCCCACATGTCTTCGACAACGCCGATCATCAGCCCGCGCACATCGCCGGAAAACAGCATCCGCCCGCCGTTGCGCTCAACCAGTTCGCGCATCGCCACGCCATAGCGCATATAGGCCTCGCGCCCGCTGATCGCCGCGCCGTTGTCATCGCTCGCCCGATCTTTGAACTTGAGCAGATTGACCATCACGAACGGCCCATCCTCAGCCGCCTTGAACAGCGCCTGAGCTTGATCCGGGGTTGGGTAGGCGGCGTTGGCAACATGCATCGGCGGGCTCCTGGGCAGCGCGCCGAGCTTGGCATAGGGCGGTGGCGGTGGCGAGAGGGCGAAGGTGGCGCGCCCGCGAATCATGAGACGGCGCTGAGACGTGTGAAGCCGCCACGCTGCGGACCGGCATGCGAGATTTCGAGAGACAAGCGGGCGGTTCAATCGTCCAGAGCGTCAGCCATCGGCCCCGCTTGAACCGAACCGCCCCTGCCGCTACCCCAAAGCCATGACCAACACGCCCCCCAAGCCGCGCTGCTTTCAAGACATCATCCTGACCCTGCAAACCTATTGGGCAGCCCAAGGCTGCGCGATCCTGCAGCCGTATGACGAGCAGGTCGGCGCCGGCACGCTGCATCCAGCAACGACCTTGCGCGCATTGGGCCCAAAGCCTTGGCGGGCGGCCTATGTCCAGCCGTCGCGCCGACCCAAGGACGGGCGCTATGGCGAGAATCCCAACCGGCTGCAGCACTATTACCAGTTCCAAGTGATCCTGAAGCCGAACCCGCCGGATTTGCAGGACCTCTATCTGAAATCGCTCGACGCCATCGGGTTGGATCCGCTGCTGCACGATATCCGCTTCGTCGAGGACGATTGGGAAAACCCAACCGTCGGCGCCTGGGGGCTCGGCTGGGAGGTTTGGTGTGACGGCATGGAGGTCAGCCAGTACACCTATTTCCAGCAGGTTGGCGGGCTTGATGTGCGCCCGGTCTCGGGCGAGCTGACTTATGGCCTGGAGCGGCTGGCGATGTATGTGCTGGGCTATGACCGGGTCTACGACATGCCGTTCAATGATCCGGCCAGCGCCCACCCGCTGACCTATGGCGATGTGTTCCTCGAAAACGAAAAGCAGCAGTCGCGGTTCAATTTTGAATTGTCAGACGCGGCGCAGAATCTGCGCTGGTTTGAAGATGCTGAGAAAACCGCCGCGCGCCTGCTCGAAGCCGGCAATGTGCTGCCGGCATTCGATTACACGCTGAAGGCCAGCCATTTGTTCAATCTACTGGATGCGCGCGGCGTGGTCTCGCCCACTGAGCGCCAAAGCTTCATCGCCCGCGTCCGCACGCTGGCCAAGGGCTGTGCGGAGGCGTGGGCGACAAGCGAGGCGCCAGCTTAGCTCTTCGCTGCGCCCCACACCGCGCGGATGCGGGCGTCGCGGCCGCAGCCATTGCGATAGAAGTTGTACCGGATCGGGTTCTTCTTGGCGTAGTCCTGGTGATAGTCCTCCGCGATCCAGAAGCGCTTGGCCGGCAAGATCGGCGTCACCACGGGTTGTTTTAATGCCCCGTTCTTGGCCAAAGCGGCTTTGCTGGCTTCCGCGATCGGGGCTTGGGCGGGGGAGACGAAAATCGCGGTGCGGTAACTGTCGCCGCGGTCGCAGAATTGGCCACCGGAATCGGTTGGATCGACCAGGCGCCAGAACTTCTCGACCAATTGGGGATAGCTGACCTTGGCCGGGTCAAAGCGCACCCGCACGGCTTCGTAGAAACCTTCGTGGTTCTCATAGGTCGGGTTCAACCGGTCGCCGCCGGTATAGCCGCTGACCGCATCGAGTACGCCGGGGATCTTGGCGAAGTCGTGCTCCACGCACCAGAAGCAGCCGCCGGCAAAGATCGCTTCTTGCGGCGCGGCTGGCTTGGGCTGCGCCAAAGCGGCCGGCGCAAACAGGGCAAACAACATAATCAGCAGGCGTTTCATGATGGACCTCAAGTCGGCAACCCCCTTTCCTACGTCGCCCGGCGGGCTTCGGTTGCGCCAAACTGAGACAATAAACGCGGCACGAAATGCGGCATGGGCGGTGCAGCGGGCAGGGCAATGCAGATTGGCCCCTCTTCGCCCTATGCGCTGCGCCCCATCGATCCCGGTTTTCGGGCTCGGCGCGAGCCGCCGCGCGAAGAGGCGCCCAAGGCCGCCAGGGCCAAGATCATCGAGGCCGAGTTCAGCCCTGCGCCGTTGCCGTATCCTGTGACGTTTCTGGCCCATCTGCTTGGCCAGGTGATGATCGCCCCGCAGGCGCCGGCCAGCCCCTATCGGCGCTCGCAGAAGCCGCGGCTGGGTCTCTTGGCCGACGAAACCGTATAAGCGCCCTACCGGCTCAAGCTGCGCATCGCTTCATCGAGGCCGTGCAGGGTCAGCGGATGCATCCGGTCCGGGCCGATGATTTCGCGGATCAGGCCGACGCTAGGGGTATGGTCCCAGCCCTGGCGCGGGGTCGGGTTGAGCCAGGCGACGCGCTCATAAATGTCGGTCACGCGCTTCAGCCAGATCGCGCCCGGCTCTTCGTTCCAATGCTCGACCGAGCCGCCGGGATAGGTCACTTCATACGGGCTCATCGTCGCGTCGCCGACGAACAGTACCTTATAGTCGTGCGGGAATTTGTGCAGCACGTCCCAGGTGTTGAACTTCTCGGCGGTGCGGCGGCGATTGTCCTTCCACACCGTCTCGTACAGGCAATTGTGGAAATAGAAGTATTCCAGATGCTTGAACTCGGTGCGGGCGGCGCTGAACAGCTCCTCGCACATCTTGATGTGGGGATCCATTGAGCCGCCGACATCGAAGAAGATCAGCACCTTTATGGTGTTGCGCCGCTCCGGCCGCATCAGGATATCGAGATAGCCTTGCCGGGCGGTGGCCTTGATCGTGCCGTCGAGATCCAGCTCATCGGGTGCGCCCTGGCGGGCGAATTTGCGCAAGCGGCGCAGCGCAACCTTGATATTGCGCACGCCAAGCTCAACCGTGTCGTCGAGGTTCTTGTATTCGCGCTTGTCCCACACTTTCACGGCGCGGCCATGGCGGCCCTGGTCCTGGCCGATGCGGATGCCTTCGGGATTGTAGCCATTGTTGCCGAACGGCGATGTGCCGCCCGAGCCGATCCATTTATTGCCGCCCTCGTGGCGTTCCTTCTGTTCCTTCAGCCGCTCGGCCAGGGTTTCCATCAGCTTGTCCCAGCCGCCCAGCGCCTGGATCTCGGCTTTTTCCTCATCGGTGAGGAATTTCTCCGACAGCGCCTTTAGCCATTCCGCCGGAATCGCGGCCTCCACCCCATCATGGACGAAATCGCGGCCCTTGAAGACATGGCCAAACACCTTGTCGAAGCGATCGATATGGCGCTCGTCTTTCACCAGCGTGGCGCGGGCGAGGTAGTAGAAGTCGTCGACCTTGGGCGGCACGACGTCTTTCTCCAGCGCCTCGATCAGCGTCAGATACTCCTTCAGGCTCACTGGCACCTTTGCCTGGCGGAGTTCGGAAAAGAAGCGCTGAAACATCGTCGGGTCCTGACCAAGCCGGGCGTTGCGGCGCGCTGACTATGTCGTGCGCGGACGGTCGGCGTCCAGTCTGACCATGCGGAAGCGGGCGCGCAAAGGTCCGGACAATAAGCGTTGCAGTTCAGCCACAGCACTTCTGCAAAGCAACCCCGCGAATGCTCACTTTCGTTGCAGGCTTGACTACAAAAAACGCCAATCAAACAACGCCTGAGCTGTTTGGCCGACAAGTAGACGCGGTGAACATTGCCAATTGTTTGTTGACCTCACCTTTGGGGGTCGCTAGGGGCGGCCGCTTCGTGTGTGTGATGAGAAGGTCCGGGCGTCAGACCCGGCGAGCAAAATGAAAAGACGTTTGAAATCCATCTTGGCGACGGGCGCGCTCGCGGCTTTTGCGGCGCTGGCGCCTGTATCCTCAGCGACGCAGATCCATGCGCTGCCGCCGCCGGCCCAGATCCTGGTGCGAGCCGTGGGCGAAGGCGGCGCCGAACGCGCAATTGCCGGCTCCAAATGGGGCTTCATTGGTGAGCTGCAGCGCGGGCTCAACGCCCACGCTGCCGCGTGCAACCTGGCGCCCTTAGAAGTCACCGGCCTGTACGGCCCCGCCACCGCCGCCGCGGTGGCGCGGGCGCAAGTCTGCCTGAAAGGCAAAGCGGCCCCAGATGGCGCGCTGACCGATCACGCCTTCACGGCCATCACCGGCCAACCTGCACCCGACGCGCTCGACCGTGCACGGCTGCTCACCCGGATGCTGGAAGGCAGCGATTACGACACGTTGGCCTGGAATATCTGCGTGTCCTATCGCGGCGATCGCGCCTCGGTGCTGACCTGGGGGCCTTATGGCCGCACACTCGGATGGGGCGGCGAGCTGCTCGCCACGCTCAAGAAGATCGATCGCGCGAAGCTGAACGCCGCGTTTGACGCCGCCGGCGCCCGCGGCCTTGATCGGCTGCTCGCGCTGAAAACCGCCCGTGAGCTGGGTGTGAAAAGCACCCACCGCTATCCCGGCGCGCAGAAACTGATCGCCGGCATTTGCACCCAGAAAGGCCAGATGAAAGCCTGGCGCGACGCCTTCGCCACACTCGGCGCCGATCCGGAGGTCCGCGCCATTTATGACGCCGACGCCTGGGGCCAGGCGAGCTGGTTCCGCAAGGTCGTTGATCGGCTTGCCGACAGTTGGCAAGCCGCCGGTCTGACGCCGAGCGAAGTCGACTACGCCTTCTTTATTGACCGCTCGATTCACATGGGGTGGGGCTCGGCCCGGTTTGCGGCGGTGGATGCGGCCTTGGCCACGGCCAAAGCCCGAGCCGCGGCGGCCGGCGAAACGCTCACGTCCGCCCAGGCGCGCCTCGCGGTGGCGATGGCGGTTCGGCCAAGCGCCCATCCGACCGACCGGCTCGCCCGGGATGTGGTGTTTCTCGTTGATGCGGAGGCCGATCTGGCCCCCGCGATGGGCAGCGCCAAAGGCTGGCCGCCGGGCTGGCGCAATCTGTGGGCGGCGCGGGCGCGGATCACAGCTGCGGATGTCGGCCTGTCCGATGACCGGCTGGGCCAGGGTTTTCCGATCCTCACTGCCGCCCTGGCGCAAGGCATGTGACATTCACCAAACAAAGCCCATTGCCAGTTTCACAAAACTGCGATCATCCTAAGCGCCAAGAGAGGCGACCAGCCGGGCCATTCGGCGCAGCGGTACGCCTCCGGAAAAGAGGCGCACATGAGCATCATGGGCCTCCGGGGAAGGAATGCTGGACTGGGGCTGGTCGCGGCTGCGGCCTTGGCTCTGATGGCGTTCGCCGGGGCGAGTGCACCGCAAGCGGGCGCGCAGGAAGCGCCGCTGGTGCTGGGCGCTTCCCAACCCGCTGTTGATTTAACCAGCCGCACCCAACCGGCCCGCATCGTGCGCCCGGCCCCGGAAAGCGTATCGCTGTATTATCCGCCTTTGGCGCGGCGGATGAAAAAGACCGGCCGGGCCGTGCTTGCCTGCGATGTTGATGCGCAAGGCGGGGTCAATGAGTGCGCGGTGGTCGATGAATTCCCGGTTGGCTGGGGCTTTGGCCAGGCCGCCCGCCGCATCGCGTCCGATCTGCGCGCCGCGACTGCGACTGCGAATGGCCAGGCCGTCGGCGATGTCCGGGTGATCGTGCCGGTGACATTCATCGTGCGTCCGGTGCGCGCCAGCTGAGCGCTTTACCCCCTATGACCCGCAATTAAGACAGGGCGAAGCGCCGGGATGACGCGCGCGCGGCGAAGGCGCTATAAGCGGCCATGGCCGATTCCGCTTCCGCAGCGCCGCAGAATGTGGCGATGACGCCGTTCATGGCGCAGTTTTTTGCCGCCAAGGACAAACACCCCGACGCGCTCGTCTTCTTTCGCATGGGCGACTTTTACGAGCTGTTCTTCGAGGACGCCGAGAAGGCCGCTGCGGCGCTCGATATTACGCTGACCAAGCGCGGCCAGCACGGCGGCGATCCGATCCCGATGGCTGGCGTTCCTTGGCATCAGGCCGAAGGCTATTTGCAGCGGCTCATCCGCCAGGGCTTTCGCGTAGCCGTCGTCGAGCAATTGGAAGACCCTGCGGAAGCCAAGAAGCGCGGCGCGAAATCCATCGTCAAGCGCGATGTCGTGCGCGTTGTCACTCCCGGCACGCTGACCGAAGACGGCCTGCTCGACGCCCGCGCGGCAAGTCTGCTGACGGCGATTGCGTTTGTCGGCGAGGGGTGCGCGCTGGCCGCCATTGACGTTGCTGGCGGGGCGTTTGAAGTCGGGCTCGTCGATCCGCGCCGGCTTGCCGATGCGCTGGCCGCGCTCCATCCCGCCGAAGTGCTGGTCGGGGACGCCGACAGCGCGCGCGATCCGGTGAAAGAGGCGATCGCCGCCTGTGGCGCAGCGCTGACCATCCGGCCCGCGATCAAGGCCGATCCGCGCGCCGGCGCCCGCTTGGCCCAGACCGCGTTTGAAGTGACCACACTCGACGGCTTCGGCGCCTTTGCCTCCGCTGAGCTTGGCGCCATCGGGCTCGCGCTCGATTATGTCATGCTCACCCAGGCGGGCGCGGCCCCGCGCTTGAGCCCGCCGCGGCAGATGGCGGCGGGCGGCTTCATGGCGATGGACGCGGCCACCCGCGCCTCACTGGAAATTCTGGAAGCCATGCGCGGCGGGCGCGACGGCGCGCTGATCGGGGCGATCGATCGCACGGTGACAGCCGCCGGCGGGCGTTTGCTGGCCGAGCATCTCGCCCGCCCGCTGCTCGAAGTCGGCGCCATTCGCGCCCGCCAGGATGGCGTGGCGTGGTTTTTCGATGACAGCCTGACGCGCGGACGGGTGCGCGCGGATTTGAAGGGCGGCGCTGATATCGCGCGCGCCTTGACGCGGCTGGCCTTGGGGCGCGGCGGCCCGCGCGATCTGGCCGCTTTGCGCGACGGCTTGAAAGCGGCGGCTGCGGCAGGCGCGCGGATCGTGTCGGCCAATCGGCCGTGTCCGGCGCTTTTGAGCGAGGCGCTGGGCGCGCTCGATCTCAGCGGCGCGGGCGTCGCCGGATTGATCCAGGATCTGGACCAAGCGCTCGGCGCGGAATTGCCTTTGCTGCTGCGCGATGGCGGTTTCATCACGCCCGGCTGGGACCAGGCGCTCGACGCTGCGCGCGCCTTGCGTGACGACAGCCGCAAAGTCATTGCCGCTTTGCAGCAGCGCTATGCTGAAGACAGCGGCCAGCCCTTGAAGGTGAAGCACAACGCCGTGCTTGGCTATCATCTGGAAGCCACCGCCAAGCAGGCCGAGAGCCTGATGCAGGCGCCGCTCAACGCCACCTTCATCCATCGTCAAACGACCGCCCAGGCCGTGCGCTTTACCACGCCCGAACTCGCTGAACTCGACGCGCGCATCGGCCGTGCCGCAGATGAAGCGTTGGCTCGCGAGCTGGCGCTGTTCAAGGTATTTGCAGAGCGCGCCGCGGATTTGAGCGCACCGATCCGGAGGGCGGCAGAGGCCGCCGCGATCCTCGATGTTGCGGCCAGCCATGCCGAGTTCGCCGCCGATGTCGGCGCCTGCCGCCCAGAGGTCGATGACAGCCAGACCCTTCTGCTCGAAGGCGCCCGCCATCCGGTGGTGGAACGCGCGCTGCGCCGTGAGGGCAAGGGCTTCACCGCCAATAACGCGCGCCTGGACGGCGAAGGCCAGGTGGGCCCGCGCCTCCTGCTCGTCACCGGGCCGAACATGGGCGGCAAAAGCACCTATCTGCGCACGGTGGCGCTGATGGCGGTGTTGGCGCAGGCGGGCGGCTATGTGCCGGCGCGGCGGATGAAGTTGGGCATCGCTGATCGCGTGTTTTCGCGGGTCGGGGCAAGCGATGATCTGTCGCGCGGGCGTTCCACCTTCATGCTCGAAATGGTGGAAACCGCCGCCATTCTCAATCAGGCTGGCCCGCGGGCGCTGGTGATCCTGGACGAGATCGGGCGCGGCACGGCGACCTTTGACGGCCTGGCCATCGCCTGGGCGACGGCTGAGCATCTGCATGACGTCAATCGCTGCCGGGCGGTGTTCGCCACCCATTTCCATGAACTGACGGCGCTGGCCGAAAAGCTCGCCGCCGGCGGCAATGCGCATGTGCGCGCCAAGGAATGGAAGGGCGATCTGGTGTTTCTGCACGAGGTCGCGGCCGGGGCGGCGGACCGCTCCTATGGCGTGCAGGTCGGCAAACTGGCTGGCCTTCCGAAGTCGGTGCTGGAGCGGGCGCGTGCGGTGTTGGCGCGGTTGGAAGCAAGCAAAACCGCCAAGAGCCTTGGCGATCTTGGTGAGGCGCTGCCGCTATTTTCCTCAGCTCCGGAGCCGGCTGCACCCCATGCCTTGATCGCGGCGCTGGCTGCAATTGATCCGGACTCACTGACCCCGCGCGAGGCGCTGGAGGCGCTCTATGCCCTCAAACGCCTCAACAACTTTTAGCGCCGCGGTTGTTCGCCATTGGGTGTGCCGGAGAGGGCATTGGCGGCGGCCTCAATCGCGCGGCCTCGCGCCATCGCGTCCTGGGCGATCGGCAGCGCCGAGAAGGTCGCAGTGTACATCATCGCTGCGCCCAAAATCATGCCAATAAACAAGCCGCTCATGCCCCATTTGGCGGCGGCGAACCAATAGGCGGAGGCGCGTTCGCGGCGGATGACCACACGTACGGCGTTTTCATCGGCCCGCTGGTCCATGGCGTGATGCGTCGGCAGGCTGGCGCCGTAGCCGCGGGCTTCTTCAACCGGCGCGAGCGTCAATGGGCGTTTGGCGGCCTTCTGCATCGGTTATGGTCCTTCTTGTCAGCGGCGGACATCGCGCCGACCGGTCAGAGCGGCGTGCTTCTGAGCCTGATATGTGCCCGGAATAAGGCGAGCGCAAGCGGACCAAATGTTCATCCCCTGCGTGACGCTTCGGCGGTTCTGGCGCCGTGATTTTGCCGCATGAGCGTTGGCCTCATTTGCCCTGGCGTCCGGCGCGCCCCATACTCTGGCCATGCCCGTTCCGCGCCTCAAGCCCGCCCGCATCGAAGACGTCATCGACGGCGCCAAGCTGCGCGCGCAATTGTCTGCGGCCGCCCTCGACAGTATCGGCGCCCAGGATGTCGGGCGCAAAGCGGCGGTGAAGCTGCTGCACGGCGCCTTGTTCCGTGGCCGAATGATCGCCAAGGAGCGGCTGGAGGCCGGCGCTGGCGGCCACGAGACCGCCCAGCTCCTCGCTCAGGTCGCAGATGAGGTGATCCGGGCTTTGTATGATTTCACCACCGTGCATATGGTCCGCGCCCGCAACCCAACAGAAGGGGAGCGTTTCGCGGTTGTGGCGGTCGGCGGCTATGGTCGTGGGCAACTCGCGCCGTCGAGCGATATCGATCTTTTGTTCTTGCGCGCCTACAAGCCGACGCCGTTTTCCGAGAGCGTCACCGAATATCTGCTCTATGCGCTGTGGGATATGAGCCTGAAGGTTGGCCATTCCTCGCGCTCGATCGAGGAGTGTTTGAAGCTCGCCCGCGAAGACCACACGATCCAGACGGCGCTGTTGGAAGCCCGCCACGTCGCCGGCGATGAAAGCCTGACCAAGGACCTGATCGCGCGCTATCGCCGCGACGTCGCCACGCCCGGCCATAAGGCGTTTGTCGCGGCCAAACTGAAGGAGCGCGAGGAGCGCCATTTGCGGGCAGGCGCCTCGCGTTACATGGTTGAACCAAACCTGAAAGAGGGCAAAGGCGGTTTGCGCGACCTGCACACGATCTCTTGGATCGTGCGCCATCGCTACGGTTTGGGGTCAATTGCGGATCTGGCGCGCGCAGGCGAGTTCGCGCGTGAGGAAATCGCGATGGGCCTGCGCGCTTCGGATTTCTTCTGGCGCACGCGCTGTCATCTGCACTTCCTCACTGGCCGCGCCGAAGAGCGTTTGACCTTCGATTTGCAGCCGGAAATGGCCGAGCGCATGGGCTTTGTGGATCGCAGCCGCCAACCGGCCGTGGAGCGCTTCATGAAGCGCTATTTCCTGGCCGCCAAGGATGTCGGCGCGCTGACCCGCGTGCTCGCCGCCAAGCTGGAGGCCGATGGCCGCAAGGGCCCGCTCGCCGGCTTGTTGCATGCAGCGCCCAAGCCGGTTGAGCATGGCTTTGCGATCCTCGGCGGGCGGCTTGGCGCACCGGACGCGAAGGTGTTCGACGCCGATCCGGTCAATCTGATCCGGTTGTTTCAAGTCGCTGATGCGCGTGGCTTGGACATCCATCCCGATGCGCTTGCCCAAGTTGAGCGGCGCTTGAAGAAAATCACCCCAGCGCTGCGCTACGATGCGCGCGCGCGCGAAGCGTTCCTGGCCGCCGCCGCATCGCCGCGCGATCCGGCGCGTGCATTAAGCCTGATGAACGAAGCCGGCGTGCTTGGCCGTTTTGTTCCGGAATTTGGCCGCATCGTCGCGCAGATGCAGTTCAACATGTACCACCATTACACGGTGGACGCGCACACGCTGCGGGCGGTGTCGGTCATCGCCGACATCGAGGCCGGCCGCCACCGCGCCGATCATCCCCTGGCGACGGATCTGTTTCCCAAGATCGTCAATCGCCGCGCCCTGTATTTAGCCATGCTGTTGCACGACACCGGAAAGGGCGAAGGCGATCAGCAGATCGAGGGCGAAAAGAGCGCGCGCGCGGCCTGTGCCCGCTTGGGCTTGCCGGTCGGTGAAATCGATCTCATCGCCTGGCTGGTGCGCAATCATTTGGCGATGAGCGATGTGGCGCAAAAGCGCGATATCGGCGATCCGCGCACGATCGCGCAATTCGCCGAACTGGTCGGCGATGTGGAGCGGCTGCGGCTGCTCTTGGTGCTCACCGTTGCCGATATTCGCGCGGTTGGGCCGGGCGTGTGGAATGGCTGGAAGGGCCAATTGCTGCGCGATCTGTATCGTCTCACCGAAGCGGCTCTGCATGGCGGGCGCACCGATGAGGCGAGCGTGCGCGAGCGTTTGGCCGCCCAGGCCGATGAAGCCAAAGCGCGCCTGCCCGCGGACGCGGCCGCGGCGGCTGCGCCCTGGCTGACGACCCTTGATGACGCCTATTGGGTGTCGTTCGACGCCGACGCTTTGGCCTGGCACGCACAGGAAGCCGCCAAGGCTTTCATGACCAGCGGTCCCCATGTCGCCGTCCGCGCAAGCCCCCGCAAAGGCGTCACTGAAATTCTCGTCTATGCGCCAGACCGCCCCGGCCTGTTTGCCCGCCTCACGGCGGCTTTTGCGCAGGCTGGCGCTGACGTTACCGACGGCCGCGTGTTCACCACCCGCGACGGCAAGGCGTTTGACGTATTCAGCGTGCAAGACACCACTGGCGCGCCGTTCGGGATCGACGATTCCAGCGCGCTTGCGCGACTGGCGCAGCGCCTGATCGCCACCGCTGGCGGGGCGGGCGAGGTCAAAGCGCTGCCGAAGAAACCGGCGCCGCGGCGGGTGGCGGCGTTTGCGATCCAGGCCTGGGTGCGCATCGACGATGATCTGTCGCGCGATTCAACCGTGATCGAAGTGTCGGGGCGCGATCGGCCGGGATTGCTGGCGGATCTCGCGCGTACATTGTCGGAGTCCGGATTGATCATCGTCTCGGCCCATATCGACGCTTATGGGGAACGTGTGGCGGACGTATTTTATGTGCAGGAGCTGGACGGATCGAAGATGAGCGATCCGGCGCGGATTGCGTTGGTGCAGGATCGCCTGCTCGATGCGCTGAGCGAAAACGAGCCCGGCGCCCCGCTCGATGCGCGCCGCGCGCCGCTCGCGGTTGCGCGCGCCAGTGACGGGAGATAGCGCGTGCGCGGGTTTTTCGGCGTTGGTGCTGAAGAGATATCGAAGCCGATGAATCTCGGCGCCCTGATGCGCACCGCGCATGCTTTCGGCGCGAGCTTTTTCTTCACGCTCAACGCCCATCCGAAGGTGCGCGACGCTTATCGCGCCGATACGTCCCGCAGTTTCGATCATCTGCCCTATTATCCTTATGCGGGAATCGAGGATTTTCGCTTGCCCAAAGGCTGCGTGCTGGTCGGTGTGGAGCTGACCGAGGACGCGGTGGAGCTGCCGGCCTTCAAGCACCCGGGGGCGGCGGCTTATGTGTTTGGCCGCGAGCGTGGAAACTTGAGCGACGCGATGCAGGCTCGCTGTTCCCATATCGTGAAAATCCCAACCCGGTTTGCGCTCAATGTCGGGGTTGCCGGCGCCCTGGTGATGTATGACCGCGTGCTGTCGATGGGCGGCTATCCGGCTCGGCCCATCATGCCCGGCGGGCCGGTGGGGGAGATGAGCGTGAAGCCGAGCGCGAAGCGCTAAATCAGCGCAGCGACCCGCGCGCGCAAAGCCGGCACAAGCTCAGCTTCAAACCAAGGATGGCGCTTCAACCAGCCGGTATTGCGCCAGGACGGATGCGGCAGGGGAAAAGTGTCGGGGCCGAAGTCGCGCCACGCCGCCACGGTTGCGCTCACCCCCGCTTTGGCGCGTTTGCCGAGATGCCAGCTTTGGGCATAACCGCCGATCAGCAAAGTCAGCTTTGGCGCCGGCAGCGCAGCCAGCAGGCGCGCCCGCCACAAGGGCGCGCATTCCGGCCGCGGCGGCAGGTCCGCGCCGTTCACCGTGCCGGGATAACAAAAGCCCATGGCCGCGACATTGATGACATCGGCGCGATAAAAGGTCTCGCGATCAAGGCCAAGCCAATTGCGTAATCGGTCGCCGCTCGGATCATCCCAGGGGCGGCCGCTTTCATGTACGCGCCGGCCCGGCGCCTGGCCGGCAATCAAGATCGGCGCGCGCCAATCAATCTTCACCACCGGGCGCGGTTCGTGGGGCAGGGCGCACGCGCGACACGCGCTGATTTCCGTCAGCAGGGTGTCAAGGTTGCTCAGCGGGCTTGCCCTCAAAGCCGCCGAAGCGGCCGAAGGTTTCCTCCGCACGGCGCAAGTTTTTATCGAGGCTCGCCATCGTCTTGGCGAAGTCGCCGTCGATATCCAGTCGCCAGGCTTGGCGCGCTTGTCCGATCATCACGGCAAGGCCTTGCGCGCGCGCCGCGCCCGCAACGCCATCGGCCTCCAGCCCCGCCAGCGTTAGCGCCCAGCGCGCGGCGCGGACATGGCGCAAATGCAATTGCGCCACCGCCCCTGGATCTGCGGCGATGGCGGCGTCGATCGACAACACCGCCAGGCGATGGGCCTCCATTGCCTCAAACCGACGCATCAGAATGTCAAACAGCCGGTCGCGCACCTTCTGCGTACGATCGACCGCCTTCAGCCCTTGGGCGGCGGCAGCATCGAAGCCGGTTTCGACGGCGTCCAGCGCATCACTCGTCGTGGCGGGCGCGAAATCGCCAATGGCGCGGCCGGCGGCCTCGGCGATATCGAACAGGGTCACGTCGCGCCAGTTTTTGGCGGCGGCGGCTTTCAGGGCGCCCGCGGTCAGCGCGGTGCGGGTGTCACGGTCAAAGATCATCATGAGCTCATATGGGCCTTCTGGCGTTAGCCGTCGACGCCTTTGCCAAGCTCGCGGGCGCGCAAAGCGGCGGCTGCGACGGCGCGCCGCAGGAGTTGGGCCATCCCGTCTGGCGCCATCAGCACATCCAGCGCCGCCTGGGTGGTGCCGCCCGGGGAGGTGACTTGGCGGCGCAATTCGGTGGCGCTGTGGGCGCTGTCGAGCAGAAGCGCGCCGGCGCCGCCCACCGTCAGGCGCGCCAACCGTGTGGCGGTGTCGCGGTCCAGCCCTTCGGCTTCAGCCGCGGCGGCCATCACTTCAGCGAGCAAAAAAGCATAGGCAGGCCCCGAGCCGGACACGGCCGTGACCACATCCATCAGCCGTTCGGTTGGGATTGGCTGCACCGCGCCCAGCGGTGACAGGATCTGCTCCACCAGCGCGGCCTGCTCTGGCCCACAGGCCGGCGCGCAGACATAAGCGGTGACGCCGTGTCCGAGCTGGCCGGGCAGGTTTGGCATGGCCCGCACCAGCCGATCCACGCCCAAAGCGCGACCCATCTGGTTGAGCGTGACGCCCGCCATGATCGAAATCACCAGCGTGTGCGGGGCAATGGTGGCTTTCGCTTTGCTGACGGCCTCGGCGAATTGCTGCGGTTTGACGGCAATCACCACGACATCGGCGGGGCCATTGTCGGGCGGGTTCACCACCGCGCCCGCGCGCTCGAGTTCGTCGGCCAATTCGGGATTAAAGGCGGGGTCGTGCACGCTCAGCATCAAGCCGCCGCCGCGCCGCACCGCCGCCAGCCAGCCGCGCACCAGGGCGGCTCCCATCTGTCCCGCGCCAATCAACGTGACGGCGGGTGTTTCCAAGCTCATGCTTCGCCTGCTGTCTCAAACATCGAGGCGGCCAGCGCCTCCTCCGGCGATTTATCCGCCCAGATCAGGAAATTGAACGCCGGATAGAATCGGTCGCCCGCTTCAAGCGCTGCGGCGAGCAGCGCCTGGATTTCTCCGGCGGTGAGGTCTTCGCGCCCGATCAGCGGCAGGGTGTGGCGAAACACCACCGAGCCGTCTTCCGACCACAGGTCGAAATGGCCGAGCCACAGCGTTTCATTGACCAGCGCCACGAGCCGCGCAACGGCGGTGCGTTTGGCTTTCGGCGCGCGCAGATCAAACGATATGGTCATCATCAGCGCCGGCAATTCATAGCGATACGCGAAGAAGCCGGTGATTTCAGACCAAGCCCCGCGGGCCGAAAAGCTGATGTCTTCATCGTCGCCGCGCTCGGCGACAAAGCGATCATCGCTGGCAAGGACCGCTTCGATCAAATCGATCGGATCGTCGATCTCGACGGCGTCGTCCAGGGTGGGAAGGTCCATGCGCGGGGCCCCCTATGGCGGCGCGATCCGGCGGATCGCGTATCTTGGGGTCCGCGAATCGCAAATCCCCTACCGCTAGGCTACACATGCGCACATATGGCGCAACCGCTGCACGGTGAAACCAGTGTCACAGTTGTTAAGAAGTGGTGTCGATTGCTAGCCGAGTGCGGCAAGCGTTAACGAAGCGCCAGTGAACTGGGTTGGGGTGAGGGCCTGATCGAACGGGATTTCGGCGATCGCCCAGCCGCTTTCCGCTTGGCGCACATGCACATGCGTGATGCGGGCATCAACGTCGATTACCCAATATTCGCGCACGCCATAGGTTTGATAGAGGTCGGCTTTCACCATGCGGTCAAACTTTAGGCTGGTATCGGCGACTTCCACCACCAGCAAGGCGCTGTCGCCGCGGACCTGGCTCGGGCGCAACGGGGCCTTGGCAATGAACAAATCCGGTTCCGGCGCTTCTTCGCGGTCGAGAAAGAAGGTCGTGTCCGGCCCAACGGTGAAGTGCTCAGGGTCCAGCAATCGCGCAAGCCACACGATCAGCCGGCTCTTCCAAAACGAATGCAAATCTCCTTCGCCCGGCCTCTCAATCAGCTCCCCGTGGATCAGTTCGCAGCGATGGTCCGGCGCCAGGATGCCGGTTTCCTGCATCCGAAAAACGTCATCGACGGTCAGCCGGTCCTTAGTCGGCTCGGTGATCTGGGGGCGCACGCGAATGGTCATGGCCAGTACAATGGCAGTACCGGGGCCTGTGAAAAAGCGCGCCCGCCTTGCCGCGAAGAGCGGGCTCGCCTAAACCCCGCGCCATGCTCCAGATCGAAGACCTGACCTACCGGATCGCCGGGCGCACGCTGTTTGATGGAGCGAGCGCGTTTATCGCCCGCGGCTGGAAGGTCGGGCTGGTCGGCCGCAACGGCACGGGAAAATCGACGCTGCTGAAGCTGATCCAGGAAGAAGCCGGCAATCCGGGCGGGGCGATCCGCATTCCGCCGGCAGCCCGGCTTGGCTTTGTTGCCCAAGAGGCGCCGCCGATTGAGACGCCCGTGCTTGCCTTCGTGCTGGAAGCCCATGCCGAGATGGATGCGCTTCTGAAAGAGGCCGACATCGCCGAAGATCCCCAGCGCATCGCCGACATCCATTTGCGGCTGGGTGAGCTCGACGCTTATTCCGCCGCGGCCCGCGCCAGTTCGATCCTGACCGGCCTTGGCTTTGACCAAGACGATCTGCAGCGGCCGTGCCGGGAGTTTTCCGGCGGCTGGCGGATGCGCGCGGCGCTGGCGGGTGTGCTGTTTGCCCAGCCTGATATTCTCGTGCTCGACGAGCCGACCAATTATCTCGACCTCGAAGGCGCGGCCTGGCTGGAAGAATACCTCAGCGACTATCCCGAAACCGTCATTGTCGTCAGCCACGATCGCGACATGCTCAATCGCAGCGTCACGCATATCCTGGCGCTGAACGATTCCAAACTCGAAGTGCATCCCGGCGGCTATGATACGTACTTGCGCAAACGCGCCGAACGCGCCGCGAATTTGGGTGCGCAAAAAGCCAAGCAAGATATCCAGCGTGCGCATCTGCAGGCGTTCGTTGATCGCTTTCGCGCCAAAGCCTCCAAAGCCCGCCAGGCGCAAAGCCGGATCAAGATGCTGGAGCGGATGACGGATATTTCCGTGCCGCTGGAAGACCGCACCGTACCGTTCAAGTTTCCCGACCCCGAGGAATTGGCTTCGCCCCTGGTGGTGCTGGACGACGCCGATCTTGGTTACGTCAATGGTCGGCCGGTTTTGAACAAGGTGTCGTTCCGGCTCGATCATGATGATCGCATCGTCATTATCGGCCCGAACGGGCAGGGCAAAACCACTTTGGTGAAATCCATCGCCGGCAAGCTCGCTTTGCTGAAGGGCAATCGCGTCGCCTCGCGCGCCGTTGAAATCGGGTATTTCAGCCAGGACCAGCTTGACGAATTGCGCACTGGCGAAAGCGTTTTGCAGCATATCCGCGATCTGGCGCCCAACGCCACGCCCGCCGCGCACCGCGCGATTGCGGCCCAGATCGGGTTTGGCGCCGAGAAGGTCGACACTCATGTTGAGCGTCTTTCCGGCGGCGAGAAGGTGCGCCTGTTGCTCGGCATGCTGGCGTTCAAGAAGCCGCATGTGCTCGTGCTCGACGAGCCGACGAGCCACTTGGATATCGACAGCCGCGAAGCCTTGATCCACGCCATCAATGGCTATTCCGGCGCCGTGCTGCTGATCACACACGATGTCTATCTGGCCGAGGCCTGCGCCGATCGCCTTTGGTTGGTGCATTCGGGCAAGGCGCGGCCCTATGACGGCGACCTTGGCGATTATCGCAAGCTGGTGCTCGCGTCCGATCGCCCGCGCGACAAGGCCCCGGCGTCAGCCAAATCGGCGCCGAAACCGCGCGCAAGCGGGGTGAAGCGCAGCGGCCTGCAGAAGGCGGTTGAGCAGGCCGAGGCCGATCTGGCGCGGTTTCAAGCGCTCGTCGCCCAGCATGACGCTGCGCTCGCCGCGCCAAATCTTTACGCCAAAGGCAATGCCAAAGCCGAACGCCTCGCCGCCGAGCGCGCCAATGCGGCGGCGGCGTTGGAGGTGGCCGAACTTGCCTGGCTGGAAGCGCAAGCGGCGCTGGAGGCGGCGGGGTAATGCTTGAACCTTCGCGGTATCGCGCCAGCGCCAAATGTGCTCTAAGGGCCCCAATGGCGCTTTCCGCCTGAAAGGTTACTGATTGTCAGCCCCGAAATTCATCCCCGACAAAGACGAGCGCGCGAGCGCGTCCGCCAAGGCCAAGCGGGCGCTGGTCGAGAAATTCCGCGCCGCCCAGGCCATTCCGGTCGATCCGGCCGAGCGCGAGGCGCGCCTTGCTGCGGCCGCTGCGAAGGAAGCGCGCGCCCATGCGCTCGCCCAGGAAAAGCAGGCCAAGATAGAAGCCGACAAGGCCGAGCGTCGCGCCGCCCAAGAAGCCAAGCGCGAGCAGGCCGAGGCCGCCGCTTATGCCCAATCGGAAGGCGCCAAGGCTGCCCAAAAGGCCGCGCGCGACGCTCGCTACGCTGCTCGCAAGGCGCGCAAATAACGCTTCAGCCGCATCAGGCGTGGGATGGCGGCCGCGTGCCCCATCAGCGGCCAATGCAGCGCTCAGACCAGCGCATCGAGGCGGTCAATTTGTCCGTCGCTGACCTCGCTGAACGCCATCATCTGCTCCTTCAATTGCAAAAAGGCGCCGCAATGGGTGATGTGGCCTTGCGCATACGGCGCTGAGATCGGTTCGGCGGGGCGCGCCTGCTGCGCGTGGCGTGAACCAGGCGGATCGGGCAGGTCTGGCTTGGCGCTTGCAGGGCCGTGCACTCCATGCGCCGCCCTGATGGACCTCGGCGACAATGAGGTCCGCGCCAAATGCGTCGGCGGCCGTACCCGCCCGTTGCGCGCAGGCCAGCGGCGACAGCCCCTGCGGGCTGCGATCGACCAGGACAAAGCCGGATCTCTCAACCTAAACGGCCACAACAATGCCGCACGCCGCGCCGCGATCGCCGGCCGGCGGATCGACCGCCACAACGACCTGATCGAAGGCCGCCGGGGCGCCGCTGCGGGCGCGCGAAAAACGTCTGCCGCCCGCCACAGCGCGGCGCTTTTGCCTTCCAAAAGTACGCCCTCACTCTCTTTGGCGGCCCGGCGCGAGCAGCCAACCAGCGCCTGCAGGTTATCGAGGAATGCCGGCGCTAGCTTCTGCGCATTGGCCGCCGTGCCGGCATGGGTGACGACGCAGCTTTCCTTGCAGCGCACCATGCACAAAGCGGTGATCGGTGGTTTGGGGGCGTGGTGATCGCGATGGGCGGATCGCCGCCCAGGCGCACGCCCATCCGCAGCAGCGCCCGCCCTTCTTCCGCGCGCGGCCAGGCGCAGAATTCGTCGGCCAAGGCTGCGTGAACTTGCGGCCCGCGCAGACGCTGCGGCTTCGCGGCGGAAAACGCTGAAGCCACCGCGCCATTGACAGACAGCAGGCGCCGGCGCGTTGGCTCATAATGCGGCGGGACGCGGTGCGGCAGCCAGCGCAGACCGGACGGGCCTTCGATCATCCTTTCGCGCAGGCCGCGAGCGCTTTGATGGGGGGATTGGGTGGGGCTTTGGCGCACCGCGCAGGCGGCGCGCCTTCTAGGGGATGAAAGATATTGCTCATGGCGCCAAGCATCGCCGCACGCGCGGGTCGGTCGGATAGATGGGCGCAGGGTCCAAGTGGGGCTTATCAAGAGCGGCTTTTCAATTGGCAGAGGTGGCGCGTGTGTCCGCAGTCAGCGCAGCAAAAAGGGCGACGCGGTGAGGCGTCGCCCTTTGAATTTCCCCCACCCCTGCCCCTACCCCGTGAACGAGGGAGAGGATTGGGGGAGGGGGCTTCAAGCTGCTTGCGGGTGACGGATTTCTTTAGAAATCCATATCGCCCCTCCGGACCGGCTTTGCCGGTCCGTCGGACTTGGGACTTTGGGCGAATGGATTTCCTTAGAAATCCATATCGCCCCTCCGGACCGGCTTTGCCGGTCCGTCGGACTTGGGACTTTGGGCGAATGGATTTCCTTAGAAATCCATATCGCCCATGCCGCCCATGCCGCCGCCCGGCATGCCGCCGCCGCCAGCGCCGCCCTTGTCGCGCTTGGGCGCTTCGGCGATCGAGGCTTCGGTGGTGATGATGAGGGCCGAGACCGAGGCCGCGTCTTGCAACGCGGTGCGCACGACCTTCACCGGATCGATGATGCCGGCCTTGATCATGTCGACATATTCTTCGGTTTGGGCGTTGAAGCCTTCGGTTTCCGACTTCGACTCGCGCAGCTTGCCGACAACGATCGAGCCTTCCACGCCGGCATTTTCCGCGATCTGACGCAGCGGCGATTCCAGCGCCTTGCGCACGATCGAAACGCCGACATCTTGGTCTTCGTTTTCGCCTTTGACGTTGAGCTTCTGGGCCGCGCGGAACAGCGCGACGCCGCCGCCCGGAACGATACCTTCTTCCACCGCAGCGCGGGTGGCGTTCAGCGCATCATCAACGCGGTCCTTGCGCTCTTTCACTTCCACTTCCGTGGCGCCGCCGACCTTGATCACTGCAACGCCGCCGGCGAGTTTCGCCAGACGCTCTTGCAGCTTTTCCTTGTCATAGTCGCTGGTGGTGTCTTCGATCTGCTTGCGGATCTGAGCGACGCGGGCCTGGATGTCCTTCTTGTCGCCGTGACCGTCGACGACGGTGGTGTCGTCCTTCTTCACCACGACCTTCTTGGCCTTGCCGAGCATGTCGAGGGTGACGTTTTCCAGCTTGATGCCGAGGTCTTCGCTGATCACCTGGCCGCCGGTCAGGATCGCGATGTCTTCCAGCATCGCCTTGCGACGATCGCCAAAGCCCGGGGCCTTGACTGCCGCGACCTTCAGGCCGCCGCGCAGCTTGTTGACGACGAGCGTGGCGAGCGCTTCGCCTTCGACGTCTTCGGCGATGATCAGCAGCGGCTTGCCGTTCTGCACGATCTGCTCAAGGATCGGCAACATCGGCTGCAGCGAGCTGATCTTCTTCTCAAACAGCAGGATCAGCGGCTCTTCGAGGCTGACTTCCATCTTGTCGGCATTGGTGATGAAGTACGGCGACAGATAGCCGCGATCGAACTGCATGCCTTCGACGACTTCGAGTTCGGTTTCCAGGCTCTTGGCTTCTTCAACCGTGATGACGCCTTCGTTGCCGACCTTCGCCATGGCGTCGGCCAGGAACTTGCCGATGTCTTTGTCGCCATTGGCCGAAATCGTGCCGACTTGGGCGATTTCCTCAGAGCCCTTCACCTTGGCGGCGCGCTTCTTCAGATCTTCCACGATCGCCAGCACGGCCTTGTCGATGCCGCGCTTCAGGTCCATCGGATTGCGGCCAGCGGCCACAGCCTTCATGCCTTCGCGCACAATGGCCTGGGCCAGAACGGTCGCTGTGGTGGTGCCGTCGCCGGCTTCGTCATTGGTCTTGGAAGCAACCTCACGAATGAGCTGGGCGCCCATGTTCATGAACTTGTCTTCGAGCTCGATTTCCTTCGCGACGGTAACGCCGTCCTTGGTGGTGCGCGGGGCGCCAAAGCTCTTTTCGATGACGACATTGCGGCCTTTCGGGCCGAGCGTCACCTTCACGGCGTTCGCCAGAATATCGACGCCCGCCAGCATCCGTTCGCGCGCATCCGCGCCAAATTGCACGACTTTCGCAGCCATGTGAGATTTCCTTCAAAAGTTGGTGCGCGGGCCTTAAAGCCCGCAGATGAGTTTCAACGAGGCCCCGAACGGGCTTTACCCCCCGGGGCGGCCTTGGCGGCGTTTAAGCCGCCTTTTTGCCCTTCGCCGGCGCGTCGATCACGCCCATGATGTCGCTCTCCTTCATGATCAGGAGTTCGTCGCCATCGAGCTTGACTTCGGTGCCCGACCATTTGCCGAACAGGATGCGATCGCCGACCTTGACGTCCATCGCGATCCGCTCGCCGTCTTCGTCACGCGCGCCCGGGCCAACGGCAACGACTTCGCCTTCCTGCGGCTTTTCCTGAGCGGTATCCGGGATGATAATCCCGCCTTTGGTCTTTTCTTCTTCCTTGACGCGCTTCACCAGAACGCGATCGCCAAGCGGACGAAAGTTCGCCACTGCGGACTCCTATGGTTCGTTAAGACAAGTGTTTGCGCCCCCGGGGCGGTTAAGCGCGTAGCACTCACGCCTGCCGGTTGCTAACGGACTGGAGATAGGGGTTGGCGCGCCTCGCGTCAACAGGCTTGCAGGAATTGCAGTGGAGTTATGCGTTTGTGCATATCGCAATGGCGCAGCGAAGGGCGTTGACCTTCCGGCCAAAGCCGCCCACCTGAGAGCTCAGCAATATGTGGAGCAGCGAATGGCCGGCCCGACCCCGATCCGCCTGGAAGACGAGAAAAAAGAAGAGCAGCCGGTCCAAGCGCCCCAGATTGAAAAGGCGCTGTTTGACAGCCGCACGCTGTTCTTAACCGGCGAGATTAACGACATTCAGGCCCGCCGGATCGCGCAAGGGCTGACCGCCTATGCGGCCGTGTCGGACGACCCGATCACGCTGATCCTGTCCTCGCCCGGTGGCCATGTCGAAAGCGGCGACATGATCCACGACATGATCCGGTTCGTGAAGCCGCGGGTGAAAATTCTCGGCACGGGCTGGGTGGCCTCCGCCGGCGCGTTGATCTTTGCCTCGGTCCCGAAGGCCGACCGCTTCTGCCTGCCCAATACCCGCTTTCTGCTGCATGAACCGCGCGGCGGCGTCGGCGGGGCGGCGTCGGACGTGGAAATCCAGGCCCGCGAAATCATCCGGATGCGCGAGCGTCTGAACCGGATTTTCGCCGCCGCCAC
This sequence comes from Hyphomonadaceae bacterium, assembly GCA_040381035.1. GTDB lineage: Bacteria > Pseudomonadota > Alphaproteobacteria > Caulobacterales > Aquidulcibacteraceae > REEB506. The sequence goes on from JBEIHY010000003.1 coordinate 77,764, forward strand.
CGGCCAGACTTATGAAAAAATCAAAGAAGACACTGACCGCGACTATTGGATGCAAGCCGAAGAGGCCAAAACCTATGGGCTGGTCGGCAAGATTGTCACCAGCCGCGCCGAGTTCGACGCCGGCTGATGGCCACACATATCGCGTCAGTAGCGGATAACTCCCCTGACGCGCGCCGCTGCTGGCGTTAACGCGCTTTGGTGTGGTCAAAAGCACGGCTTCGTGTCTGTGTGTGAGCGTCCATGTGCGGAATAGCTGGTTTCCAGGGGCGCTTTGCGCCAGAGCTGCTTGATCAAATGCAGGCTGCGATCGCCCATCGCGGGCCGGACGCGGTTGACACGCTCTATCTGGCCGAGAATGGCGTGGGCCTTGCCCATCGGCGGCTGTCGATCCTCGATCTGTCGCCAGCAGGCGTGCAGCCGATGTGGTCGCATGATCGCCGGGCGGTGATCGTCTTCAATGGCGAGATTTACAATTTCCCTGAACTGCGCGCCGAGCTTTTGGCCAAGGGCGTGGTGTTCTGCTCCACCGGCGACACCGAAGTTCTGCTGGAATTGTATCGCCGCGAGGGGGAGGCCGCGTTTGGCCGCCTGAACGGCATGTTCGCCTGCGCGATCTGGGATTTGGACAAGCGCGAACTGGTGCTCGCCCGCGACGGCTTTGGCGTCAAGCCGCTCTACATCGCCGAAACGCCGAAGGGTTTTTTGTTCGCCTCCGAAATCAAGGCCTTCCTGCCGGAGCCGAGCTTCAGCCGCGACGTCGACCGCGAGGGCCTCGCTCTGACGCTAGCGTATCTCTGGTGCCCCGGCCCGCGCACGGCGCTCAAGAGCGTCAAGAAGCTGGGCCCCGGCGAAATGATCGTCGTGAAGGACGCCAAAATCGTCCGGAGGCGGACATTCTACACCTGGCCCGCCGGCCCGGTTGGGGAAAGCCGCTTCACCGATCTCGACAAGACCACCGCCGACTTGCGCGCCCATCTTGGCGAAGCGGTGCGCCGCCAGCTCATCGCGGATGTGCCGGTCGGCGCGTTTCTGTCTGGCGGGCTCGACAGCTCGGCGGTCGTGGCGTTTGCGCAAAAGGCGCTGGAGCAGGGCCAGAAGCTGACTTGCTTCACCATCGCTGGCGATCCTTCGATGGTCGAAGAAGGGTTTTCCGACGATCTGAAATATGCACGCCTGATGGCCAAGCATCTGAAGGTCGATCTGGTTGAAGTGCCGGCCGAGGCCACGCTGCTGGATCATCTGCCGATGATGGCGCGCCAGCTCGATGAGCCGCAGGGCGACACCGCGCCGATCTATGTGTCTGAAATCGCCAAAGCCGCGCGCGAACGCGGCGTGACTGTGCTGTTGTCCGGCGCCGGCGGCGATGATTTGTTCAGCGGCTATCGCCGCCACATTGCGCAGGGCCTGGAGAATTATTGGGCCTGGCTGCCCCAGCCCGTGCGCGCCGGCATGGGCGCGGCGGCGGGCCTGTTGCCGACGCGCAAGGCGCTGCTGCGCCGCGTGCGCAAGGCGTTTGAGCACGCCGCCTTGAGCGGCGATGACCGCCCGCCGACCTATTTCCACTGGCTCGCGCCGCTTGAGATCGAGCGGCTGGTCGGCGCCCGTTATGATGTGGCCGCCCCGATGCGAGACAGCCTGCGCGGCCTGCAGCCCGGCGTCTCGCCGCTGGGGCGGATGCTGCACCTCGATCAGCGTTTCTTTCTGATCGATCACAATCTCAACTACACAGACAAGCTCGCCATGAAGCACGGCATCGAAGTGCGCGTGCCATTCCTTGATCCCGATCTGGCGCGGTTTGCCGCCGACATTCCAGATGCTTGGCGCGTGCGCGACGGCCACGCCAAATGGATCTTCAAGCAAGCGATGCGCCCATTGCTGCCTGATGATTTGATCTTCCGCCCGAAAGCCGGCTTCGGGGCGCCGCTGCGCTCCTTGATCCAGGGCAAGCTGAAGCCGTTCTTTGACTCAGCGCTTGACCCCGACGCGGTAAAAGCCCGCGGCCTGTTTGATCCGGCCGCCGTTGCCAGCCTGCGCGCGCGCGAAGCCCGCGGCGAAATCGACGCGGCCTATCCGCTGCTGACCATGGCGATCGCCCAGGTGTGGAGTGAAGCCTTTGCCGCGCCGAGCGCCGTACCTGGCAATGGCCGCGCCGCCTGAACATTTTCGCTCTCCTGCCAACGAGCGGGGGTTAAGCGAACGCGGCGCGAGGGTATCCCTGAAAGAACAGCGCCGCCTCGAGTGAGGTGTGGACGATCCGCGCATTGGCCTGCGCCGCCACGATCGGCTTGGCGTGATAGGCAACGCCCAGGCCAGCGATTTCGATCATCGCCAAATCATTGGCGCCATCGCCAATCGCCATCGCCGCGGCGGACGAGACGCCGGACCCGGAGCATTCCTCCTCCAACGCCGTGCGCTTGGCGGCGCGGCCAAGGATCGGTTCGGCGACCTTTCCGGTGAGCGCTTTGCCATCGTCCAACAGCCGATTAGCGCGCTCGGTGTGAAAGCCGGCCGCGTCCGCCACACGCGATGTGAAGAACGTGAACCCACCCGACACCAAGGCGCAGCGCGCGCCATGGGCGGCCATGGTCGTCACCAGCGTGCGCGCGCCGGGATTGAGCCGCACGCGCTGATCATAGCACGCTTGCAGTGCGCCAAGCTCCAGTCCCGTCAGCATCGCCACGCGTTCGCGCAGCGCGTCTTCAAACACCAGCTCGCCAGCCATCGCGCGTTCGGTGATGGCGGCAATCTCGGCCTTCTTGCCGGCGAAATCGGCCAGCTCATCCAGGCATTCGCAGCCGATTATGGTGCTGTCCATGTCGGCGATCAGCACTTGCTTGCGGCGCGGTTCATTCGTCTGAAGCGCCCAGTCGATCGGATATTTGCCAAGTTCTGCGCCCACCACGTCCAGCGCTTGCTTGCGCCATTCGGTCAACGATCCGTGCGCATGGACCTTGAACCCAACATCCAGCGCTTCGCCATCTTCCAGCCAGGTCCGCGCGGCTTCGCCATCGACCAAATCGGCGAGCGCCAAGCCGTCGCCCGCCCGCACGGCGGCCTCAAACAGCAGCGCCCGCGAGCCCGGCGCGGAGACGACAGTGAGCAGGGCTTGCATGATGGCCTCTTTGCTTCAAAGCAGGGGAATGATTCAAGCGCTGTGTATCATGGGCCCGACGGCAAGCGGCAAGTCCGCACTTGCTTTGGCTTTGGCCGCGCGGTTCGGGGCCGAAATCGTCAATGCCGATTCCATGCAAGTCTATGCTGATCTGCGTATTCTCACCGCGCGGCCGACGCCCGCCGAAGAAGCCGCTGCGCCGCATCATCTGTATGGCTGCGTCGACGCCGCCGAGCGGTTCTCCGTCGGCGCCTGGATTGGCGCGGTGCGCCCTGTGCTTGCGCAGATCGCCGCGCGCGGGCGCCTGGCGATCTTGGTCGGCGGCACGGGGCTTTATTTCAAAGCGCTGACCGAAGGCCTCGCGGCGACGCCGCCAATCCCGCCTGATGTGCGTGCCGCGTTGGCGTCGCGCTTGCTGCGCGATGGTGCGCCGGGCCTGCATGGCGAATTGGCCATGCGCGATCCAAGGGCGGCTGCGATGTTAAGCCCAAACGATGCGCCACGGATCATCCGCGCCTTGGAAGTGTTTGACGCGACCGGCGAAAGCATCCTGGTTTGGCGCGATCGCAATGACCCGCCGATTTTCGCCGCAGGCGCATGGGCTGGCGTCGCGCTGGCGCCGCCGCGGGCGGATCTTTATGCCCGCATCGATGCGCGGTTTGCCGCGATGCTTAGCGCCGGCGCCCTGGACGAGGTGGCAGCCCTTGCGGGGCGCCATCTTGATCCCTTGCTGCCCTGCATGAAAGCGCATGGCGCGCCGGCCTTGATGGCGCATCTGCGCGGTGACATGGGCCTGCCCGGCGCCGCCAAGCTCGCCACGCAAGACACACGCAACTACGCCAAGCGGCAATTCACCTGGATGCGCGGGCAGATGCCGGATTGGCCGCAAATCACGGCCGAAGACGAAGCCGCCCGCATCGGCGCGGTTCTGGCGCAAGCGGGGCTTTCGTGACGCGATGAACACCCCTTCTCCCGAAGGCGAGAGAAGGGGAGCCGGCAGAATCGGCGTCCTTCCCGCCATGACGCAAAATCCTGCCTCGCAAGCGCCGACTTGACCATTCCCAAGGGATGACTTATGCGCAGAGTGAGTTTTGGAGGCGAATCCGTGGTTTTGACCGGGCGAGTTATTCTTATCAGCGCGCGCGGCCTTCCGGTGTAGTCACCGGGGGAATGGCGGCGCGCACACAAGGGGTCCAACCGGGCCCCTTTTTCTTTGGGCGAATGAACGGGTTGGAGCGGTACGATGGACGGCGCAGGCGCAATGCAGAAACAAGAGGCCCGCAAGGCCAAGGCTCCGCCCGTGAAGGCGGCTGATCCGGAAATCCTCACCGGCGCGGAAATCGTCGTGCGCGCGCTGGTCGATCAGGGCGTCACCGATCTGTTCGGCTATCCCGGCGGGGCGGTGCTGCCGATCTATGATGCGCTGTTTGGCGAGCCGAAGCTGCGTCACATCCTGGTGCGCCATGAACAGGGCGCTGGGCACATGGCGGAAGGCTATGCGCGCTCCACCGGCAAGGTCGGCGTGGTGCTCGTCACCTCCGGGCCGGGGGCGACGAATGTGGTGACGCCGCTGGTCGATGCGCTGATGGATTCCATCCCCCTTGTGGTGATCACCGGCCAGGTGCCAACCCATTTGATCGGATCGGACGCGTTTCAGGAATGCGATACGGTCGGCATCACGCGCTCCGCCACCAAGCACAATTGGCTGGTGAAGGACGTGAACCATCTGGCGCGCGTGATGCACGAAGCGTTCTATGTCGCCTCCACCGGCCGCCCCGGCCCGGTCGTGGTTGATATCCCGAAGGACATCCAGTTCGCCAAAGGCGCCTATATCGGCCCCGAAGGCGTGCGCCCGCGCACTTATCATCCCGCCCGCGCGGCGGCGGAAAAGCCGATCGCGGAAGCTGTGGCGCTGATGGCGAAAGCCAAAAAGCCGATCCTCTATACCGGGGGCGGCGTCATCAATGCCGGGCCGCAGGCGAGCCGCGCTTTGCGTGAACTTGCACGCGAGACCGGCTTTCCGGTGACGTCCACATTGATGGGGCTTGGCGCGTTTCCGGCGCATGATCCGCAATGGCTGGGGATGCTGGGCATGCACGGCGCCTATGAGGCCAATATGGCGATGCATGATTGCGATGTGATGGTGTGCATCGGCGCGCGGTTTGACGATCGCGTCACCGGCCGCCTCGATGCGTTTTCGCCGAATTCGAAGAAGATTCACATCGATATTGATCCGAGCTCGATCAACAAAAACGTGCTGGCCGATGTGGCGATCATTGCCGACGCCGGCGTTGCGGTGGAGGCGCTGCTGGCGCAGTGGCGCGCCGTCAAGCACGACACGCGTGAGGCGCAAAAGGCGTGGTGGGCTGAGATCCAACGCTGGCGGGCGCGCAATGGCTTTGCCTATGGCAAGGACGACAAGATCATCAAGCCGCAATATGCGATCGAGCGTTTGTACGCGTTAAGCAAAGACAAAGACGTGTACGTCACCACCGAGGTTGGTCAGCATCAGATGTGGGCCGCGCAATTCTTCCACTTCCATGAGCCGAACCGGTGGATGACGTCCGGCGGGCTCGGCACCATGGGCTATGGCCTGCCGGCCGCGATCGGCGTGCAGGCCGCCCACCCTGACGCGCTCGTCATCGACATCGCGGGCGAAGCCAGCGTGCAAATGACGATGCAAGAAATGAGCACGGCGGTGCAGTACAATCTGCCGGTGAAAATCTTTATCTTGAACAATGAATGGATGGGCATGGTGCGCCAGTGGCAGCAATTGCTGCATGGCGAGCGCTATTCCCATTCCTATTCCGAGGCGTTGCCGGATTTCGTGAAGCTGGCCGAGGCGTATGGTTGCGTCGGATTGCGCGCGGATACGCCGGGCGAGCTGGACGGCAAGATCATGGAAATGCTCAGCGTCAAGAAGCCGGTGATTTTCGATTGCCGCGTAGCGAAAGAAGAAAACTGCTTCCCGATGATCCCGTCCGGCAAAGCGCATAATGAGATGCTGTTGCCGGGCGACGCCGCCGATGAGGCTGGGATTTCGGAAGAGGGGAAGATGTTGGTGTGAGGGGCGTTACCGCACCGCCCGCGCCTCCAAGCCCAGCGCCTTCACATCGCGTACGGCGGCCTTGTCGAAGCTAACGAAAACGCCGCCGCCGATGGCCGCGCCTTCGGCGGCGATCACGCCGTCGGCGAAGTCGCCGCCGCGATCGAGCATGGCGAGGCCAAATTGAACGCGCTCATGATCGCAGAGCACATTGTGCGCCGCGATGAGGGTGCGGATGGTCAAGGCCAGGTCGGCCGGCTTGGTTTTGTAGGAGCGTCGCAGAACCCAGGCCAATTCGCACAGCACCTGATTGGTCAACACAATCTGATCGGCGCCGTCCAGCAAGGCAGAGGCTGTTTCGGCCTGGCGCGGATCGTCGCGCACGATCGCACGAACCAGAATGTTTGTGTCCGGCGTAAGGTTCACCGCTCGCCGGCCCAGGCCTTTTCGGTGGCTTCTTTGATTTCGTCGATCGTCAATTTCGGCCCATTGGGATCATAAAGCATGCCGAACACGTCGCTGATTTTGCCTTTGCGCGCTGGCGGCGTGATTTCGACCTTGCCGCCGGGCAAAAGCGTCACCTCCACCTTGTCGCCGGGGCCGACGCCGAGATGGGCGAGCACGTCCTTCTTCAGGGTCACTTGGCCCTTGGCGGTGATGGTGAGCTTGGTCATGGCCCCAAAAGTAAGGCAAGTTGCCTTACTTTTCAAGCTGCCTCAGAAATCGTTAATGCTCATATCCGCGCGCAGTGGCCATGAGCCCGTTGGCAGGCCGCTAGACGCAAGATCAAAGCCGGCGCTGTCGAAAGAAACGGTATTGGTCGGCGTTTCCTGCACCCGCACGCTGTCGACGCGAAACGGCAGGCCGTCGGCGGAAACGAAGGCGGAGAGCTTCAGATAAAAGCACACCGCCAGCGCCTCTGTGGTGGGATCGCCCACAAAGGTCATGATCCGCGCCAGCCGCGCTGGCTCGTGCGCGTGGAAAAAGCCGATCAGCGGATCGTCCGTGTTCAGTTGAAATGCATGATCGACCGCGCCGTCGATCCAGCCGTGCCAACGCGCCTTCACGCGCGCGAAAGGCGCGGCCATATTGGCGCCGCCAAAGCGAAAATTGGCGAGCGGCGTAAGCCGCACGGTGACATATTCGTCGTGGCCGTGCGGGGTGGCGCATTTGTCGGCCATGTCGGCGATCAGGCGGTGCGCCATTGCGTAGCGGCGGGTGAATTCCAGATTTGGCATGGCCTGCGCATCGGGCGATAAAGTGGATGCCGGTTTTTCGCGCAAAGATGCGCAAACACAAGGCCTAAAACCAGTTTCGCCATTTCGCCAGCGCGAACAGCGCCGCCGGCGCCGCCAGCATCATCCCGAACCCGACCCACGGCCCCCAGGGCGCATGAAACCAGGTCATGTGCTCGAAATTCATCCCGAAGATCGAGGCGATCAGGGTTGGCGGCACGAACGCAATGGTGGCGACCGACAGCGCCTTCAGCGTGTTGTTCTGCGCCGCACCAACCAAGCCAAGCGTCGCGTCGAGCAGGAACACCAGATGGTTCTGCTGCGCCTCCGCGGTGCGCTCCAGTTGCTCGACATCGCGCAGCAGCAACATCAGCCTGTCGCGCGGCAGGCCGTAATCATGGCACACTTGGCTGACATGCTCACACAGCCGATGCAGCGAGGCGAGGCTGTCATGGGCCATCGCCGCCAATTCGCCAAGCCGGCCCAACGCGCGCAGATGCGCCCTCAGATCGCCGTCGCTTTCGCTGGCGAGGATGCGTGAGGACAGCGTGGTTTTCTCCGCCGCGCCTTCGTGTAGGACATCGGCAATCCGCTCAATCAGCGCTTCGAGCAGAGCCAGAAACACGCCCGGCCCATCGGCCGCGCGCTCGATCCGCGCCGCCGAACGCGACGGGCCGATATCAAACGCGCGCGGATTGATCGTGCGCACGGTAACGAGCTTTGCGCCTTTCAGCACGAAGGTCACGGCGTCAGCCTTGAACGGGCCCTCGTCGCGCCGGCCAAGCAGCGTGGCGGTGAGGAACAGCGCGCCATCTTCGACATAGAAGCGCGCGCTTTCTTCGAGCGCCGAACGCTCCAGCGCGGTTGGCGCGTCGACGCCGAAGGCGTCCTCCACGGCGGCTTCTTCGGCTGCGATCGGCTGGTAGAGATCCGCCCAGACCACAGCCGGATCGACCAGGCCGGCTTGCGCATCGGCTGCCGGCGCGATCCGGCCGTCTAGGCTTTTCACATAGACAGTGAGCATGACTCCGCGATAGCCGCGCCCGTCCGTGCGGTCAAACCTGGGCCAGCGCCTGATCGAGATCGGCGATCAAATCGGCGGCGTCCTCGATGCCGATCGACAGGCGCACGCCTTCGGGCAGGGCGCCGGCTTGGATCTTCTGGGCGTCGCTCAGCTGGCGGTGGGTGGTGGAGGCCGAATGGATCACCAGCGAGCGGGTGTCGCCGATATTGGCGAGCAGCGAGAAAAGTTTCAGCGAGGAAGCGACCTTGTTGGCCGCGTGATAGCCGCCCTTCAGGCCGAAAGAGAACACACTGCCAGCGCCACCCGGGGCGTATTTCAGTGCGCGGCTGTGATGCTTGTGATCGCTCAAGCCTGCATAGCTCACCCACGCCACTTTCGGATGCGCCTGCAAGTGGCGCGCAACCGCCAAAGTGTTTTCGACATGTTTCTTCATCCTGAGCGGCAGGGTTTCGATGCCGGTGAGGATCAGGAAGGCGTTGAACGGCGATAGCGCCGGGCCGATATCGCGCAGCGCAAAGGCGCGCAAAGCCAGCGCCATGGAGATGTTCACTGGCCCGCCACCCAAATCGATGCCGCCAAACACCTTGTGAATCTTCAAGCCGTTATAGAAGGCGAGCGGATCGGTGAGCGTGGCGAACTTGCCGGGATGTTTGCCCCAGTCGAAGGCGCCGGCGTCGACCGCCACGCCGCCGATCGAATTGTCGGGCCCGCCGAGAAATTTCGTCGCCGAATGCACGACAATATCGGCGCCCCATTCGATCGGTTTGATCAGGTAGGGCGTGGCCATGGTGTTGTCGCCGATGAGCGGCGCGCCGGCGTCATGCGCGACCTGTGCGACGGCTTCGATGTCAGTACGAGCCCGCCGGGATTGGCGATGCTTTCGATGAAGACCGCTTTGGTCTTTTCGTTCACTGCTGCTTTCAGGCTGTCGGGATCGTCGATATCAAACCACTTCACGCGCCAGTCGTACTTTTTCCAGCTGTGTGCGAATTGATTGATCGAGCCGCCATAGAGCTGCTTTGCCGCGGCGAATTCCGCGCCCGGCTCCATCAGAACGTGAAAGATCAGATGCTGCGCAGCATGGCCCGAGGCCGCCGCCACCGCCGCCGTGCCGCCTTCGAGAGCGGCCACGCGATTTTCGAGCACGGCTGTCGTTGGATTGGTCAGCCTGGTATAGATATTGCCGAATTCTTGCAGCGCAAACAGCCGCGCGGCGTGATCGGCGTCCTGGAAGACAAAGCTCGATGTCTGATGGATCGGTGTGGCGCGCGAGCCCGTCACCGGATCAGGCGCAGCGCCGGCATGGACGGCGAGGATATCGAAAGCATGCGACATCGGCGGCCTCCTGAAGCCGGCCCGCCGTGCTTACGCAGGCGCTGCACCAAAGTCAGCGCGTGAATTGTGGTTTGTGCGTTGAGCCGAGCTAACCCGCATTTCTCACCGAGGTCCATTTTTAGCATTGCTCTTCGCGTTGTCGAAAGACCGTAGGCTGATGGCTGGGCGCCGCGCACGCCGTCCGCATCGCCGCCTTTGCGAGGCGGCGTCTGGCAGGTCGTTGATGGGCTCCATTGTTGATGGGAAGGGCGAAGCGGGGGCTCTCAGGCGGCGGATAGTCGCCTGTGCGCGTGGGCCCACTCGTTGGCCCAGGGATGGGCTGTCGCCATCGCGAACTTGATGCGTCGTACCGAGACAACAATGCGCGCTCCGAGCTTCAGGAGCTTAAGCCGTATCGTGCCGCAGGAGGCGGTAGCGAACTGTGTATCGGCAAGCCCGATCCGGCGCAGAGCGCAGATCAGAACATAGGCCATCGATGCGAACCACAGGCGCAGCTGATTGGCCGCCATGGTCGCCGCCGATGTCCGGTCGCAGAACATATCCGCCTGGCATTCCTTGATCCGGTTCTCCATGTCCCCACGCGCGCAGTAGATGTCTTCATAAAGAGGGCGTGCGCCGCGGTCCCTGCGTTTCAGGGAGGTGACCACAAAGCGTGGATTGGCCTCTCCTTGGGTCCACTCAGCCTTGGCGATAACCCGGCGTTCGCGCGACCAGCTCTTCAGCGTGCTCCAGGTGAAGTCTTTAAAGACCCGCTCCGCCCGACCGCTGGAAAGGCTCTTTTGTTGCGCCTGTTGCAGCTCTTTGCTGATCGTGTCGACCAGGCGCGCATTGCGGGCAAGCCCGAATACATAGTCGACGCGGTTGTTTTCACACCATTCCATCAGATCGTTCCGGCAGAAGCCGGGACTCGGCGCGCAGCAGAATGCGGGTCCGCGGCCAGCGCTGGCGGATCTGCTTCGTGATCCGGATAACCTCCTCCAGCGCTCCCGCCGCCCCATCGATATTGGCTGGCCTGAGCTTTGCCGCCAGCAGATGGCGACCACAGAAGATGTAGAGCGGCAGATAGCAGTAGCCGTCATAATACCCGTGGAAGAACCGGCCTTCCTGATGGCCGTGCAGGGGATCGTCGGTGGCGTCCAGATCCAGAATGATCTGGCCCGGAGCCCGCGGCTGGGACTCCATGAACAGATCCACGAACAGGGCTTCAATCGCTCCCGGATCGTGGCTGATCCGGTGATACCGGGTCGGCTCCGTCCGGCTCAGCTCAAGACGGTTCAGCGTGCTCTTGCCGGCCACAGGTGCGCAGTCCGACCGATTGGCGCAGAGCTTACCGGCCAGCACCGCCATCACCGGATCATGACGCAGGTGATCGTGGTCGTTGAGGTCCTCATAGCCAAGCGCAAGGCCAAACACCCGCTGCGCCACAAGCGTCGCCACTTCGTGCTCAATCAGGTCAGGACGGCGATAGTCGCGGAAGCATCCGGCAAACCGGTTGATCAGCCGGATCCGGCGATCGGTTGCCCCCAGCAGGAGCCCGCCGGCATCCGAGGTGACCGCGCCGCCATCAAAGGCAGCCACAACTTTGCGCTTTTCAACTCTGGAAAAGCCGAACAAATCGGAGGTACATTCTGTTTGCATCGGGGTGGCCTTTCGCTCTGCGCTTTGACTTTGTCGCAAAACGAAATTCTCAGAGTTCGCGCCCCGATGCACCTCCTACCTTTGA